>JAVHPL010000120.1:28308-83535 GCA_036170555.1 Sediminibacterium sp. | reverse complement strand
ATCCCGATTATCAAAAAGGATTGGCCTTGATAGGAAAATCAGATTGCCTTACTTGCCATAAAGTAAGAGAAAAATTAATAGGACCAGCTTATCAAGATGTTGCCAACAAATACGAAAGTACCGATGCCAATATTACGATGCTTGCATCTAAAATTATCGCAGGTGGTAAAGGAGTATGGGGTGAAGTACCTATGACGCCGCATCCAACCGTTTCAGAAGCCGATGCCAAGCAGATGGTGAAATATGTTCTTTTACTTAAAAAATAATTCCCATGCGCACTATACTTATTGCAGCTTTCGCTTTCATTAGCTTAAGCTTTAACACGCCTACTCAACCCAAGCCAAAAGAATGGGTATCTTTGTTTGATGGAAAAACCACCAAGGGCTGGCATTGCTATGGAAAACCAACAGCAAGTGCTGCTTGGAAAGTTCAGGATGGCACTTTGTTTTTTGATGCGGATTCAAAAAAAACAAATCCAAAGGAAGGAGGAGATTTAGTATCAGATGCAAGCTTTACTAATTTTCATTTGAAATTAGAATGGAAGATTTCGAAGAACGGAAATAGTGGAATTATTTTTTGGGTTCAAGATGATACAAGTAAATACAAACAAGTATGGTTTACTGGCCCAGAAATGCAAGTGTTAGACAATGATGGTCACCCCGATGGAAAAATAAAAAAACACCGTGCAGGAAATTTGTACGATTTAGTTGAAGGAAAAGAAGGTGCAGTAAATAAAGTAGGCGAATGGAACTTCGTTGATATCATCAGCTATAATGGCAAATTAGATTTTTACCTGAATGGCGTAAATACCGTTTCAACAACTTATGGTGATGCAGATTGGAAAGCATTGATTGCAGGTAGTAAATTTAAATACTCCCCAGATTTTGGAAAAACCTTTGGTGGTCATATTGCTTTACAAGATCACGGAGACAATGTATGGTACAGAAATATCATGATTAAAAAATTATAGTATATGCAGCTGTTGAATGATGAATATTTCATGCAACAGGCATTGAAAGAAGCACAAATGGCATATGATGCCGATGAAGTTCCTGTAGGTGCAGTAGTGGTATTAAACAATACCATTATTGCAAGAGGACATAATCAAGTTGAATTATTAAACGACTCTACTGCGCACGCAGAAATACTCGCACTAACAACTGCATACAGTTCTTTAGGAAGTAAATATTTACCAGACGCTTGTTTATATGTAACCGTAGAGCCATGCATCATGTGTTGTGGTGCAATCTATTGGGGCAAATTAGGCCGAATTGTTTACGGTGCTTCCGATGAAAAAAATGGATACCGCAGATTAACTCAGGAGCAATGGCCCTTTCATCCTAAAACAGAATTGGTGCACGGCGTACTAGAAGCTGAATGTGCTTTCTTAATGAAATCATTTTTTAGATCGAAGCGGTAATTCTAATTAATTAACCATTAAATCATTCCAGTATTGACTATATAAATTATCACTTAAAAGAAGGGCATCGTGGTTACCAGAAACAGTCGTTTCCCCATTTTCCAATATATATATCCGATCACAAAATGATTTTAAAACATGCAATCTATGCGTGATAAATATAATACCCATTGAACTTTTCAGCTCAGTTAATAATTTTAAAACAAATTGTTCAGAAACTCTATCCATAGAGGCAGTGGCCTCGTCTAAAATCAATAGCTGTGGTTTGTGATATAATGCTCTTGCTAATGCGATCATCTGTTTTTGCCCGCCCGATAAATTAATACCCTCTTCACCAACAAGCGTCATATAAGACTGAGGTAAACTATCGATAAATGTAGTAAAACCATAAAACTTCAAAAAATCTAAAACGGCTTGTGTTTTTGTAGTGGCATCATCAAATGAAATATTCTCTAAAACTGTGGCATTAAAAATATGTACTTGTTGGGGCACTACTCCAATGATATTTCTCCAATTGTCAAGTGATACATCATTCAACAATTCATTCTTGTTAATAACTATACGTCCATTTTCGTATTCATAATGTTTCTGCAAAATTTGTGAGATAGTACTTTTGCCAGAACCATTTTCTCCCATTATGGCTATGATCTCTCCTTTTTTTACTTCAAAAGAAACATTTTTAAACAAAGGGCTTCTGCCAGCAAAACGAAATAAGAGTTGTTCTACTGTTAATGATTTAAACTCATTAATCGTTAAACTCCCGCCACTCGATTCAGGTTCAACTCCAGTAAATTCAAACATTCTGTCAAAGGCAATTTTCGCTTCATTTATTGGTATAGATATTAATGCAAGATTGGCAACGCTTGGTAACAGAGTGGAACACATTCCTAAAATAGCCATCAATTCGCCTACTTTTAAACTACCATTCAACACCTGATGACTGCTATATAAAAGAACACTTAATAAAAATACTACGCCGAAACTATTTGCAAATAAGCCAAGTTTGATTTGCACTTTTCCTAAAGTAAAAATTGAATCTTGATATTTATTGTAAATAAAATTATTGGTTGATGCAAAAAGTGTTTGCTTATTAAGATTTTTTATCGGTTCAATCCCCTGCAGGGTAGATATATAGTTTGCTTCACTCATAGCATAACTGCTCATAATATTTCGTTGACCATCAATAATGTTTTTATTGTTTCTATATATGAGTATAAAATAAACGGGTAAAACCAATAAAGATGATACAGCTATTATCCATGAGTAAAAGAAGAGAAAACCAAAGATTGTCATTGTAATTAGGGTGTCTATTACTACATTGCCAGCAAGTTGACTGATTACCCTTTGTATTCTTGAGGTATCCGTTAACCTTGCAGTTAACTCCCCAATTTTACGAGTATCGAAAAAGGGCTTGGGTAATTCTAATAATTTGGAATAAAAGTTACTAATTATCCTATTATTAAAATCTTTAGACTGTCTGAACAAAAAATATTGCCTTAAGGCTGATAATCCTTCTTTTATTATCATTAATAAAAATACCAATACAATGCCCAAATTTAATTTTACAAAATTCTTCTTGGGTAATATATCATCAATTAAACGCTGAGAGAACAAACTCATTACTATACCTAAAATAGCAATACCCAATCCAATAGCAGCTGCAATAGCTAAAAGGGGTATATCTTCTTTAATTAAATGTTTGATCCATTTCTTTTTTTGTATGGCTATATATTCCACACTTTTAAAATCATTATTTGGTTCTAATATCAAGCATTTTTTTGATTGCCAGATTTGAGTTAATTCATCTTGCGACATATAAAGGATTCCCTTTGCTGGATCGCCAATGATGAATTTAATTTCACTTTCTTTTTTGATTGTCCCAAAGCACACAATGAAGTGTTGAAGTTGACTATCAATAATCACGTGCAGTATCAGAGGTTTCTGATGTTGAATTAATGCTTCAATGTCAGCATCGCATCCTTCAGCATTAAACCCAATCGCTTTAGATGCTTGAAATAACCCTAACAATGTAGTTCCTGTTATATTTGTACCACTTAGCTTTCTAAGATTTTCTAAAGTATTATTACCACCATAATATTTAAGTATCGAAAATAGGCAAGCAATGCCGCAATCAGATTGATCTTGCTGCAACGAGAATGTATCTTTAATATTTATTTCTTTCATTTAGAGAACATTTATCTTCTACTTTAGAGTAATTAAATAGGAGCTAAAATATTTTCTATTTTGGTTTCACCAATAATTTTTTTTACCAGCTTCTTATGTCGATAAATAAAAAATGATGGCACATTCATAGTACCAAATATTTTATAAAAATCATACTTGTCATCTCTTAGTAAGATAATGTTGGGCATAGAGCTTAATTGATAATTATTACTAAAAACAGCAACGCTATTGCTGTCTGCTATTGTTATCATCAAAATTAAAATGTCTTTTAGTTTCTCTCTGTTTTTAAAATATTGCGTTGCCATATATTGGCAATGATCACAGTCGGGGCTAAAATAGTTGAAAACAATTTTAGCGTCTACATTAGGCAAATCCAAATTACTGAATTTTTTTCCGCTCATTGAGACAAAAGAAAACAGTGGTATAGTTTTCGTATTTTTATCTGATATTTTTTTTTGTTGAATACCATTAATTATTCGAAAACTCAAATACATTACTAAACTTAAGCATAAAATTGCAACACATTTAATTGCATTTTTCTTCATTGTTAATTAAATTGTATTTGTAAGAATACTATAAAAAGCAACCATATAATCATTGCAATTCCATAACTATACATCGATATCTTAAACGACCACAAAAAAGATTTACAACAATAAAACTTGATTAGGGAAGTTAATATAACCCAATACCCAATCTCGAAAATATTAATTTGCTGTAGGAGATATAAAATATATGAAGGCATTTTTTTAATTGAAAGAAGTTGCACCACAGAAAGTGGATAGAAAAGTTGCACCTCGTCAATTGATACCGGCTTATTATAATAAAAATAAAAGAATTTAAAAATCCCACTCAGTATTATTGGGATTTCGGCAATCATGATAATTTTGTAGCATATCGAAAAGGAAATAGTGTAATTAAACCAATATAGGCATGTATATAAAAAGCCAGATATGAAAACCCATTTAACTAAAAGGAAAATTATTAAAATTAAATAGCTTACCCATTGAAAATTATTTATTTTTTTAATCATTAGTTCTGTCTTCTCAAAACTTAATTGATTGCTCCAAATCGAGAAGTAATAACTATCAGTGTAAATCAGCGTATTAGTAAGCCAGACTATTGAAGAATAAATAATTGAGTATATAATAAACAAATACCACCATTTAAATTCGAAAAAACTATTAGCCGCTTTTGAATTACTAGTCATTTATTTCTTTATCGTTTTCATTAGCTATTCAATAACTCCAGTTATTGCCTTGAGTTAAAAATCTTTAATTTTTCCTTTTATAATCTTTCCAGAATATAATATTTGCAATAACCATTACAGTTATATATGTTAATCTTTCGATTTTTGTTGATATTATATTTAATTCGTACGCTACTAAATTCCAAACTATAATTAGTGCTAAAAAAATTCTTATTGCAAGTATTTTCATTTTAAAAAATTTAATAATGCTCCATAAAACTCAATTTATGGAGCATTAAAGGTTTAATAAAGACCAAACATTTTTGCTCCAATACAAACTGCGGTTCCTGCAGTTACAATTCCTAACCCTACTCCAGTGATAGCCAAAGGAGCTGCAAACAATCTAGCCATCGCAAAAGCACCACAAACACCATCCATAAATGAACCCCCGTTAATAGAAGACATTTCTTCTGTCTTTAATTGTTTCATATTTTTAAAATTAATTAGTAAAAAATAAAAATTATTCTTTATGCTTCGCAAGTAAATCCCATACCACAAGTAATTGCTAATGCGCCAACAAGAGGTAGAAAAGGAGTAAAACAAATAATTACAGACGCGGCACAGGCAAACCCAGTTATTGTCGCCCCGTGACCACCGCATAATTTTCCACCACTAATATTTTCCATAGTGTGTTGTTCCAATTTTTTCATTGTTTTAATTTTTTAATTTATTAACTCATTTTAACGCTTTGAGTTGAATGTTCAGCGGTTTTTTTCTTGCTTTTACTGCATGATTTCCAGTTTCGCTTTCGCCGGGCTGTCTTTTTATACCCCGAGTAATATCGTATTTACCAAATTCCATTTTTTTCTCTGTGGCCACAGAACTGTTAATTATAAATAAATAGCGAATTAATTCAACAGCAAAATAGACTTAAAAAAATAAAACAGGTATATCCAAATGGTCATTTCTTTAGATTGCTGAAAAAAATAACCATATTGTCAATTTTTTGAGTTTTTACCCCCCCCCCCCATTTTTTGTGTTTTTCTCTTTATATTGAATACAAATCCAATATTTCATGATGCTATTTGCACTTGCTGAAGATGATTTTCGCTTTCGAACTTTAATTAAAGAAGAACTTAAACTGTACAAAAAAAATCAACTTATCATTGATGCACATGATGGTTTAGATTTACTACTTGGGCTGAATAAATCAAAAAAAATGCCCCATATTATTTTACTGGATATCCAAATGCCCAAAGTTGATGGATTACTTATAGCCCAATACATCAGCCATAAATATCAGCAGGTTAAAATGATTGGTATCTCTACTCATTCCAATATAGAAATAGTTACCGAAGTACTTAGCGAAGGTGCTATTGCTTTTATTTCTAAACATTTTGCTCATAGAGATTCTGGCATTTATATATCCTGCTTTGGCGATAGAAATATTTTTTTTGAAGCCATCGAATCAGCGGCCAAGAGTGAACAATATCGATTTGTTGCTCATTAATAAACCCAAGGAGATAAAACTATCAAAATCTGCGGCTGCTATTAGACAAAAAGAGTACCCCAACTTAACTCCTAACCAAATTGAATTTATCATTCTCAATGCTGCCGATTTTTCTTATGATGAAATTGCGAAGATTATGCAATTGAGTAGATCTTCTGTTAAAAGTTTTTACAATCAGTTAGCCAAACTTTTTGATATTCATTCTAGAGCCGAGCTAGTTACTTATTGTGTAAAAAGAGGGTTGGTAAAACTCCCTTCCTATTACGATAAAGAGATTAGTTGATTAAGGCACTTTTAAAAATTGTTGTCTCAGCATCAGATAACAATGTAATTGCTTTAGCAATTTGTGTTTTTACTTCTTCTTAAGATTATAATAATAATAAAGTATTCGCAATAGCATCCCTCAATTCTCCTTTTACATTTGTTTGCACTGCAAAATCATTCCATCTGCTTACAACATCATTTACTTGATTAATAATGGCGCTCGCCTTTTTGATGTTCATATTTTTGGCTACCTCAAGCAAATCTTCACGGGTAATATTTTGTCGCTTGCCATTGATACTTAATGAGTGTTGGCTTACCCATATACTTCCTGGCCGGTAAGAATGGCAAATATCAAAAGCAGGAGACAGTTTCCATTCACCTGTTTTGTGCATAATAAATGCAAAATTTTTAGTGTGGTCATCGCAGTTTCTTGCCATTACATTAAATACCATTCTGCGATACAACTGTTCAGCATCGGTGTATGGCAATAACAGGCGCCGCATAGTTTCAAATAATTGTTCATAGCTAAACGATGCCACTTCGTTAAAATCATAATGAGCAATTGCACAAAAACTTTGGGTATGCAGTTTGTCTTTGCCATTTTCTCTGTCGAAACGCTGGGTCATAAAATGAGCCCTACCGTTTTCTTCCAGTAACCTACATTCAGTCATTTCTATTTCAGCTTCTTTCGCCATCAGGTGATAGGCCATTTCAATTCTTCCATAACCAGATGCTGTACCTAATTGCAAATCGGAAACTCCATCAAATTTCAGCAACCAATGACTAAATCCTTTAGGTGCATCTGCCTGCCCCGAACGAATTTCTTTTGTTTCAGGATTAAATGCGATGACTGCTTTAGCCCTCGCACCACCGGCAGAGGCGCCAATTTTCAACATATCACTCAATGCTTTTGCTTCATCACTAGAAAGACTAGTATTAAAATCCTGTCTGCCCGAAAGAATTTCTTGAGCAATATTGATCAGGCTCTCCAATTCAATTTTGGTAGCACCATTATTTGGTTTTGGAATGATGGGTTCAAATTCTAATGCACCCATTCCTCTTTTTCCAATAAAGCAAAGTAATTCTACTGGATTCATACTATCAGATGGGCGGCCATTTCTTGAGAGCCAAGCATTGATTAAGCTATTACCATATTTATCTGGCAATACATCTGCTAATAAACCCGGCAAGCCTTTAAATGTAGTTGTGCGGCGTAATTCTGGAAAGGAAAATATTCGCTTTGTCGTATTTGCAATTGGCATTTTCAATGGAGATAAATCCCATTCGTTGGCAAGAAAAGAGGGCTCAAATTCAAAAGAAGCCATTTCTGTATCCTTATTCCAAACAATAGCTCCAACTCTTTTATTCCAGATGTTAATGAATGCGCTTGTAATCATTACCAGTTGCTTTTTGATTTTTCAATACCTGTGCCCTTTTTAGTGCTTGCCCTTTGTCGATTTTTTTGGTCAATCTTAGCTATCTGTAGTGGGCTAATCTGTTGCCTAAATTCAAAATTTTGAAACAGTTGCAGTTGCTCTAAAGCCCTTAATATCTGAATAAATGATAGTAATGTGCCGCCGCCACCGTTCTCAACCTGCACTATTGTAGAACGGTTTAGGCCCGCCGCCTTTGCAACTTGTTGCTGCGTTTTATTTTGCTGTAGCCGGGTTTGTTGAATGAAATTACCCAAGACCTCCAAAATGGCTGGGTCGCTCATTGCGTGCCAATCTTTGACGGCTTTTTCCATCTTTAGTTGTATTAATAATTAATATGATGGAATATTTCAACGTTTACATTAATACAAATTGTTGGTTTATTCCATCATAAATATACAAAAATTACTTTAATGATGGAAATATTCGATAAAAATAACAAATTGGTTTGGGTATCTTAAGGGTTTTACCAATAAAGCACACCAATCATCTAAAGCATGATGTAATGAATGCTTTGTAGAAACAAATTGCCTAAGTCAAAATCAAATGCAAGAGTGAGCCTTTGAGAAATGCAAACTTTAAAACATTTAGAACTTAGTAACTGCATTTCTCGGCAGCGAACGATGTATTTGATTTTGACACCCATAAAAATTGTTACCCCAGCAACAGAAAATATTGTGTTTAATAAAGCAGTTCCTTTGATTTCGAATTCCGAAACAAATGAATCCCTTAACACTTAGTTTAAGTCGTGAACCTTAAATTTGCCCTACAAAATTTAACATTAATCAATTCAATAACTATTTATGTCATTTACACTTGCCCCTTTACCTTATGCTCACGAAGCGTTAGAACCACATATTGATACCTTAACCATGCAAATTCACCATGGTAAGCACCACCAAGCCTATGTAGACAACTTAAACAAAGCTGTTGCAGGAACACCAAATGAAGGAAAGTCTTTAGAAGAATTAGTGAAAGTTGCTGGTACCATTAGCCCCGCTGTTCGCAATAACGGTGGTGGACATTGGAACCATACTTTTTTCTGGGAGAGTTTAGCCCCTAATGCAGGTGGAACACCAACAGGTGCTTTAGCTGATGCTATCAATACTGCTTTTGGTTCATTTGATGCATTCAAAGAAAAATTTGCAGCAGCAGGTATGACTCGTTTTGGTAGTGGCTGGGCTTGGTTATTGGTAAAAGATGGCAAGTTAGAAGTATCGTCTACACCCAACCAAGACAATCCCTTGATGGACATTGCCGAAGTTAAAGGCAATCCTATTTTAGGTGCTGATGTTTGGGAACACGCTTACTACTTAAAATATCAAAACAAAAGAGCCGATTATTTAGCCGCATTTTGGAATGTGGTTAATTGGAATAAAGTAGCAGAACGTTTTGCTGCCGCTAAATAAATAGCTTATTATTTTCAGTTATAAAATGTAATTTAGTTCTGCCTCCTATTGATAGGGGGCAGTTTTTTTACCCATCAAACCTTGCTTATGAAAGTATTTTCTTTGTTGCTTTGTGCAACCATTTTATTTACTGCTTGCTCCGGAGATCATAAAACCGTTGTAGTGATGAGCAAAGGTGAGGTAGCAATAGATTTAAATAATGGAACAATTAAAGCCAAAGATGGTGCTGGTCATGAAATGAAAAGCCTAGACATCAATAGCAAAAAAGTTCAGTTTAAATTAAGTACGCCCGCAGGTGATGCAACTGTAGAAATGATGGAGAACGGGTTATACATTATCAATGTAAAGAATGATACCATTATAGGAAGCTACCAAAAATACAGTGCTGCAGACAAAGCACAAACAACCATTACACAGGAATCATTAAAGCAAAAAATAGATTCGCTTATTTTATTATCAGCAGGTAAAAATGTTTCAGTAGCCAATCGCAATTATTTTATCTTACCCAACCAAGCAGTAAAAATTACGGATAATGCAGCGGCTGAAGTTGTAGGACCTTACCATCAAATGCGTTCAGCAGAAAAAATAGATGGAAAAGAACCGGAAATTTATCGCTTTTACAGCATCAAAGAAATAAGAGAAATGATTACCAAATTGCAAGCGCTTACGGTTGCACCTGTACAGTAGAAATTTTTATTCAAAAATGGAATAAAAATAAGCCTCAGAGAAAAGCCGTTCAAAAATTTTCGAATGAGGCGTTAGCAATGAAAATTGTTTGAGTCCCGATTTATCGGGGCGAGTTTTTTCATTGCAGCCGAAATGAAGAAAATTTTAGGCTTTTATCGTAAGCGCATTTTTATTTCTTTTTTGAATAAACTAAGGCACTGGATCCCAGCCGGATCCGCCTCCAGGCCTGCATTTGCTCAATCTTTTCATCAGCAGCCATCCGCCTTTAAATAGCCCGTATTTTTTTAATGCTTCTTCTCCATACGCAGAACAAGTGGGAATAAATCTGCATTTAGGACCCATCACCGGAGAGATGATGTATTGATAAATTTTAATAAATGGAATCAATAGATAGCCCAATGCTTTTGTAACAGAAAATTGAATAAGCACAGTAGACCTTTTAGTAGTATTGATTGCATGTTTTTTTGCATATTCAGTTGTCTTATTATATGCATTTACTGAGGCTAATATATTGCATTGACTACACATATTATTGAGCAGGATTGTTTACACTATCAATAGTTCCATTATTATCTGTTGCACTTGGCATAGGATTTATTAGAGACTCACTAGGTTTTATTTGCGAAACAGATAGTTGGTCCTTGCTAATTTTCTCTTGAAATTTTTGAAGCAGTTTTTCCATGCTGGTATTTAGTTGGTCATGCATAGGCATTTCTTTTCCTATATATAAAAAGAATGCATTAATATGGATTTGTTTATTCTTAGCAGTTGAAAGTAGTTGCTGTTTTTGTGTTCGATACACTTCGCGTAATAAACGTTTGATTCTGTTGCGCTCCACAGCTTTTTTAAAATTACGGGCACTCACTCCAACCCCTGCGTTTACCAATACATTTAATTCAGTTGTTGTATTATACATAGCAACTTTAGCATGACCATCAGTAGCATTTTTATCTCCTATAACATTATCGCTAATGGCTTCTAAAGCCATTTCTGTTACCGTATAAAATACTTTAATAGGAAATACCGAGAAAGACTTGCCTTTGGCAAATAGCCATTCCAAAGCCTTTCGGCTTTTTAATTTTTCTTTGCTATTATACCCGTTAATCTTACTCATATTTTACAAAACTAAAAAAGCCCCGTCAAAGAGACGGAGCTTATATTTTTTATCCCAAGCAGTTGATCTCCTAATAAATTAGAAAGCAATAGCTACCCGAAGGTTGGGCTTATTTTAATCCTTTTTCGCTTGAAACAGATAGTTTCTTGCGACCTTTCGCTCTGCGGCTTGCCAATACTTTACGGCCATTTGCAGATTCCATACGCTTTCGGAAACCGTGAACGGTTTTTCTGCGACGTTTGTGTGGTTGGAATGTACGTTTCATTGATAACTTTTTTTACTAACCCTAAAATAGTGTTTCTTTTCAATTGCTGCAGTCACCATACCGCCGCTTGTGAAAGGACGGCAAAATTAAGAAATAAAACCTAATGACCCAACAGAATATGCTCCGATTTAAGGGGTTTTCCGAAGAAAATTGCCCCATTTAGGTCAAAATCAGCTGCTGAGTCAGTTGTACAGAACCTGATTTGCCCATTTTGGCTACATTTTTGGGCCATTGTGGGGTGTCTCTCCAAATAATCACTGAGGCTGTTGGCCACAATTTCTCCTTGAGAAATCAGTTGAATTCCCTCGGGTACAAATTGCTTAATCTTAGGCATTAATAGCGGATAGTGGGTGCAAGCCAATAAAATGGTATCAATTTCACCGTTTTGTTGAATTAATTTATCAATGGATTGTTGCACATAATAGTTGGCCCCAGGTTTATCAAACTCCCCATTTTCTACAATGGGTACCCACATGGGGCAGGCTTCCTGATGCACTTGTACTTCTGGAAAAAAATGTTGAATTTCTATTAAATAACTTTTGCTCTGAACCGTTCCAGAAGTAGCCATCACCCCAATATGTTTACTGGTAGAAAATTGCCCTATCACTTCTGCAGTAGGCCTAATTACGCCCAATACTCTTTTATTGGCATATCCATTAGGTAAATTAATTTGTTGAATATTTCTGAGGGCCTTTGCAGATGCTGTATTGCATGCAAGTATTACTAGTTCGCATCCCTGTTTAAAAAACCATTGCACTGCTTCCCAGGTATATTGATATACAGTTTCAAAACTTCTGGTGCCATAAGGTGCCCTTGCATTATCACCCAAATACAAAAAATCATAGTTGGGCATTTTCTTTACCAATTCCTTTAATACAGTTAGGCCACCATATCCACTATCAAATACGCCGATAGAACCCTTTTTCATACAACGAAAATACCTTTATCCACCGGCTTTATCCAATAGATCTTTTAATTTTTTTACTTCAGCATTATTTGGATCAATTGCAATACATTTAAGTAAATCTGCCTTGGCTCCTGCTTTATCATTAGAGTAATACTTACAAATAGATCTATTATAATAGCCCGATAATAAATTGGTTTTACTAGAGACCAGATTGAGGAATTTGGTAAACTGTTCCGAAGCAGCTGAATAATTCTTTCTTTTAAAATGATAGTTGGCAAAATCATTGTAAATAGCACTGTCTTTGGGGCTGACTTCTACTGCTTTTGCAAAATAGTCTACAATTGCTTTTTCGGTACCATTGGAATTACTCATTTCACTAAATGCTAACCATCTATAAACCAACGCGAGCGTATCTTTTTTAGATTGATACAATTTTGCTGTTTTGTTTAAATAAAAGTTTCCAGTAAAATATTTTTTATCCGAAACATTGGCTGCCCCATAAATAAAATTCATGACTCCTTTAGTACTATCGTATTGAAGCGATTTTGCAGCATGTTTTATTGCCGATGAATAATTGCCTTTGTTAAAATAATATCTGGCATATAATTGAAATAAGGGCTGTACAAGTGGAGTAGCATTGATGGCTAAAAAAGATTGGTCTTCTATAATACTCCATGTTTTCATAGCAGGTAATGTATCTTTTTTAAGCAATAACATATAGCCAACATTATAGCGAGAAAGAAAATTATTATAATCAGCTGATAGTGCTGTATTAAAAATAGCGGTAGCTGCAGTTGTATCTTTTTGTATTAGATGAATTTGCCCTTGATAATTAAGTATATATGCTTTATCTGTAGAAGTTAAAAATTTTTGTCTACTCTTGATAGTGTCTAATGCTTCTTTATATTTTTTTTCTTTCATCTTAGCAACAATAAATTTCTCTAATGGCATTCTACTATTGGGTGCAGCCAGCATAATAGATTTATACAAAGCAAGCGCTTTAGTAGATTGTTTGTTATTTTCATATATCCTAGCCAACTCTGTTTGTAGGTTAGCCACTTCAGACAATTTGCCAGCAGCATTTAAATATTTTATGTAATTGGGTAAAATGGATTCAAGTGTTTTGTAATCATTTCTATAAACCAGTACATTGTAAATTTGGGTATTAATTTGATCAGACTTGATATTGTATTTAATCATTTCATTTAAATAAGGAATTGCACCAATTGTATCTTTTTTTAATAGTTTGCTGTAAATGATGAATCTATTGGCATTGGCAATTTGAACACTATCAATAGGAAAATTAGATTTTAGCAGTGCCATATATTTAGTCATATATGTTATAGCAGAATCATATTGTGTTAATGCATTAAACGCATCAAAGGCATATAAGTAAGAATTGAGATGCTTAGGGTTATTTAATAGTGATTTTCTATAATATTCTAACGAAGCTTCATATTTAAATTGTGAAAAAAATATTTCGGCATAACTCTGGAAAATAGACCCTTTTTCTACAGGATCCTTTGTTTGATTGATGGCCCTGGTATAATATTTTTCGGCAGCAGCATATTGTTTTAATTGATACGCGTTTAGCCCTGCAAACCAATTGGTATTTACATTAAGTGAGTCATATTTAAGACTAATATTATAAGCCTCCTGAGCATTGGTATATTTTTTAGCAAAATAAAATGCATTCCCCCCAAAATAAGCCAATTTCTTTTTATTGGCGTCCACTGTTTCTAATGGAAATGCCTTGCGATAATAGTAAAAAGCCGCCGAATCATAAGCTCCTACATTATAATGACTGCTTGCTAATTCCCAATAAGCATCCACATTGGGTTTTTCGTAGCTTGATAGCCACAGCCATTTTTTGGCTTCATTGTACTTTTTAAAATCATTTAAACAAAACCCTATTCGCATATATAGTGCATATTTTACCGACACTTCTTTGGCTTCATAGCCAAGCATATAATTATCATAGGCACATACATAATCTTTTTTATTAAAACAGTCATCCCCTTTTTTTAAAAAGCCTTGTGCCTTGGCGCCTAAAGCAAGCATGATAGCAATTGCTAGTAGATACTGTTTCATATTTTTTATTTCTAATTTAGCTAATTAATTTAAAATGTCAAAGATTTAAGGATACAAATAAGGCTCGTAGGAAACATTTCCTACGAGCCTTATTAATAATTATTTATTATTTACTTATCCCTTTCCAGTAGGCTTAGCTGCTGGCTTAGTTGCTGATTTAGCAGGTGCGGATGAGCCACCACTAGCAACTTTCCAAGCATCTTCAATTTCTTTAGGTAATGGCAATTTTAATTTAAACGCAACCCTAATGGTTAAATTATCTAACAATGGAGGTTGAACATAAGGAGAAATGGTTTCTGCCTTTAGTACCAAGGTATATTTTTGCTCAGCTACAATACCTGCCAATGCTTCGGCAATTTTAATACGATAAGGATTCACCAATTGCTCATACTTACCCTCTTCCATTTGCTGTTGATACTGTTGCCAGTTTACCAATTTGTAACGCAACTGCAAGATTTCTCTTGTAGCCATTTCTCTTGCTTTTGCAGGCAAGGTAGCAGAATCTTTTTTAAAGATGCTATCTCTACGCTGATAATCACCCAATGTATATTTGTATTCTTCTTGCAAAGAATCTATACGATAACTATTAATGAGTGTATCAATTTTATTTATACCAGGAAACAAACTCAATGCAGCTTGTTCATCGAAGTATCCAATTTTAGTTGTTTGTGCACTTGACGTGTTAGAGAACAATAGGCTCACAGTAATTGCCACACACAGGGTTAAAAAATTTTTCATTGTAACGTAATTGATTGTTGAGATTTGATTGTTGAAAATTGATTGTTGAGATTCGATTGTTAAAATTTATTGTTTGATGTTGATTTACTAATATTTAATGCCCATTTCCCTCAGCACTTCATCGCTCTTATCTAACTTTGGGTCGGCAAATATAACGGTAATTCCTTCACTTTTATCTAAGATAAAATCATAATATCGGGCTATTGCAATTTTTTGAATGGCATTGTACACCTTATCCTGTATAGGTTTTACTATTCTTTGGCGCTCTTTAAACAAATCGCCCTCATATCCAAAGCGTTTTTTTTGCAAGTCTCTCAGTTCTTTCTCTTTTACAAACAGTTCGTCTTCTCTTTTCTTTTTTAAATCTTCTGTAAGCATGATCTGCTCCGCTTCGTAATTTTTATACATTTTGTCTAGCACCATCTGTTTATCATCTAGCTCTTTTTGCCATTGATCCCCCAATTGTTGTAATTTTTTATCTGCTTCCTTGTACTCAGGAACCTTACTTAAAATGTATTTGGTATCAATAATAGCATAGCGTTGCTGCGCTTGTAAGTTAAAAGACACCATAAATACAATAAGAAATAATAGTACTGTTTTTTTCATACTCCTACTTTTTTTTAAAAGAATTATTCTGGTTCAAATCCTAACATGAAGGTGAATCTGGCAGCATCCTTCATGGTATTGGTTCCATTAAATCTATCCAATCCTATGCCATAATCAAACCCTAGCAAACCAAACATAGGTAAAAAGAACCGCATACCTACACCTACCGATCTTCTCAATTGAAAAGGATTATAGTCTTTAAAGGAGTACCATCCATTGGCTGCTTCAAAAAAGCCGAGGGCAAAAATGGTACTGCTCGGGTTTAAACTAAGCGGATAACGCATTTCCATGGTGTACTTATTAAATATCGTAAAGTATTGGCTAGCCCTTTGCTGATCGGGATTTACTCTTGGATTAGAATTATCATAAACGGGGTATCCTCTATGGGCAATTATATCAAAACCCAATAAAGCAAACTGATTGGTTAAGCCCGCATCTCCCACTTGAAAACGTTCAAATGGAGAAATTTTTAAATCTTGATTGAATTTTCCTACAAATCCAAACTTAGCAGCAAATCGCATAACAAATTGTTTGTTTCGATCTTCTCCATGTGGTTTACCCAACGGCACAAACCACTCTCCATTAAAACGCCACTTATGGTATTCAATCCATTTAAATGGATTATCTGCCGGATTTATTTGCGCATCAAATAATGAAAAAGGAGGTGTTATTTGCAAGCTGGCTAAAAAATTAGACCCCGATTTAGGAAACATAGGTTGATCTACTGAAGAACGTTGCAAAGACAAACGCAGGTTTAAGTTATTGATATTTCCTGTATTTAATCCGGGCAAATTAGTAGGATCAATGGCATAATTACTTAGCTTATACCGTGTATAGTTTAAACCCATTGAAAAAGAAAAATAATCATCTGGCCACTTCAACTGTTTGGCAATACTGGCTGTTGCTCCAGTTGTTAATATATAACTGGTATTGGCAAAATTGGGGTCATAAAATCCGGTATTGGGGTTATATGTTTGACCATATTTTGTACTAAAAATACTTACAGTAAGTGCATTTCTTTTTTTACCTCCCAACCATGGTTCGGTAAAAGATAAATTATAGGAACGAAAAGCTTTACCATTACTCTGCAATCTCAAACTTAATTTTTGTCCATCACCCATTGGTAATGGGTCCCATGCTTCTTTATGCAAAATATTTTTTGCAGAAAAGTTATTAAAGGATACCCCCAATGTACCGGTAAGACCAATTAAACCACCCCATCCAGCACTTAATTCTAACTGATCACTCGATTTTTCTTCTACACTATAATTAATGTCTACCGTACCATCTTCCTGATTGGGAACAGGGTTAGGTGTAATTTTTTCTTGATTAAAATAATTTAACTGAGCTAATTCACGTACAGAACGTATTAACAATTGCCTGCTAAACTTTTCACCTGGAATGGTTCTAATTTCGCGTCGTATTACATATTCTTTTGTTCTATCGTTTCCGGTGATACGCACATTTTTAATAGTAGCCTGTGGCCCTTCAATTACCCTAATTTCAAAATCTATCGTATCGTTATAAACGGCTGTTTCTATAGGATCAGTTCTAAAAAATAAATATCCATCATCCTGATACAATCCACTAATATCTCCTCCATCGGGGGAAGATGATTTACCTAATTTTTTATTGAGTGTTTCTTGATTATAAATATCCCCTTTTCTAATTCCAAGAATAGTAGTTAAAATAGAATCAGAATATTTGGTATTGCCTCTCCATGTAATATTTCCAAAATAATATCGGCGGCCCTCATTCATTTTAATATCTATATTCAAATTACCATTGGCCGTATTATATACTGTATCTCGTTCTACTGTTGCATCTCTATATCCTAATGTATTGTAGTAATCTATTAAACTTTCTTTATCTTCTAAATATTTTTTCTCATCAAATTTGGCAGAAGATAATTTTATTCGCACATAAGGATCTAATACTTTTTTTGTTTTACTAAAAGTTAAGAACCCTCGCTCTTTCATGTATTCATCAAAAGTATAATGATCGGGAACAACAATTTTTCCGCTATCATAACTTGGAAATAAAGTAAGTCTTGATCTTTCTTTAGATCCTTTTAATTGCTTTTTTAACTTAGCTTCTTCAATAGTTGTATTACCAAAATTGATATTGCTAATTTTTACTTTAGGCCCTTTATCTATAATAAAGTCTAATGCCAATGTATTATTAACACTGGTATCTTTTCGTTCTGCTACTTTTACCGTAGTGGATCTGTACCCTTTTTCGGCATAATATTTTTTAATCACTTCAGATGCAGTGATTTTCATATTCTCTGTTACCACCCTATTGGGTACAAGCCCTGTTTTACCACGTAAATCATCTGATTGTCCTTTGGGAATTCCTTTAAAATAAAAATTAGATAATCGTGGGCGTTCTGTTACATCAATTTCAATCTCAATTTCTTTACCAACCACTTTGGTAACATATATAGCTACATCACTAAAATAATTCTGGCCCCATAATTTGGTAATGGCTTTTGAAAACTGATCTCCTCCGGGAATAGCAATTTCATCTCCAACACTAATATTAGCAATGGAGATAAGTAAGTTTTCATCGAAGAATCTATTTCCAGTTACTTTAATAGCAGTAACCTTGTATTTTTTGGGCGTCTTTTGGCTAAATAAGTTAATCAGATCTGCTTCAATAGAAGTAATACTCGTATCCGAGCCGGATGACTGTTGTGCTAAGGTAGTTTGAGAAAAAAATAAAACAACTAAAGCCAACAATGATAATTTATACACTTTCTGCATCCCGTTTCTGTTTGTTCTGTTACCAGCCATAAAAGCAGGCAGTCAGCAATTAATTTGGTTATAAGGTTGGGCAAATTACCCCGAATAATGAAAACTGTTTGTTAAACCTGTATTTGTTGCCGAGTTTTTCCAAATCGGCGTTCCCTACCTTGGTAATCTAGGATGGCTTCATACAAGTTTTCTTTCCTAAAATCGGGCCAGCGGGTATTGGTAAAGTATAGTTCGGCATAAGCCAATTGATACAATAAAAAATTGCTGATTCGATATTCTCCACTAGTTCTAATCATCAATTCGGGATCGGGAAAATCACTGGTACTAAGGTAATGCTGCAGGGTATCGGCATTGATGGTATGTGGATCTATTTTACCACTTTGTACATCTAAACCAATATTTTTTACCGCATTTACCAATTCCCATCTACTGCTATAACTCAATGCCATAATGAGGTTCAGCCCCGTATTTTGGGCAGTCAACTCTAAGGCTTCATTCAATTCTATTCTAGCAAACTGGGGCAGCATATTCATATCCCCAATTACGTGCAGCTTGATATTATTTTTATTTAATACTGGCACTTCTTTATGTATAGTATCTACCAATAAACTCATCAACCCTTCTACTTCTTGTTGGGGGCGATCCCAGTTTTCGGTACTAAAAGCATATAGCGTAAGGTATTGAATACCCAACGCTGCGGCTCCTTCTACAATATCTCTTACACTTTCTACCCCGTGAAAATGACCGTATAAACGCTCCTGCCCTTTTTCTTCGGCCCAACGCCCATTTCCATCCATGATGATGGCAATATGACTAGGTAGTTGCTCCCTGTTAATTTTGGGCAAAAGGTCTTCTTGTTGAACCATGCACACGATTTAGGGAGCAAAATTAACAAAATCAATGGTTTCTACAGATTTAAATACTATAATAAGCTAGGAAATAATTAATTAGTGGGGCAACGGTAGTTTTGAAAGTTAAAGGAGATCCCTATTTTAATGCTTGCATAGGAGTCTTTTTTAAGGCTATTGCCACGTTGACGGCCTTTTGAACCTACAGAAGAACCTGTTTCATAACTTCTGTCTTGTAACAAAAAGGCGGGTGAAACCGTACCATCTGGCAAAGGAGGAAATGCATCAGGAGCATATAAACCGCTTACATCATCTATATAATCTGTATTAGTAAACCGGTAAACCAACTCGCCAAAAATATTCATTCGTTCATTGAGGGCATATTTATAGCCCAATGTAATGGGAATAGCTATTGCTGTTGAAGTGTATGGATTTAGGTTGGGATATAGCGCACTTCCTTGCCCTTCGGTACCCAGGGCCCTAAGCTGGTATTTTTGACCATTTAAATAAGCATAAGGATCATAAGAAAAAACAGCAATACCCAGCCCTATATACGGTGTATAATGATATCCTTGAAACCCTGGTTGAAATCGAAAGAAATTAAAATCTCCCGATAGGCCCAATTCCCAAATACTGGTATTAAAGCTCAAATTTCTTCTTCGTTGAACCGTATTTTGGCTATAGATGTCTGAGTACCCTAAAAAATGATAATCCCCCGAAATTCTAATGCCTACATAATTAGAAACCTGTTTTCTATAAAAAGCACCAAAAGACATTTTAGGGCTATTTATTCTTGCATCGGGATTTAAATCACCAAAATAATGTGCAAGACCTACCCCCACACCTAACTCACCAGTATGAACAAAACTTTCCATTAACTGTGCTTTAGAAACAGTATATGAAAAAAGGAGCATTAAAATGATACTGGCTTTCTTTAACATAAAAAACTAAATACAGGTTGGTTATTTGTAAAATAGCATCAAAATTCAATACCAAAAATGTTAATTTCTTTTATCAAGACCCCAAGTAAGTTTAGAACGCAGCGTAGAAAGAAAAGTATTTTCATTTAACCTGATTAAGTTTACGCCAAAATTTTCTTTACGTATGGCCAACTGCACCGTTTTAGGAACAATTTCTCTTCGGGCATCCATGGCACATATAAACTGGTCAGACCTTCCTTCTACTTCAAAAGAAATAATATGATTATCAGGTACAACAATGGGCCGCACATTTAAATTATGTGGTGCCACAGGCGTAATGACTAAACTAGACGAATCGGGAAATAAAATAGGACCATTACAACTAAGGTTATACCCAGTAGAGCCAGTAGGTGTTGCCACAATTAAGCCATCTGCCCAGTAGGTATTTAAGAATTCCCCATTCATATAGGTATGAATTTTTATCATGGGAGATATATCTCTTTTGTAAATAGCAAATTCATTTAATGCAAAAGGAGCATCTGCGAATAGAGGAATATTTGCATCTAAATGTATAAGTGTGCGTTTGTCTATTAAAAAAGTATGATTCACTAGGGCATCTACCGCAATGGTAAGTTCTTCTTTGCTAATGCTTGCTAAAAATCCTAATCTCCCAAAATTAATACCCAGTAAAGGAATATTTTTTTCTTTCACCAAGGTAACTGCATCTAGCATCGTCCCGTCTCCACCTATACTAATTAAACAATCTATAGATTCATCTAAATCTGCTGATCCCCCAAATGAAATTAATTTTTTGGTAAGATGATCGGGTATGGTAAACTGTTCTACCAGTGTATTATAGAGTAAAATTTCCGTATCGTATCTACCCAACTCTTCTAATAAAATTAACAATGGATTTTCTTGCTCCAAATCTAACCCCCGGCTGTAAATAGCAACTTTCATAATCAATTATTTAAAAAAATGCAGCATATTCTATTGAACAAGCTGCTACATATTGAGGTATGAAATCAAATGATGGTAATTTTCTTTTAACTCATTTGCATACTCTTCTTCACCAAAAAAATATCGAACCACATAATCGTAGCGTTGAAAAGTGGCCACAATATCAGACACTTCAATCTTATTAATCTTGAGAGTAATAATCAACAGGCCTGTGCCTACTTCTGTATATGTATTTAATTGAGTAATATAAGAATCGTTTGTTTCTACTAACCTACTTAATTCACCAAAGGAAAAATTTCGCTTATCGGTTTCTAGTACAATTACGGCACCTTTTTCTTCAATACCTAAAAATAAAGAAACAGCTTTAATTAATTCTTTAGAAAGTATAACCCCCAATAATTCCATCTGGTCATTTACCACTGGTAGCAGAGATAAATCTCTACTGGATATTAGTTTGAGTGCTGTTAAAAAATGTTCTTCACTTTTAACAGAAATATTTTTAAGTAAATCGGTATTAGATAAATGAATATCTGCTTCCTCCGCATCTAACAAATCATCTTTTGCAACGATGCCTACAAATTTTTCTTCACTTAATACGGGCAAGTGCAATACATCATAATCATCCATTAACTGTAAAGCAAAACTGGCTTTATCAGCAATGTTCAAAGAAGGGAAACCGGTATTTAATAATTGAGATACGAGCATGCCGAATCTAAGTATTTGCTAACTGTTTTTGAAGAAAGTTATCTAAAATGGTATTAAATGCTTCGGGCACTTCCATCATGGGAGCATGTCCACATTTATCTATAAAATGTAATTCACTATGGGGAATTAATTTATTAAATTCTTTCCCTACAAACGGAGGTGTAATAATATCATTATTTCCCCATACCAATAAAGTAGGTTGTTTTATTTGATTTAATTCATCTCCTAAATTATTACGAATAGCGCTTTTAGCAAGGGCAATTATTTTTATTACTTTCACCCTGCTATTGGTTATTTCAAACACTTCATCTACCAACTCTTTTGTGGCAGTTTCAGGATCGTAAAATGTAAGTTGTGTTTTTTTCTTAATGTATTCGTAGTCTCCTCTTTTAGGATAACTATCCCCCATTCCATTTTCAAAAAGACCACTGCTTCCGGTAAGTATTAATGATTTAATTAGTTCGGGATGTTTTAAAACATGCACAAGTGCTACATGCCCTCCCAATGAATTTCCCAATAAATGAATATTCGTATACCCCATTGTTTCAATAAACTTATGCACGAATTTTTCTAATCCTCCAACTGAAGTATGAAATATATCTAAATCAAACAAAGGCAGTATGGGAACTACCACTTTAAATTTTTTACTAAAATAATTTACTAAGTGCTCAAAATTGCTCATTGCACCAAATAATCCATGAAGTAAAAGCAAAGTTTCCCCTTCACCTACTTCAACAAATTTAAATTTATCTATTTCTTTAATTTCGTAGTTCATGCGTTCTATTGCAATTCATGCTAAAGTAGCAAAAATAAGGCATATATCATAGTAACCCAGTATGGAATATGTACCTAACTTAAGTTCTTACTCAATCTACCAAAAAAAGTACTCAGTTCTTCGAATATTCCCTTCAACACAGGAATGAAAGTTGAAAAGAATGTAATTGCTTCAGGACCCCAAAAATAAATATACTGATAGGTTTTGGAGGCAGCAATAGTAGCTGGTTTTAATAAATGCATTTGTTGTAAATAAAATATAAATACACTATAGAGCGTAACATAAATACAACAGAATAATAATATACCTCCAACAGTATTTAGCCAACCCAACATAGAAAAACTCAACAAGGTTTCTATAATTTTAGCTACCATTTTTACTGCAATTCCCACGGCTACCATAATGAGGATAAACGAAAAGAATGGTAACCAACTTGCCTGAATATGTACAGATTCTGATAACCATCTTGCCACCAAAGCACTCATTTTTAAAGCAGCCGCCAATCCTAAAAATAGCGCTATAAAAGAAAATGCTGCTACTATCAGTCCTTGTTTCATTCCTTTAAAAATGGCCAATACCAATAGTAGCAGCAACCCAAAATCAATCAGCATGATTTAATTATTTTCCTAGTAACGCTTTTACTGCAGCAGCAATTGCTTTACCGTCTGATTTACCAGCTAATTGTTTACTGGCAACGCCCATCACTTTGCCTAAATCTTGTGGAGAAGAAGCACCTACCGCCACAATAATGGCAGCAATTTCTTTTTCTAATTCAGATGCAGATAATTGAGCTGGTAAAAACCGTTCAATAATAGCAATCTCTTCTAATTCTTTCTGGGCAAGGTCTGCACGATTCTGTTGTTGAAATATTTCTAAAGAATCTTTGCGTTGTTTTACTAATTTTTGCAACATCTTCATTTCTCCATCTTCAGAAATTTGCCCGTTGGCACCTGGTTCTGTTTTAGCTTTAATAATTTCAGCTTTAATAGCCCTAACACCTCTTAACATGGCTTCGTCTTTTGCTTTCATAGCTTCTTTCATCAAAGTCATTACTTTTTCTTCTAAACTCATGGTTGTATTATTTATTTTCTTTTAATTGAGATGCACGAAATTTTTTATAAAAATCTTTAGCATATACTTTCATTTCTTCGGTAAGTTCCTTGTTTTGGGTAGCACGTAAAAAAGTATCGGCCATACCCATGAATGTTTGATAATAAAAATCGGCCATTTCATCTACCATCATTTCTTTGGTCCATAAATCTATGCGCAAGGCAGATTTATCTGCTCCATCCCAAAATGCCAGCATCATGGCTTTTGCCTCTTGTTTTAAATCGGCAGTGCTATCACTAGCATTCCAATAAATATTTTGGGGTACTTTATGCTCATCTAAATTAATATCCACCGATATATTTGATTGTTTCATGTGTATTAAATTGGTGTATTGAGTTTGCAAAATTAAGCCGAAATGCTTACTGTAGCCATTATTTCCTCCCAAAATGCAGTTGCACCAATATCCCAATTATACAATTGCGCCCTAATTAACCCTCTATCTACATATACTTGTCTATATGTTTCGTCTTTATATAATAATTGCATATACTCTGCTATTTCTTTTGGATTTTGAGCATCTGCATATAAAATTGCCAAATCACCCACTTCAATCATACTAGAATTTTTTCCAGCAATAACAGGTACACCTGCCTGCATGGCTTCCACAATAGGTAAGCCAAAACCCTCAAAATTAGAAACATAAATAGATGCATACGCGGCAGCAGTAAGCTTTTGCAATTCTTCGTCTGGCAAATATCCAGTAAGTATAACATCTGCCTTGTACTTAAATGTGTTGAGTTTTTGTAAAAATTCTTGGTAATTCCAAGCAAGCCTGCCTACAATTACTAGTTTCATATTGGTTTTATGCCATTTCTTAAATAAAGAAAAAGCTTTTAGTACATTCAAATGATTTTTACGAGGACTGATACCTCCAACACATATAAAATATTCATTGCCTTCTGGTATATAGGCCATTTTAACTTGTTCTTTTTCCTCCCAACTAAGTGGCTTAAAACCTTCACGAGCCGCGCCAGGTATAATTTTAATACTTTTTTTTATGAGCGGATATTGCTGCTCAATATCTTTTTTAGCATGTTCAGAAACGGTAATAATGCTAGTAGCTTTTTGTAGAAATTTTGGCGTGAACATATTGTAATGCCACCGTTGATGCCAATGTATATATTTAGGAAAATGTTTAAATGCTAAATCATGTACCACTAATAATTGCGGAACACGCGTAGTTAAACTGCAAAATCCGTAAGGTTGTATCCAAATGGCCGGCTTGTATTTTTTTAAAGCTAAAACAGCAGCCACATTGTACCAATACAAAAAAGCAGGTACATGCCTAGCCGCAGGACCTATCTGTATTGCTTTTACATTGGGTGCAAAAATAAATGCCTGGCTAAAAGGCCTATCAAATATCAATAAAAAATCATGCTCCGGATGGGCTAAAGCCACTCTGCTAAATATTTCTTTTGCATAATGCCCATAACCTTCCAAGTTATTTTGCTGAAAAAAAATGGCATTGATGGCAATGAGCATGTACTTTACTATTTAAGATATAACTTGATCATGAACATTGGTAACACCCCCGGAAACAGTGTATTTCATAGCATCAGCGGCACTTAAATTAGGTAACATACGAATGCGGTTTCGCGGTACCATATAGGTAATACCAGAAATTGCATAAGAATGAGGCACATAAACAGTTACATGATCATCTAATCCAAATTCGGCACTACTTTGTTGAGTAATAAAACCAATGCGCCAAACGTCTGTAGAATCTACATTTACCAATACAGGTTTATCGAATTTCTTTTTATTGCCCGCAAATGCTTCTAAAAAGTCTTTCACTAAGGAATAAATTAATTTAACTCCAGGAGTTTTTTCTAAAACGGTATCTAGTAAAGCCACTAATCTGCCAACAGCAAATAAAGATGATAACCAGCCAACAATTAATACTAACGCCATCACTACAATAAACCCAAGTCCTGGAATTTTAATAAGATTACCTTCTACATCTTTTTTAATTAAGCTTGGAGCAACTGTATGTAAAATATTAGGTAAAAAATCGTCCACTAGGTTAAATAAACTTAGTACCACCCAAAAGGTAATTCCAATGGGGGCCAATACAATTAAGCCTTGAAAAAAAAACTGTAATAAGCGTCTTAAAATTGCACGAAAGCTCATAAATGAGGGCTAATAGCCATTATATTAAGTGCAAGATGCACCAAATTCTACAGATTACCATTTATCCTTGATTGATTGCGTTAATGAAAATTTAATGAAAATAATTGCTGGAAACTTTGGTAACGAAAATAGTTTCCTTAGTTTTGCGCTCCCAATTCAATCAATATGGAGCAAAGGATTACTGATAAAGCAAGGGAGCTTTTTTTTAGGTATGGATTAAAAAGTGTAACCATGGACGAAATTGCCACCAGCTTGGGGGTGAGCAAAAAAACCATTTACCATTACTATACAGATAAAGACAGCATTGTAGAAGCTGTTATGTTAAATGAAATTCAAAGAGGAGAACAAGAATGTAATAATTACTGCAATCAAAGCGACAATGCTGTACATGAAGTATTTATGACCATTGATATGATGCAAGAAATGCTATCTACCATGAATCCTGCACTCATTTTTGAAATGCAGAAATATCATCCAAAAGCATTCAAGATGTTCAATGATCACAAACACCAATTTATTTATAAAATAATTAAAACAAATTTAGAGCGAGGCCAAAGAGAAGAATTATATAGGCAAGAACTAGATGCAGAAATATTGGCAAAATATAGAGTAGAAAGCATTTTTCTACCCTTTCATCAAGATGTATTTCCAATGGCCAAGTATAATATTTTTCAAGTTTCACTTGAACTGATGAATCATTTTTTATTTGGCATCACCACACCTAAAGGGCAAAAATTAATTACAAAATATAAACAAGCAAAAACAACCAGTATATGAGCATTAAAAAACAAGC
The DNA here is from genome assembly GCA_036170555.1 of Sediminibacterium sp. GTDB lineage: Bacteria > Bacteroidota > Bacteroidia > Chitinophagales > Chitinophagaceae > Sediminibacterium. The sequence goes on along the minus strand of JAVHPL010000120.1, from coordinate 56,721 downwards.
AATCGGATTGCTCGGTCTGGTATTCTTCTTTAACGTACTCCAGGCGCAACACCAAAATAAACGCTATGAGTTTAATGTTGAACAAACCATTGCGTATGCTAAAAAGCATAATGTACAAGTGAAGAATGCCTTATTGACTATTCAGTCTCAAATTCAAACCAACAGAGAAATTACCGCTTCGGCTTTCCCAACCATTACAGGTGCCATGGGAACCCAATATTTTCCCAATGTAGCCGTTCAAACCCTTCCTAACTTTATTTCACCTGCTACGTACCAGGTTTTAGTAAATGAAGGTGTTAAAGATGGTAACGGCAATCCAATAAAAATGCCGGGTAATTTTGATTTTATCCAAGCACAATTTGGAACAAAATGGAATGCAAGTGCAGGAGTATCCTTGCAACAATTATTATTTGATGGCCAAGTTTTTGTAGGCTTACAAGCCCGTAAGGCTTCCATAGATTTTCAAAATAGTGCAGCAGAAGTTACGGAGGTAAATATCAAATCGAATATCTATAAAATATACTACCAGTTAATTGTTAGTAAAACTCAAATTCAATTGTTAGACGCAAATATTGGGAGATTAGAAAAATTATCTAATGATATTAGTGCACTATATAAAAATGGATTTGCCGAAAAAATTGATGAAGATAAAGTAGCCGTTCAATTAACCAATATTAGAACAGAAAAAATAAAAGCACTGAATTCAATTGCTATTGGTTATATGGGGCTTAAAACCTTAATTGGTATGCCTGTAAATGATACCATCATTCTCACAGAAACATTAGATTATAGTAAAATAAAAGAAAACTTATCGGCCGATACGTCGTATAAACACGAGGACAGAAAAGAGTTTCAATATCTTTCTTATGCAAAGAGACTAAATGAATATAATATTAAACGTTATCAGTTAAGTTATTTGCCAACACTCGCACTAGGAGCTAATTTTAATAAAATTGCCCAACGCAATCAATTTAATTTTTTTAGTAAAGGCGATTGGTTTTCCTCTTCAGCTATTGGCTTAAATCTTTCTGTTCCTATTTTCAGTGGATTTGCAAAAGATGCTAGAGTAAAAAGAGCGAGGATAGAATTACAAACCACCGAAAATCAATTGGAAAACTTAAAACTGACCATTGATAATGAAGTAGAACAAGCCATTGCAAAATATAATTCTTCTATAGTTACCATGGAAGCACAAAAACGCAATATGGATTTAGCCGAACGTGTATATGGTCAAACAAAAAAGAAATATGAAATTGGAACAGGCTCTAATACCGAAATTAATGCAGCGGATGTAGACCTTAAAACTGCACAAACCAACTATATCACTTCACTCTACGATGCTATTATTGCCAAAGTAGATTATTTAAAAGCAATAGGTAAATTATAACTCAATCAATTTAAAAAAAGCATTATGTACGCAATAAAAAAATTATTTTTTGTGCCTTTTATTATAACCACACTAATTAGCTGTGGCAGTGGTAAAAACAATGGCAACACTTTGGCACAAAAGAAAACGGAATTGGAAAAATTAAAAGCAGAACACAGTACCATTACCGAAAAAATGAATGCCTTACAACTAGAAATTGCTAAACTAGATAGCACTACCATAGACAATAGTTTAGCCAAATTAGTAGGCATAACACCTATTACTGTTCAAACTTTTGCTCACTATATAGATCTACAAGGTAGCATCAATTCCGACAATGTTTCTTACGTGGCACCTAGAATGGGTCCAGGCCAAGTAAAAGCCATCTATATTAAAAAAGGAGATCCAGTAAAAAAAGGTCAGTTATTATTAAAATTAGATGATGCGGTAATTAGGCAAAGTGTAATTGCTTCTAATAAAAATTTAGAAACACTTAAAACACAATTAAACTTTGCAAAAGATATTTACAACCGTCAGGGCAGCTTGTGGAAAGAAGGTATTGGAACAGAAGTTCAATATCTTTCTGCAAAAAATAATGTACAAGCATTAGAAGCACAACTAGCAGCAGCTAAGGAACAAATAAAAGTAGCACAAGAGCAATTAAATGCCACTAATATTTATGCAGATGTTACAGGAGTTGTAGACGACTTGAATGTTCGTGTTGGTGAAATTTTTGCTGGTCTTGCAGGTGTTAGTCCACAAATTAAACTAGTAAATACGGCAGCTTTAAAAGTAATTACACAAGTTCCAGAAACCTATAGTGGAAGAATTAAAGTAGGTTCAAAAGTATTGATCAATTTTCCTGATATTAATAAAACAATTACCGGTAATGTGGCAACAACTAGCCGCACCATCAATACCAACAATAGAAGCTTTGATGCTGAAGTAAAAATTCCTTATGATGGGGCTATTCGTCCTAATCAATTGGCACAATTAAAATTTCAGGATTATGAAGCACAAAATGCCATTGCCATATCTGTAAATACAGTGCAAACCGATGAAAAAGGTAAATATGTTTTTATTGCAGTTAAAGAAGGAAATAAACTAATTGCACGTAAAAAAAATATTGTGGTAGGTGAAATGTATGGTGAATTAATTGAAGTAAAATCTGGTTTAAATAAAAACGAACAATTAATTACCAATGGCTATCAAAATATTTATGATGGCCAAATACTTACTGTAATTGTAAAATAAATTTCAACTTATTTATATGAATTTCATAGAAGGATTAGCCAATAAATTTAAACAGTTCAAACCTACCAGTTGGGCTGTAGACAATAAAACGGCTGTTTATATTATTACCATTTTAATTTCTTTATACGGTTTAAATAAGTTTAATACCCTACCCAGAGAACAGTTTCCAGATATAGTGGTGCCTACCATTTCTATCAGTACTGTATATTTTGGGAATTCGCCAAAAGATATTGAGAACTTAGTTACGCGTCCTATTGAAAAAGAATTAAAGTCTATCAGTGGTGCTAAAGTGAAAAAGATTCAATCTACTTCACAACAAGACTTTAGCTTAATTGTAATTGAGTTTGATACAGATATTAAAACGGAAATTGCTAAGCAAAAGGTAAAAGATGCTGTTGATAAAGCACAAAAAGATTTACCTAATGATCTTACAAGTCAACCCAATGTACAGGAATTTGCATTTAGTGAAATGCCCATCATGTTTGTAAATATCAGTGGAAACTATGATGGTATTAAACTAAAACAAATTGCAGAAAAAATGCAAGACCACTTCGAAGAAATGAAAGAAGTGAACCGGGCAGAAATTGTGGGGGCTCCAGAAAGAGAAATACAAATTAATGTAGATCCAGTAAAAATGGAGGCAGCAAAGCTTACGTTCCGCGACATTGAAAATGCGGTGAATCTGGAAAACAAAGATATTAGTGCTGGCTTAGTAGATGTAGGTACCATGAAACGCAATATCAAGGTTAAAGGGCAATTTTCCACTGCTTTTGATATGCAAAATATTATTGTAAAAAATATTTCTGGTGCACCTATCTATTTAAAAGATGTAGCTAAAATTATTGATACCGTTAAAGAAACAGAAAGCTATGCCCGTTTGGGTGGGTCTAATGTTATAACCCTCAATATTGTAAAACGTTCTGGAGAAAACCTAATTAATACGGCAGATGGAATTAAAAAGATTGTAGCAGAAATGCAAACCAATCAGGAAATTCCAAAAGATGTAAAAGTAGTAATTACAGGAGATCAAAGTAAACAAACTAAAACTTCTTTTAATGAATTGGTAAACACCATCATTATTGGATTTATTTTGGTACTATTAATTTTGATGTTCTTTATGGGTGTAACCAATGCCTTCTTTGTGGCATTAAGTGTGCCTTTATCTGTTTTTGTATCCTTCTTGTTTTTACCCGTTGCCGATATTATTGTTGGCTCGCCTGTTACACTCAACTTTATAGTGCTCTTTGCATTACTATTTGGCTTAGGAATTATTGTGGATGATGCCATTGTTGTAATAGAGAACACCCATAGAATATTTAATAATGGCAAAGTAAAAATTGCCCGTTCAGCAAAAGAAGCAGCAGGAGAAGTATTCATTCCTGTACTTGCAGGAACAGCTACTACATTGGCTCCATTCTTTCCATTGTTATTGTGGAAAGGCTTAATTGGTAAGTTCATGATTTATTTACCAGTGATGCTTATTTTAACTTTAACTGCATCGCTTATTGTAGCGTTTATTATTAACCCTGTATTTGCGGTTAGTTTTATGAAACCAGAAGGAAGAGAATTTGAAGAACCTAGAAATGCTTCCTTTAAAAAATGGTGGTTCTGGGCATTAATTGCCTTTGGTATATTATTTAATGTAGCAGGATGGAACGGATTTGGAAACCTACTTATATTCATAGATCTGCTGGTAATTTTAGAACGTTATGTACTAAGAAGAATCATCCACTTGTTCCAAGAAAAATTATTACCTGGTTTCATGAATAAATATGAAACACTATTGCGTTGGATTTTGATTGGGCATAGACCAGGTTGGTTGATGCTGGGCTTGTTTTTACTTTTTCCAATTTCATTGGTATTATTAATTGCTAGAAATAATCCCAAGCCATTTTTTCCTAGTGGAGACCCTAATTTTGCATACGTATATTTAAAAATGCCCATTGGAACCAGTGTACAAAAAACCGATTCGGTGGTGCGCGTTTTAGAAAACAGAGTATATACCATTTTAGGAGAATCTAATAAACCTGGCGTTGAAGGAAGTATTGTAGAAAGTGTAATTTCTAACGTTGCTGTTAGTGCTAATAATCCAAGAGACAATAACAGAAGCACCCAATCTAATTTAGGCAGAATACAAGTGTCTTTTGTAGAATTTGAAAAAAGGCATGGTAAAAGTAGTGCCCCTTATTTAGCGGAATTTAGAAAAGCTATGAAGGGTATACCAGGTGCTTCCATTGGTGTAGAACAAGAAGCAGGTGGCCCTCCAACTGATCCTCCTGTAAACATAGAAATTGCAGGAGATAATTTTGAGTCTTTAGCCAAAGTGGCTTATGATTTACAAAATCATCTAGATACCAACCGAGTTGCTGGTGTACAAAATATGGTAATGGATATAGATTTAAACAATCCAGAAATTACCATTAATATAGATAGAGAACGTGCGTTGGCCGAAGGACTAAGTACTGCACAAATTGGTATGGAGCTAAGAACAGCCGTGTTTGGTAAAGAAGTAAGTAAATTAAAAGATGGAGAAGATGAATATAAAATTCAATTGAGGTATCAAGATTTAAAGCGTAACAATATTACAGACCTCATGAATATGCGTATTGTTTTTAGGGATTTTAACTCTGGCCAAATTAAACAGATTCCAGTAAACAGTGTAGCAAGAGTAGATTATACCAATACAACAGGTGGTGTAAAAAGAAAGAACTTAAAAAGAACCATTCAAATTCAAAGTAATGTAACAGATCCATCTTTAACACCAGTAATTAATGCAGCGCTTAAAAAGATCATAAACGACTTCAAAGCCAAAACACAAATACCCGCAGACATTTCCATTAAACAAACTGGTGAAAGTGAACAACAAGCAGAAACTTTATCGTTCCTTGGAGTATCCATGATATCTGCCTTGTTAATTATCTTCTTGATTTTAGTATTACAGTTTAATAGTTTAAGCAAACCATTTATTGTACTTACAGAAATCTTCTTCTCTATCATTGGGGTATTCATGGGCTATGCCATTACCGGTATGAGTATGGCTACTATCATGGTGGGAGTTGGGGTAATAGGATTAGCAGGTATTGTAATTAAAAATGGTATTTTACTCATTGAATTCACCGATGAATTAAGAGGCAGAGGATTTAAAACAAGAGAAGCCGCCATTCAAGCAGGTAAGATTAGGATTATACCGGTATTATTAACGGCACTTGCAACCATCTTAGGATTACTACCCTTGGCTATAGGATTTAATATAGATTTCGTGTCTATGTTTCAACATTTAGATCCAAAAATCTTTATTGGAGGAGACAGTGTAGTGTTTTGGGGACCATTAAGTTGGACCATCATTTTTGGATTGATTTTTTCATTCTTCCTTACACTCATTATGGTACCTAGTATGTACTTAATTTCGGAAAGATTAAGAAGGCCAATGGAACGTTTTTATGGAACAAAATTTGTAGCACTATTTGGATTCTTAGGACCATTCTTCTTTATCTTAGTAGGCGTATTATTTGGAATTAAAAAACTACAAGGTAAAAAAGTTTGGATGGGAGCACCAATCAATAAAAAATAATTTATGCAAAACCACGAAATAGACTATCGCGTATTTGGAGAAGAAATGCAATATGTAGAGATTGAACTAGATTACAATGAAACTACAATTGCCGAACCTGGTGCATTTATGATGATGGATGATGGCATTACTATGGAAACTTTATTTGGGGATGGAAGCCAACAACAGAGCAATAGTATATTGAGTAAATTATTAAATGCAGGTAAGCGGGTACTTGTAGGTGAAAACCTATTCATGACTGCTTTTACCAATATTAACCAAGGAAAAAGAAGAGTGAGTTTTGCTTCACCCTATCCAGGTAAAATAATTCCACTCGATTTATCCTTACTCAATAACAAGGTGATTTGTCAAAAAGACGCTTTTTTATGCGCCGCAAAAGGAGTGAGCGTTGGTATTGAATTTCAAAGAAAATTAGGCACTGGATTATTTGGTGGAGAAGGTTTTATTATGGAAAAATTACAAGGCGATGGAATGGCATTTTTACATGCTTGTGGCCATGTAATAAAAAAAGAATTGCATCCTGGCGAAGTTATAAAAGTAGATACCGGCTGTATTGTAGGATTTACTTCTAATGTAAACTATGATATTCAGTTTGTTGGGGGTATTAAAAATACCATTTTTGGAGGGGAAGGTTTATTCTTTGCAACATTATCAGGGCCAGGAATAGTTTGGATTCAAACTTTACCCATAAGCAGATTAGCAGGTAGAATTTTACAATACGGAACAACCAATAGAAGAGAAGAAGGAAGTATTTTGGGTGGAATTGGCAATTTGCTGGATGGGGATGGAAAGTGGTAAGATTAAATTTTATAGTTTTTGTAGAGACAAAACAGCTTTTTCTAAAGTTGATTCTTTTTTTGCAAAACAAAATCGGAGTACCTTATTGTCTTCACCATTATTATAAAATGCAGAAACGGGAATTGTTGCAATACCATATTCTTTGGTAAGCCTTATAGCTAAGGCCTTATCTGTTTCATCACTAAAACCTGAATAACTATAACACTCAAAATAACTTCCATGAGATGGAATGCAGGTAAAGGGCGTATTTTTCATCAGGCCTCTAAAGAAATCTCTTTTCTGCTGCATTATATTGCCTAAAGTTAAATATGCTTCTTTATTTTTTAAATAAGTAGCTAAAGCAATTTGTTTAGGCGTATCACAGGTAAAGCAATTAAACTGATGCACTTTTCTAAATTCTTTCATCAACAGCTCCGGAGCAATGCAATAGCCTAATTTCCATCCTGTACAGTGATAGGTTTTGCCAAATGAAAAACACACATAACTTCTATTGAATAAATCGGGATATTTCAATATACTTTGGTGTTCTATTTCATCAAATATTAAATGCTCATATACTTCATCACTTAAAATAATGATGTTGGTATTTTCTACAATAGCAGCTAATTCATTCATATCTGCTTCACTTAACACTGCACCTGTTGGATTATGAGGAGAATTAATCATGATCATCCTCGTCCGCTTGGTAATTTTTGAACGCACGATGTTCCAGGGAATAGAATAGTTAGGATATTCCAAAGCAATAGTAACCGCTATTGCTCCATTTAATTCAATGGTAGGAATATAACAATCATACGCTGGCTCAAATACAATTACTTCATCACCTGGTTGCAATACTGTAGTAAGTGCTGTATATATGGCATAAGTACCCCCAGGTGTAATAGTAATATCCGTTTCCGAATGAATAGAATGGTTATACAAAGCAGCTACTTTTTGTGCCAATACATCTCGTAATGCAGGATATCCATTCATGTGTACATACTGATTATTTCCGTTTTGCATAGCTTTAGAAACCAACTCAACAAGTTCTTCACTCATTGTGAAATCGGGAAAGCCTTGGCCTAAATTAACTGCATTGTGTTCAACAGCCAATTGACTCATTATTGTAAAAATAGTAGTGCCTACATTTGGAAGTTTAGATTGTATATGGGGTTGCACAAATGAAGTTTTATTGCAATAGCAAGTTACCAAATTTTTAAAGAGGATGTTTAATAGATATTAAGGTTGTAACTGATTGGCTAGTCTCTTTAATTCTATCTCGGCAACTTTAGCAGTATAAGATAAGCTAGCTATTTTAAAAGACTCTGTTTCAAAACTTTGTTGCGCAACACGAACGTCTATAATGGTAGCTTGGCCCAATTCAAATTTTTGCATAACTAATTTGAGTAATTCAATAGAAAGTGCATAATTTTCTTTAGCCGTTTTTAATTGAGCTATTGCACTGGTATAGGTTTGATAGGTTCTAATTACACCGGTTTCTACTGTAAGTAAAAAATTATCTCTCTGTGTTTTAGCAATTCGGGTGTTTACCTCTGCCACTTTTTGTTGGCGTTTAAAAATGGTTCCGTTGTATATAGGGATACTTAAATTTAATCCAACTGTTGGGCCATAACTCTGATTTAATAAAATGAAACCTGCTGCACTACTGGTATTGCTTACATTAAATCCTGTGGTAGCTCGAAATGAGGGAGAACGTAATGCAGCAACTTCTCGCTCTAGCATTTCGTTTACTTTAATTTGTTGTTCTGCTGCAATAATCTGAGGATTTTTTAAAGCTGATAATTTTATTTCATCAAGGCGAATAGAAGGGTCTATTAAAATAGTATCCGTAATGGTGATAGCAGAATCTGGGGTAACAAATATCAAATTCAGTAAATCGGTTTTGCTTTGGTCAATCACCAATTGCTGCTGTTGAACAGATTGAAGTAAGGTATTAAGATCTAACTGGGCTTGAAAAATATCAGCATTATTAGCTAGGCCAACTTCTTTTCTGTTTTTTAAAATATCTAATCTTTGTTTAGAAACTTCTACTGATTGTTGAATACTTTTTAAAAAATATTGATGGCGAACTACATTGTAATAACCAGTTGTTACCGCAGCTAGGGTATTTTGAATTTGCGCATTCAATAAATCTTGGTTAAGCCCTGCTAATTCTTGTAGCCTTTGTTTTGCCGCTTTAACACGAAATCCATTGTACAATAAAATACTACCAGTTACAGAAGCTGAAAGGTTATTGGCACTTACCCCATTTCTTTTAACATTTCTGGAGGGATCTGGAAATTTTTGATTGATACTGGTTACTTGTTCATTATCTATTGCCTGTGCATTTACAACAGGCAACCCTCCTGCTACACCAATATGATTATTGATATTGGCAATTTCCACATTGTCTTTTGCTAATTGAATATTGTAGCTTTTGTTTAGCGCAATAGAAAGCGCATCCTGCAATGTAAGTTTACCCTGTGCGTTTACATTTAATAAAAACAGTGCTGCAAAAAAGGAACAAATAGTATACTTCATCATGCTGCATGAAATTATGCGAGGATCATTGAATTATCGGTAATTTTATATGAACGGATAAAACCTTAACAGCCTACCTGCATTAGCTTATTTATGTTCATCATTAACTTACCAGCGTACCTACATTAGCTCCTTGTACCACTTGCATTAAATTACCAGGTCTATTCATATCAAATACAATAATGGGTAATTTATTTTCCATACAAAGAGTGAAGGCAGTCATATCCATCACTTTTAATTTTTTATCTATACAATCTTGGAAAGAAATTTTTTCGAATTTTACCGCTGTAGCATCTTTTTCAGGATCAGTATTATATACTCCATCTACTCGGGTTCCTTTTAAAATAACATCGGCTTTCATTTCAATAGCTCTTAAAGATCCAGCAGTATCGGTAGTAAAATAAGGATTCCCCGTACCTGCACCAAATATAACCACTCTACCTTTTTCTAAATGACGCAATGCTTTTCTACGAATATAGGGTTCCGCTACCTGCTCCATATTAATGGCACTTTGTAAACGAGTATACACGCCAATTTTTTCTAACATTGCCTGCATGGCCATAGCATTAATAACGGTAGCCAACATGCCCATATAATCTCCATGAGCACGTTCAATTCCACTATCTGCTTCATTCATGCCACGATAAATATTTCCTCCTCCAATAACAATGGCAACTTGCACACCTAAATCTGCTACCAACTTAATATCATGTGCATATTGTTCAATAATTTTTGGATTGAACGGATCACCGTTACGTTGATCGCCCAATAAGGCTTCACCAGACAATTTGAGTAGAATTCTTTTAAATTTAGGAAGCATATATCCGTTTTAATGATGAGGAGAAATGCAAATATATTGAATCATTAAAATTTAAGCCTACCGAATGTATAAAATGAGCAGTTAAATAGGTAATTGGCAAAAAAAAGCCCCGAAAATTTCGGGGCTTACTATACAGTAAAAGGAGATTATCCTAAAGCTACACGTTTAAATTCGGTAACAGTGATATTTCCTGCATTTTTAAGATAGGCTTCTACGGTAATACTGCCGTCTTTTACAAAAGCTTGAGCCAATAATGTATTCTCTTTAAAGAATGCATTTAATTTTCCTTCCGCAATTTTAGCAATCATTTCTTCTGGTTTGCCAGTCATTTTTGGATCTGCTTTCATTGTATCTACAACAATGGCTCTTTCTCTTTCAATGGTTTCAGCAGGAATACTATTTGCATCAACTGCCAATGGATTCATTGCAGCAATTTGCATGGCCACATCTTTTCCTGCTTCTGCTGCTACAGAACTTAACCCTACCAATACACCCATTCTGTTTGCACCATGAATATAAGAGGCAACGTAAGGTGCTTCTATTCTTTCGAATTTAGCAACCCCTATTTTTTCACCAATAGAAGTTAACTTATCATTTATCATATCAGCAACTTTAGCACCATTCACTACTACTTCATTTAATTCTGCTGCACTTTTAACATTATTGGCAACCGCTGCATCTGCAATAGTTGTAGCGAATGCAACAAAATCGGCATTCTTAGAAACGAAATCGGTTTCACAACTTATACAAACTACAAAACCAACTTTATTGTCGGTAGAAGTTTTTGCTATAATCACACCTTCTTTGGCTTCTCTATCACTTCTTTTTGCTGCAACTTTTTGGCCTTGTTTACGCAACCAATCTATGGCTGCCTCAAAATCTCCATTTGTTTCTGTTAATGCTTTTCTACAATCCATCATACCAGCACCTGTGGCCTGGCGTAACTTATTTATCTCCGCTGCTGTAATAGTTGGAGTTGACATAATAATATATATTGAAAGTTGATAAATGAACGATACAGAACCGTTTTGATTCTGTATCGCTATACTATAATTTTAAAAATAAGGGTAAATATTATCTGCTACCGCCACCGCCACCCGCAGGACGACGATTACCTGGAACGCGACGTTTAGCCGGGCCAGCAGGGCCACCGGAAGTTGCAGCACCACCACGACCACCTCTTCCACCTCTACCAGCTTCGGATTGAGCCTCGGCTTCTAAACGACGAGCACGAGTTTCATTTTCGTTATGGTTGTCATCAGATTCGTCTTCATCTTTTGATGCTTGACGCTCTGCTAAACCTTCAGCAATAGCGGCAATAATATAATTGGTAATAATGGCAATAGACTTAGTTGCATCATCATTTGCAGGAATTGCAAAGTCTACTTTATTAGGGTCGCAATTGGTATCTACCATACCAAAAGTAGTGATGCCTAAACGCTTCGCTTCGGATAAAGCAATATGTTCGTGGCCAATATCTACCAAGAATAAAGCAGCCGGCAAACGACCAAGTTGAGCAATACCGCCCAATACTTTTTCCATTTTATCTTTATCGCGAGTTAAGGTTAAGCGCTCTTTTTTAGTAAGGCTTTCTGCACTTCCATCTGCAAGCATTTTTTCTATGCTCTGCATTTTCTTAACACTTTTACGAACCGTGTTAAAGTTGGTAAGCATACCACCTAACCAACGTTCAGTTGCATAAGGCATGTTCACACGCTTTGCGCACTCAGTAACAATTTCCTTAGCTTGTTTTTTTGTAGCAACAAACATAATTTTCTTACCGCTTTTTGCAATCTGCTTAATAGCAGCAGCAGACTCTTGTAAATAGTCTACTGTTTTGTTTAAGTCGATAATATGAATACCTTTTTTTTCAGCAAAGATGTAAGGTAACATCTTAGGATTCCACTTCTTTTTAAGGTGACCAAAGTGAACGCCGGCCTCCAGTAATTGCTGTTGTAGTGAAGTGTTATTTTCCATTGTAATAAATTATATAATTTTTTAAAATTAAATTCCAAACTATAGTATTCAGAACAACGATTAACGCTTACTGAACTGGTAGCTTCTACGTGCTTTTTTATGACCAAATTTCTTACGCTCTACACTACGTGGATCACGTTTCAATTGACCTGCTGCTTTAAGTATTGGTCTCCATTCGGCATTTACTTCTAGCAACGCACGGGCAATACCCAATTTAGCTGCTTCGGCTTGGCCTTTTAAGCCTCCACCAGTTGCATTGATGACAATGTCAAATTTACCAACTGCATCAGCAGTTTTTAAAGGAGCTTCAACTTGGTTTTGTAAATAAACCAAAGGAAAGTATGCCTTATAATCTTTGTCGTTTACAGTGATCTTACCATCGCCCTTGCTGATGAAAACACGGGTAACGGCTTCTTTACGGCGACCAACTGCGTTTTTTTGTTTTTCCATTTGTTTGTATGCTTAACGCCTCGTATAATTAACGAAGCAATGGTTTAGAATTTAAGTTCTTTAGGTTGTTGTGCAGTATGGGGATGGTTAGATCCTGCATACACAAATAATTTTTTAATCAACTTACGGCCTAAACGATTTTTAGGCAACATACCTTTAACTGCTCTTTCCATAACTACTTCAGGACGACGACGCAGCAAATCTTCTGCAGCTTCTTCTTTTTTACCACCTGGATAACCAGAATAGTTTAGATAAATTTTATCCTGTGCTTTGTTACCGGTAAAAACCACTTTTTCTGTGTTAATGACAATTACATAATCGCCACAGTCTACGTGAGGAGTATAATAAGCTTTGTTTTTCCCGCGGATTACTGCTGCAATTTTAGATGCAATACGTCCCACGGTTTGATTAGTACCATCAACTACATACCAGTTGTGTTGAACGGTAGCCGCATTCGCATGCTTGGTGGTGAAATGAAGTTTACTCATGATTCTTTCGTTTAAATGAAATCGGCGCTATCCCACCGATTAAAATGTACCCATTTTTGGGAGGGCAAAAGTGCTACAATACAATGGGAAAAACAAGTATTTTAGCAACTATTTTTACATGCTCCTTCATAACTAATTGATTATCAATAATAATTTAGTACAAATTTTTAAATAGATGGCTTAAAACAGGTATAAATAGGCTAAAAATTGAATGGTGGCCCTGAGTACCCTCTGCATTTGGGAATAAAAGTTGGCAAATTACCAACCGTTTTTTACCTTTGAAAATCAAGTAGTTGCCGTCTTGTTTTCCATTTAGTAGAATGCTTAATTGCAAAATGTATTCTGATCAGATGAAATTTTATGGTAATTATTAAACAAAAACTGTTAGACAGTTTCGTTAAAAAGCACCCAATAACAACAAAAAGTATAGCAATTTGGAAAAGAATAACGGAAAATGCTATTTGGGAGAAAAAGCTAGATGTTTTGCAGTCATTTCCAAATGCCAAAATGATTAAGAATAATAGAGCAAGTTTTGAAATTGTACATAATAAATACAGATTAGTAGCTGAAATATATTATGGCCAAAACAGAGTAGATATTAGGTTCATTGGGACCCATTCAGAATATGATCAAATCAATGCGTCAACCATATAAAATTGTGTTATGAGAAACTGGTACTTAATAGAGACAGAAAACGAGTATGATTTAGCAATGAAGCGTTATGAAGAAATTAGATATGCACAAAGTGGAGATGAAAACTATAGAGAACTCATGTTATTGGTGAAGATCATTAGTGAATATGAATCGAAAACTTCAACCTTACCCGAAGTAGACCCTATCGAATTCATCAAGATACGCATGGAAGATTTTGGATACAAGGCGGCCGATTTAGCAAAAGTGTATGGAGATAAAGCCACCGTAAGCAAAGTATTGAACTATAAGCAAGCCCTCTCGCTAACCATGATCAGAAAGTTTAGTAAGTTGCTGCAAATTCCTCCAGAGGCATTAATTAAAGAATACGAACTACAATAAATTGAGCTACCTAAAATTTTCAGCCGATCAAATTTTTACTGGAACTGAATTGTTAACAGAACAATTGGTGTTAATAACCGATACAAAAGGCACTATTCTTAATGCTGTTTCCATTGAAGATGCAGGGGATGATGTACAGTATCACCAAGGTATTCTTGTTCCAGGATTTATAAATACGCATTGCCATTTAGAATTGAGTCATATGCGCGGATTAATACCTGAGCATACTGGCTTACCCCAATTCATTTTAAAAATTGTAAACGAACGGCATTTTCCAGAAGAAGCTATCTTAACTGCAATTGCAAGGGCAGAACAAGAAATGATTGCCAATGGAATTGTTGCTGTAGGAGATATTTCTAATAATGCACTAACCGTTGCCCAAAAACAAATGGGCAATTTGGCTTATTATAATTTTATTGAAGTAAGCGGATGGAAGCCAGAAATTGCCATACCTAGATATGAAAACAGTTTGAATGTATTGGCCAGTTTTAATCAAGGATTGGGTTCAATTAAAAAGGGGTTAAAAAGCGCAATGGCAATATCCCCACATGCACCTTATTCTGTTTCCAATAAATTATGGGAACTAATTCAACCTGCATTTGTAGGTAATACCATTAGTATACATAACCAGGAAACGCCAGCAGAAAACGAATTATTCTTGAAAGGTACTGGTGATTTTGTTAGCATGTACCAGGCAATGAATATAGATCAAAGTCATTTTGAACCAACAGGAAAAAGCAGTTTACAATCTTATTTTCCAAAAATGGTAGGGGCAAAAAATATTTTAACAGTACATAATGCTATAACCGACTCTACAGATATTGTATTTGCAAATGCACAAATTGCCGCAGCAGGGAATGCGTTGTTTTGGTGTATTTGTATAAACGCAAATTTATATATAGAAAATAAATTGCCCCCCATAGAGCTGTTACGTAAATATAACTGCACCATTACCATTGGCACAGACAGTTTAGCCAGCAATCATAGTTTGAGCGTATTAGATGAACTTAAATCTATTACGTTAGCATTTCCCGAAATTCCGCTAGAGGAATTGTTACAATGGGCCACACTGAATGGTGCCCAAGCTTTGCAAATGAATAACCAATTAGGTAGTTTTGAAAACGGAAAAACTCCCGGTATACTTTTACTGGAAAATACTCATAACAATCAACTTACAAAAAATAGTACAGTAAAAAGACTAATGTAAGTGTTCTTTTTTTTAAGAAATACCCTCAATTGGGTATATAGAAAAATGAACGGTGATTTACATTTGAATATTATTTAAAGTATCATGTACATTAAAAGAACCCTATTATTTATAATTACCTTATTCTTGGTAAAAATAGCTCCTGCACAGTTAAACGCCGAACAAACTGCTATTCAAAAAGTGTTTTTTAATTTTTTATACTATTATCAAAAAAACGAAAAAAAATTCAACTCATTTCAATTGGTCAAAGGCACAGGGAAAAATTTTGCCCCCCCTTTCCATATACAATGGAAAGAAGTAGAACGCTATACACTTTTTTTAAAAAAGAATGTTCCTTTTGTAGGAGAAGCGTATATAGCTAGTGAAAAAAAAGATTTTCTATTTTATGATAGTTGCTATAAAAACGATCCAAAAGAAGAATTGGCAGTTGGATTTGATTTTGACCGATGGGGAGGAGGTCAGGAAGCGGTTAGTTATCTGGTTAATTGGCAAACCAACAAAAAAAATATTTACAAGGTAAAAATAGTAGGAAACAAAGCTGAACTAATCATTGGCAGTCCACTTTACAAGGGTAGTACCGAAGCAGAAAGAAATTGGAGTAAGGTACCTTTTGTAAAAGAAAAAGGGAAATGGGTAATGGCTGGCAATGTAGACTCTATGGATGAATATAATCCTGCTCAACTATAATTTATTACCAAAAATAATTGATACCTATTTATACATATTCATAAAAACAAATGATTAACCATGAAAAAAACAATTGGCATTTTAACAACCATGTTTATTTTATTAAGCGCAGCTACTTTTGCACAAACTGGGCTAGTAACCTACAAAGCAGGTCATATTTTTGATATTAGTTTGCCCAGCTACATGAGCAAAACCACAGGTTTTAATACTGACGCAGCTATTCAATACAAAAACGGTTTAAAAGATGTGTACGGATTGGTAATTTTTGATACTAAAGAAGAATTGACTTTGAATGACATGAAATTCGCCACTATTAATGATTTTTATGAAAACTTTATCCCAGGCTTTGTTAAAGATGAAGAAAATAGAAAAGTTACTACCCCAATAACCAAAAAAAAGGGAGAAATAAATTTTATTGAAAGTGATTTAAGCTATTATAGTAAAGAAGCTAAAGATGAAATTTATTATTTAGTTGGAATTGTTGAAACTAAAAAAGCCTACTATAAAGTTTTATCTTGGTGTTTAGCAACAAATAAGGACAAGTTTAAAGGAGATTTTCAAAAGATCCTGTATAGTATAAAAGATTAAGAAATATACACTTCTTATATGGGTAGTTGTGATGGGTGTATTATTTTCCGTTGTTCATTTTGTTCATTTATTTAGCATTGTAAATTTAAATTAATACCATGTATAAGTTAGTACTATTGGTAATTTGTCTTTTTTTTAGTAGAGCAGGGAAAACACAAATGACTGAAGAGCAAATAAAAGCATACAATAGTCTTTCAACTGCAGAGAAAAAGAAAGTAGATGACAAGGTGAATGCAGCCTTAAAAAAGTACGAGAACAATATGTTGGCAATTGCTAGGGATGCACAACGCAGTAATGTTTTAAAAATGAAGCCCCTAAGCCCAGATAGTATTCAAGCAATTATAAAAAAAGTTAATAAGGAAAAGATATTTAATCTAATGCTTGATTTGTTGGTGTACGAAAACAATGTAGGAAATGTGATTGAAAAAGACGGGGAATATGAAACCGCTGAAACTTATTATCTAAAGGCAAATAATGCCATCACTAAATCGCAACTTTCAGAAGCTTCTGATTTAATAGTATTTTATTATTATAAAAACAAGTACGATTATGCCAGAAGCTTATTTAAACGAGAAAAATTTCAGCAATCAATAGAGAATTATATAGAAGCTGCTGAATTTTACAAGCCAGATTCTGCTTTTTATTATGCTGCAACATGTGGAAAGAAATTAATTGAACAGGGTGCTACTATAAATAAATTAGCTGTTGTAGAAAATTATACTAAAGCGGTTGAGCAAAATCCTACAAGCTATTTGTTTTTAAGAGACAGGGGTATTTATTTTTACAATATACTTAATGATAACACGCGCGCCATACCAGATTTAACCAAGGCAGTAGAAATAAATCCTAAAGCGCCAGAGTGTTATATGTATTTAGGCGCAATTGAGCAAGATAGGAGCAATTTTAAAGACGCCATTACTTATTATTCTAAGAGTATTAATATTGAAAAAGCGGCCAATGTTTATATTTTAAGAGGTATTTGTTATGAAAGTATTCAAGCACTACAATCTGCACTTGCAGATTATGATGAAGCAATATTTTTCAACCCCACAAATGCAAAATATAATATATATCGTGCGAATTGTAACCTACTAATGAAAAACTATCCAGATGCCTATGATGATTTTGGTTTTGCTACCATGCTAAACCCTAAAGACGAAGCTTCTAAAAATCAATTACAAAAGTTAGACCCATTGTTAAAGCAAGCGTATGAAAAGGAAGGATTTACTATACAAAATGCTTTTCAATTTTTTATGAATAGAGCAGAAAAACAACGTTTAATTTCTAACGGATTTAACCTAGGAAGGGCAGTTATGAATTATTATAAATGTATTCAAATAGAACCTAAAAATCCTATCCCATATCATAAGGCAGGAATGATATTTTCTAATTTTGAAATGAATGGGCCAGCGGAACAATTTTTAAGGTATGCGGCTTATGCTGATGGTAAAAATTCTGGATATTTTGAAGATTTAGGAAATCATTATGCAAAAAATGAAAATTATAAAGCAGCATTAGGATGCTTTGATACTGCAGTCTTAATTGGAACCACTAAGGCATCTACTTATAGCATGATGGGTAGCATAAAATTTTCTCTAAAAGATTATGAAGGAGCAATTAAAGAATATAGCAAGTTTATCACATTAAATTCTTCAAACGCAGAAGTAAGATATATGAGGGCGTTGGTGTATTTGGATCATTTTAAAAACTACCAAGCGGCATTGACAGACTTGGAAGTGATAGTTAAAATTTATCCCAATAATCAAGAATATCTTCAAGTGCTAAAACTTTGTAAGGAGAAACTTAAAAAATAACAGAAAGGCTAGTATCATAAATAATACTGGTCTTTTAAAAAAATCAAGTAATTCTCTTATTCCTTTTTCTTAATGTAAAACTCTTTTGAAGCAACTAATTTTCTTTCTGGATCGGAATACACTTCAATGATATATTTATCACTTGGAACAAGATCTTTTAATTTAATATAGAAGTCTTTCCAGCTAGCATTAATGCTTCTTCCCTTCATGGTTTGTTCATCAACCACAGTAGTATCTCTTTTTGTTCTAACATAGATACGATCGTATTCAATTTTATTATGTCTATGTAAAAATCCAACAATCCTAATTTCATTTTCTTTAATAGTAAACCCATTAGTATTGTTAAAGGAAGCATTGGTTTTATTGGTTCCAATCATCAGTTCATATTTTTTATCTTCTTCTAATTGCCTATCCGTTCTTTTGCCTAATTGAGTAAATCCAGCTGTAGATAGAAATAGTAATACCGATAAACTAAATAGTTGTTTTTTCATAGATTTATTTTTTTCTACCACCAAGCTTCATGCCTAGGGTAATTGCATAAATGGAGTTATTAATTTTGATATCGGTTTGAGGAGCAATATCACTTAATCCTTGATGAATGCTAAATCCTAGTTGAATTTTAGAATTGATATTAAAATCTGCAATCATCCCTAGGCCCAGATCAAAGGGTATAAAATCATCTGTTACTTTTTCACCAATAATAAATGGGGTTGTAGTGGTTGCCCCATTGGTATTGGTAATAACTGATTCTCCAGAAATAGCTTTTGCAAAATACAAACCACCTTTAATTTCTAGAAAACGCTGCACCTTAGCTCCAAGTAAAACTTGGCCTCTAACATAAGTAATACGATTTTTTGCTTGCACCGCGCCAACTATTGCAGGTTGTTTATTAATAGCCCCTGCTTGCACATAATCTACACCTATTCCTAATCCCAATTCAGGTATTTCTCTATTTATTTTGTATAGCATAACGGTAACTCCCCCAGTAAACCCTTGATATAAGCTTCTTCTCTCCGTAGTGCCATTGCCTACATAGGAATATTCTGGAAGTGTTACACCCCCCTTGATACTAAATTCTACTTGGGGTTGTTGTGCATAGATTTTAAAAAAAGAAGAAATGCAAATAATCAACAGCAATTTTTTTTTCATATTTTATTGATTTATGAAAAATAAAATTACTCTACTAAAATATGAACTATATACCCTTCAGTGGGTATTTTACAATAGGCATTTTAAAGAATTATACATTTCAAGACAGCACTTCTTGTAATATTTTATAACTCTTCATTTGTCCAAATCCACTGATATGCAAGGAAAGAAATAATTGAAAAGCTTCTAATAAATACCTACGCGTTTGCTGATTCAGTTGAATATGTTCCAAATCGTTATAAAATAATAAATGAGTGATTTTTGAAGTAGTCTGTGCTAATTCTCCTTCTATATAATAAGGATGTGTGGGCTTATCTGCTACAAATAGGCCTTCTTGTAAATCTATGATTGGAGTAGAATCAGAATAATCTCCTTGCAATTGAAAACCCAATTCACTAGCCAAGTGCATGGTAAAATACAAGGGTAAATTTCCTGTTAATGTAGCAGAACCCTTATCTAATTGTTTAAGCGTATCTTCTATTAAATAAAATAATTCCGGATTGGCTTCGGGTTGCTTTAAACTATGTTGCAACAATTCAATTATGTATATGGCTACAGTATTTTTTACCACATCAAACAATACTTGTTCATACAGGTAGGCCCACCTATACTCCTTTATAAATTGCAATGCTTTTAATTCGTTGTGGTGTACTTCTAATTCTAAAATAGCAGCGGGTTGAAAATAACTGGCTTTACCTGCAGATGTTTTGGTGCTTTGCCGAACCCCCTTTACTATATACTGTTGTATACCAAATAACTCGGTATAAATACTGGTTATGATACTAGTATCCCCATATTTTACTGTACGCAGCACAACACCTTTTGTTGCATGTACCATATTGCCATTTGAACTACTAAAAGTACAGTAGATTTTTTACACGAAGCAGTTTATTGGGCTGATGCTTCTGCTGTTGATATATCTGCAGTTGGCAACACCGATGGTATCAATCGTATTATTCCCACAGCATTTAATCCACACATGATAAAATAAGTTAA
Source organism: Sediminibacterium sp. (assembly GCA_036170555.1). Classification (GTDB taxonomy): domain Bacteria; phylum Bacteroidota; class Bacteroidia; order Chitinophagales; family Chitinophagaceae; genus Sediminibacterium. Next base: position 36,004 of record JAVHPL010000120.1, on the reverse strand, counting down.
ATCAAACTCAAACCATTTTTTAGCAAAATTGGCATCATCTTTTGCATAATGGTGATTATTTTGAAATAATTCTCCCATCAACAGTATACCCCAAGGAGTGGTGTTTTTAGAATGATCCCCATTATTAAAATTACTGTACCCATATTTATGACCGCACCAATTTACTATCGCCCCTTGAATGGGGCCCATTAAAAAATGTATTGGTAACAATAAATACCACCATGCATTCGGCGCAAAGAAATAATAGAATGCTACATAACTTGCCATAAAAACCAATCTTGTTATTGGATGATGTCCAAATTTATCTAAGCGATCCCATACAGGTAAATAGTCTTTGGTAAACTGCGCTTCTGGCAAATTTTTTCCAGTTAAAAATCCCCTGAAAATAACGATGGTACTTTTCATCATCTGGTACACATCAGTAAAAAAATGTGGAGAATGTGGATCTTTTTCGGTGTCGCTGTAAACATGGTGCATACGGTGCATCACGCCATAAGCTCTTGGCACTAAAAAAGATGAACCCTGCACAAACCAAGTTGTTAAGTAAAATACCCGCTCCCAATTTTTACTTACATGGTACATTTTATGTGAAGCAAAACGATGTAAAAAAAACGAATGGAAAAATAAAGAAAGAAACCAATGAGCTCCAAAAAACAATAAGATTGCAAGCATCGTTCACTTTTTAATATTCCGAAAGATAAGCGAAACAACCTAATTCTATTGAATTATATCATTATTATCTATCAAATTAGATTGAATTATTAAACAACTCCTGTAAACTGTTTTAAAAAACGTACATCGTTTAAAGAATATAATCGCAAATCATTTACCTGATATTTTAATTGAGTAATTCTCTCTACTCCCATACCAAAGGCAAAACCAGTATATTTATTAGCATCTATCCCAAAATTCTCTAATACTTTAGGATGTACCATTCCACTTCCTAAAATTTCAACCCAACCGGTGTGTTTACAAATATTACAACCCTTTCCTTCACATATTAAACAACTAATATCCATTTCGGCACTAGGTTCGGTAAAAGGAAAATAACTGGGCCTAAAGCGAACTTTCACATCCTTTCCAAACATCTCCTGTACAAAAAAGTAAAGGGTTTGCTTTAAATCGGCAAAGCTTACATTTTCATCTATATATAATCCTTCTACCTGATGAAAAAAACAATGTGCCCTTGCACTAATGGTTTCATTTCTATAAACCCTACCTGGGCAAATCACTCTTATGGGAGGTTTTTGATGTTCCATCACCCTGGCCTGAACACTACTGGTATGAGTTCTCAATAACCAAGTGGGCGCATTCCCATCCTCGGGCTTTTGAATATAAAATGTATCCTGCATATCCCTTGCTGGATGGTCTTCTGGTAAATTCATGGCCCCAAAATTGTGCCAATCATCTTCTATTTCTGGCCCTTCTGCAACAGCAAATCCCAATCTTTTAAAAATAGATACCATTTCATTCCTTACCAAGGTAAGTGGATGTCGGCTACCTACTGATACAGGATCTCCTGGTAGGGAAAAATCAATTGAAGAACTGGTAGCTTGCTTTAAAGGGCTATGATCTGTTTGTAAATTGGTTAATTTAGCTTCCACTTGGGTTTTAAACTCATTTAAATATAAACCAAATGCCTTTTTTTGGTCATTGGGCACTTGCTTCATCTCTCCCATGATTAATTTTACCAATCCCTTGGTACCAAGCCATTTAATTCGAAATTGCTCTACTTCTTCTGCTCCTGTAGCTGTAAAAGCAGCTATTTCTTGTTTGTATTGCTCAATCTGTTGCTTCAACTGTTCCATGCTGCGAAGATAAAAAGTAGTTTCGAGCGGCTAAAATATGATTTGAAGCCCTTACAATGCCTATATTTGTTGTTATACTAAGCATTTTTACATGGATTATAATACCGACAGGAATTATTTGGGTATGAAAGAATACGGCCGTCACGTACAAAAAATGGTCGAATATCTCTTAACACTAGAAGACAAAGGCAAAAGACAGCAACAAACTCAAGCAGTAATTGAGTTGATGGGATTTCTAAATCCACACCTTAAAAATGTGGAAGACTTTAGGCATAAATTATGGGATCATCTTTTTTTTATCAGCAATTTTAAATTAGAAGTAGATAGCCCCTATCCAATCCCTACTAAAGAAAATTATAAAGTAAAACCAGATCCACTACCTTATCCTAAACGCTATCCAAAATATGCACACCTGGGAAAGAACCTAGAAGTAGTGATAGATAAGGCTTTGAAAGAAGAAGACCCTGAGAAAAAAGCTGGATTTGCTAATTCAATTGCCTACTATATGAAACTTTCATATAGTAACTGGCACAAAGAATTGGTTCATGATGATGCTATTCGTTCCGAATTAAATAGCATCACTGGAGGGCAGCTAGAGTTTAGCAATACCCCTTATATAAAACATAGAAATCAAAATTTCGTAAGTGATGATTATCCGCCTGCACGAAGTGGTGGGCGCTGGCAACAGAATTTTGGTGGCAGAAACAATCGCAACGCTGGTGGCAGAAATGATCGCAATCTGGGCGCAAGAAATTCCAATAATAGAAATGGAAATTCTAATGGAGGACCACGCAATAATGATCCACGCGGTGGCGGAAGAAATGATCGCAACGCTGGTGGCGGATTTAAAAAGCGCTATTAATTACCCTTTTTATAATGAGTAGTTTTGAAGTAATTGGTGGAAAAAAATTAAAGGGTGAAATTATTCCCCAAGGTGCAAAAAATGAAGCACTGCAAGTTTTATCTGCAGTGATCCTTACCAATCAGCCTATAACCATTGCCAATATTCCAGATATTGTAGATGTTAATTTACTCATTGAACTCTTGGGTGAAATTGGCGTAAAAGTTCAGCGCAATAGCAGAGACACTTATACTTTTCAGGCAGATCAAATAGATGCTGGTTACCTGGCATCCGAAGCGTTTCGCAAAAAAAGTGGGCGATTAAGAGGCAGTGTAATGCTTGCTGGACCTATATTAGCGCGTTTCCACACCGCGTATATCCCTAAACCGGGAGGTGATAAAATTGGGAGACGACGATTAGATACCCATATTATTGGTTTTCAAAAATTAGGTGCTAGGTATGCATACGATGATGCATTGGGTTGTTTTACTTTAACAGCCAATCAGCTAAAGGGTAGCTATATGTTATTAGATGAACCTTCGGTTACAGGTACTGCCAATATTGTAATGGCGGCTGTACTTGCAGAAGGTATTACTACCATTTATAATGCCGCTTGCGAACCTTATTTGCAACAGTTGTGTAATATGCTTAATAGAATGGGAGCAAAAATTACGGGTATCGGAAGTAATTTACTTAGCATCGAAGGTGTTTCATCGTTAATGGGTACACAACATCGTTTGCTTCCAGATATGATTGAGATTGGTAGTTTTATTGGCCTTGCTGCAATGACGCAAAGTGAAATTACCATTAAAGATGCTGGGGTTGAACACTTAGGTATGATACCCGATAAATTTAGTCAACTAGGTATTCAATTTGAAATTCGCCATAACGATATTTTTATTCCAGCACAAGATTCATACACCGTTCAAACTTTTATGGATGGAGGTATTCTTACTATTTCCGATCATCCTTGGCCTGGTTTTACACCAGACTTATTAAGTATTGTATTAGTTGTAGCAACACAAGCCATTGGGAGTGTATTGATTCACCAAAAAATGTTCGAAAGCAGATTATTTTTTGTAGATAAACTAATTGATATGGGTGCACAAATTATTTTGTGCGATCCGCATAGAGCAACCGTTATTGGACTAGGAAGAAAAAATAATCTACGAGGCATTACTATGAGCAGCCCCGATATCAGAGCTGGTCAAGCATTGCTTATTGCAGCACTTAGCGCCGAAGGAAAAAGTACTATTCAAAATATTGAACAAATTGATAGGGGCTACCAATACATTGACCAACGCCTTCAAAATCTAGGTGCCAATATTAAACGGGTTAGTTAAGTTTAGATTGAAGACTAGTCCAACCTCCACCATTATGTACCTCTGCAAAACCATTAGAAGCCAACCAGCTTTTAGCGGATCCACTTCGCATACCAGATGCACAACAGGTAATAATGGGTTTATCTTTTTTTAATTTAGAAGCCAGTTGAGGTAAACGATCTAATGGGTAGTTTAATGATCCTTTAATATGACCTGAGCGATATTCTCCTTCTGAACGAACATCTACTATTTGTGCGCCTTGCTTTACCAGTTCAGCATAATCTACTGAAGGTCCCATACCAAATAAATTTTTTAAGAAATCCATCGTTTACTTTTTAATATGAATGATAATAATTGAAACACAAAACTCCATTCTTTATCTTGAACCATTGGTTACATTTGTTACAAAAAGCCCCCACTTGAAAAAGTGAGGGCAGGAAATTTACTTTTATCAATTTTTATTTAATGGTTTTCATTAAGTCTTTTACTGCTGCTTCTAATTGCTGATCTATTCCTTTTTTTACCATTTCATATTCATTCATAATTTTAATATCTGGTTCGGTTTGGCTATTCTCTAAATACTTACCTGCATTGGTTTTTACACCTACCGAAGGTGCTCCCCACCGAATACCTGTATCCATCAAACCTTCCCATCCAGCAAAACTACAAGTGCCTGGAACAGGCATGCCTACCAATTTATTTACTTGCAATTCTTGCACCATAAATGCATAACAATGACCATCACTATAGTTAGCTTCATTGGCTAAGGAAATGCTTGGTTTAGTCCATCTAAAATTGGGTTCAAATCCATTGCTTCTTACATCATTGGTGTAGTCCATGAATTTTTTCCCACTTAAGAATACGGCCAAATCTGCAACCAAGTCTCCACCACCATTATTACGAGTATCAACAACTACTCCTTTTTTATTAAAATACTTACCCATAATATCTTCATACGTACTTCTAAAAGCGCCATCACTCATACCTGGAATATGTACATACCCCAATGCACCACCGCTCATTTTTTCTACTTCATCTGCATTGCGTTTTACCCAACGTTTGTACAACAAGCTGTTTTCTTCCCCAATAGAAATTGGCTTAATAATAATTTCTCTTTTAGCAGTTCCTTCTTGTAAAACCAATAAAACATTTTTACCCGATTTTCGATTGAGATATTGTGCAATATCTATATCTGGTGTAATTTTTTCTCCATCTATTGATTCTATAATAGTACCTGCGGCAATATTTAACCCAGCTTTATCTAAAGGTCCCCCTTTAATTACTTCCTCTATTTTTACACCTGCTCCTTTGTAAGTGGCATCATAAAAAACACCTAAGGAAGCGGTTGCATCTCCTGCAGGGTTAGAACCACCATAGGCAGCACCACTATGACTTACATTCAGTTCTCCTAATAATTCACTGAGCATTTCGGTAAATTCATAATTATTACCAATAGAGGAAATATATTGATCATAGTCGGTCTTATAACTATCCCAATCTATTCCATGAAATGTTTTGTTATAAAATGTTTTCTTGGTTCTACGCCATACATGATTAAACATGGCCTGACGCTCTGCAGTACTATTAACCATCATTTCCCCATTAATTACAATGCGGTCTTGCTTGCTACTAACCGGATCTAATTTAATAATACCTCCATCATTACTAATGAAAATATTTTTTTGTTCCTTATCCCAAACCATACTTGCAAAACCCGCATTCAATGGCACCAACATTTTGGTTTCTTTGGTGCGTAAATTAGTTGTCCATACATTCATCCCTTTTTCAAATCTGGCCAGATAATACAAGGTTTCCCCATCCTTACTTAAAAGTGCGTCGCCCATACTAGAAGAATGAATGGTCAGTTTTGCTTTACGTTGAACCAATCCATCCCATTCAATAACTACGCTGTCTTTAATAACAGCTTTCTTTTTACTAGTATCTGCCTTGGCTTTATTCTCTTCTGTTTCTTTTAATAAAGCAAATTCATCCTTGCTTAATTTAAAACGATCAAAGGCTTCTTGTGTAAAAAATAGCATGTAGGCATCACTTTGTGCTCCACCACTCATGGCCGCTGCCCTTAACCCATCGCGATTGCTTTGCCATAACATGGCTTTCCCTCCCATTACCCATTTAGGACGATAATCATTAAACCCACTTTCGGTGATATTCATGATTTTTTTACCATCGGCACTAGCTAAACCTACTTCACCTACTGCACTTCCTGGTACAGCGTAATCAAATAGTACCCATTTAGAATCCGGGCTCCATTGGTAGTACTGATCATTTTCCATCCAAGCAAAAATTTGATTGGTATTAAGAATACTTCTAGATTGTTTGGAAGTAAAATTATAAATGCGCACTGTATTTCTATTTTCTACATAAGCCATTTCTTTCCCATCAGGTGAAACCAATGGCAATGTATTGTCATTGGCATTATCTAAAACAGGGGTTTCTTTAATTAAGGTAGATGTAAAAAAATAAGGTTCATCTGCACGAACAATTTTAGATTCATAAATACTCCATTTATTATTTCTTTCGGAGGTATAAATAATAGATTTGCTATCTGGAGAAAATCCAACGCTAATTTCTTGTTCAGGTGTACTGGTAATTCTTTTAGTAATTCCACCTTCTACACTGGTTACAAAAACATCACCTCTAAAAATAAAGGCAATTTCTTTTCCGTTAGGAGCAACACTAATGCCATTACCACTGGTTACTCTAATTACTTGCTCATCGTTTTTACGGTTATCCACTACAATAGAAATAGCTAATTTTTTTGCTGCTGTACCAGGTTTCATGGTATAGAGTTCCCCATCATAACCAAAACAAATAGTGCCATCATTCGATGCACTTAAAAAACGAACCGGGTGTTTTTTAAATGAAGTAAGCTGTTCACTTTTACCACCAGCTATGCTCATTTTATGAATATTAAAACTACCCGATTCTTCACTCAAATAATACATGGCTTTTTCTCCATCAGTAAAAATAGGACTGCGATCTTCCCCATTAAAATTAGTAATCTTAGTATGCTTAGCTGCTTTTACATCATAGATCCAAATATCACGCGTAATAGAAGATGTGTGATGTTTACGCCAAGCATTTTCACCCCCTTTTTTATCATGATAAATTATCTTGTTACCATCTTTACTATATTTTACATCTTCTGCAGGTGTGGTAAGTACCTGAATCGGGCGTCCACCATTGGTACTTACACTATATAATTCCGGCATTGAGCCTGTTGGAAATTGACGGTTGCTTGCCAAATCTAATCGGGCACTACCAAACACTATATTTTTATCATTAGGAGAAAAATCGTAAGGATATTCTTGAGCTGAATGAAACGTAATTCGTTTGGCCTCTCCTCCATTTATACCAATAGTAAAAATATCGAAATTACCATACCGGTCACTAGCAAATGCAATTGTTTTACTGTCATGACTCCATACAGGCATAAAATCATGCGCCTCATGCATGGTTAAAGGAGTGGCAGTACCACCCATACTTGGCACTTTATATATATCCCCTTTGAAGGTAAAAACAATTGTTTTTCCATCGGGAGAAATAGAAGAATAACGGATCCACTTTGGATTAGATTGTGCTGATAGTTGAGTATACAATACACTCAACACTGCAAGCAGGGAAAACAAATGCTTCATATTTTTTGGGTTGAAATTGTAAGATAATAAAGAAGCAGATTATACCGAAATGAAATAGATAAACGG
>JAVHPL010000120.1:0-28208 GCA_036170555.1 Sediminibacterium sp. | reverse complement strand
TTGCATATCATATTTACCCATTAGGAGATAGTGGCTTAACTATTGAATTAGGTAAGGAAATTAATGCAATTATTAACCAACAAGTTCAACAGCTTTTTCATCAACTGAAACAAAATGCAATTCCTTTTGTAACAGATATTATTCCAGCATATAGCAGTGTTAGCCTTATTTATAATACCCATTCTATAAGAAAATGCTTTCCTCAAGAACAGGCTTTTGATTATGTTAAAAAACAATTAATTGAACGCTTACTTACTTTAGAAAGCATACAAATAAACACAAGTATCAAACATATTCCTGTTTGTTATGACCAATCTTTAGGCCCCGACATAATATCGGTAGCGGCATACGCCTCTATTACAATAGAAGAACTCATTCGCTTACATACAGCCACTATATATACTGTGTATATGATTGGATTTCTTCCAGGATTTCCTTATATGGCTTCTGTAGATAAAAAAATTCAGATGCCCCGAAAAGCTAAACCCCAATTAATTGTTCCTGCAGGAACAGTAGGAATTGCTGGTGAACAAACAGGTATTTATCCATTGGATTCTCCTGGCGGATGGCAATTAATTGGTCAAACCCCTTTATTATTATTTGATGTTTCAAAAGAAATACCTTGTTTATTAGAGCCCGGCCAACAAGTGCAATTTTATGCAATTTCTTTATCGGAGTTTTATCAAATTAAAAAGGAAATAGCAGCATGAGTATGCATATTCTTAAACCTGGATTATTTACCACGCTGCAAGATGCAGGGCGTATTGGTTTTCAGCAGTTGGGTATTAACCCGGGAGGGGCAATGGATATTCGCGCCATGCAAATAGCCAATGCCCTAGTGTTAAATAATATAGAGGAAGCCGTGATTGAATTTTATTTTCCGGCTCCAACCATACAATTTAAATCTGCAGCATTTATAGCATTAAGTGGAGCAGATTTTAGTGCTACAGCAGATGGAATATCCATTCCAATTAATCATCCTGTTTATTTACCTGCCAACACCATATTACAATTCAACAGAAAAATACAAGGTCAAATTGGATATTTAGCTGTTCAAGGTGGCTTTGAATTAAATGATTGGCTAAATAGTTATAGTACTAATGTAAAAGTTGCCGCCGGAGGATTTGAAGGAAGGGCTTTACTAAGTGGGGATGAAATTAATTTTAATATGCATGCAAAATTAAGAGGAACGGGCCTGGATTGTACAATATTACCATGGAAAGCAGGTACTGATTTTTTTTATACGAATAATCCTTTTCGATTTATTCCAGGGAATGAATTTGATTTATTAAATGAGCAGGCTAAAAATATATTTACTACCCAAGGATTCACCATTCAACCTCAAAGCGATCGAATGGGTTATCAATTAAATGGGCCATTATTAAATATAACAACTGCTACAGAATTGATCTCTAGCGCTGTTACTAGAGGAACCATACAACGCTTGCCTAGTGGGCAATGTATAGTGTTAATGGCCGATCATCAAACTACTGGGGGGTATCCCTGCATTGGGTATATAATTAGCGCCGACTTACCTGGATTGGCTCAAAAAGGTTCAACTGAATTATTATATTTTACACCTACTAATTTAATTACAGCAGAAAATTTATTAATTGAACAGGAACAACATTTGCAACAATTAAAGAATGCCTGTATCTTACAACTTGATGCATACCATCGACATTAATTGTGATTTAGGTGAGGGATATCCTTCAGACGCTAAACTGATGCCTTTTATTAGTTCTGCTAATATTGCTTGTGGTTACCACGCGGGGAATGAAGAAATTATTAATAGAACCATTGAACTTTGCTTAATAGATGATGTGGCTATTGGAGCACATCCTAGTTTTAAAGACCCCACTCATTTTGGAAGAATCAATCAACAGTTAGATGCAAATGAATTATATGATTTAATTGCAGAACAAATTGAATTAATACAACGCATTTGTAGAAGAGCGGGTTGTTTGCTACATCATATTAAACCTCATGGCGCATTGTACAATATGGCCGCTGCCGATGCCAGTGTTAGTAATACAATTGCTTCGGCTATTAAAGCATTAGATGTATCCCTGATTGTATACGGATTAAGCAATAGCCATTTAATTACAGAATCAAAAAAAATGGGCTTGCAAACTGCTTCAGAAGTTTTTGCAGATAGAACCTATCAACCCAATGGAACACTTACACCTAGAACAAATTCACATGCGTTAATTAACAACACCGAAGTTGCATTGGCGCAGTCTTTACAAATGGTGTTGGAAAAAACAGTAACAGCTATTGATGGTTCAATTGTTTCAATAGATGCAGCAACTATTTGTATTCATGGAGATGGGGATCATGCTGTTGATTTTGCCAAAGCTATTCATCACCGTTTTCTTAAAAATAATATTCATCTTAAAACAATTGGTGCTTGAAAAAAAATACATCAACTGCAATTACAGGAGCTGCATTTTTAATGGCAACCTCTGCCATTGGGCCCGGTTTTCTTACCCAAACCACTGTATTTACGCAGCAGTTGGCAGCCAGTTTTGGATTTGTAATAGTCATTTCTGTATTACTAGATATTGGTGTTCAACTAAATATTTGGCGCATCATTGCTGTAACAGAAAAAAGAGCACAGCTTATTGCCAACGAACTTTTACCGGGCTTAGGATATGTATTAGCTGGATTAATTGTGATGGGTGGTTTGGCTTTTAATATTGGTAATATTGGCGGCTGTGGCTTGGGCTTACAAGTATTAACAGGCATGGACCCTTTGTATGGAAGCACAATTAGCTGTGTGATTGCTTTATTTATTTTTTGGAATAAGGAAGCGGGAAAAGCCATTGATGGATTTACCAAATTACTGGGCTTATTAATGATTCTATTAACCATTTTTATTGTTTATAAAGCAGAACCACCTATTGCATCTGCCATTGAACATAGTTTTTTTCCTGAAAAAATCTCCGCATTGGCAATTGTTACATTGGTAGGTGGAACGGTTGGGGGCTATATTAGTTTTTCGGGTGGTCATCGTTTACTAGATGCAGGAATAAAAGGAATATCAGCATTACCCGATGTAAACAAAAGTGCAGTTACTGGTATTGTAGTTACCGCTTTGATGCGCTTTTTATTATTTCTTGCAGCACTGGGTGTAATAATGAAAGGAGTGGCATTAGATAGTGCCAACCCTCCAGCTTCGGTTTTTAAATTGGCAGCAGGCGCAATAGGGTACAAATTTTTTGGCGTAGTAATGTGGAGTGCAGCGATCACTTCAGTGATTGGTGCTGCTTATACTTCGGTATCATTTTTAAAAACATTTCATCCATTGATTGAAAAATATGAAAAATGGATCATCAGTATATTCATCATATTCTCTACAATGGTTTTTGGTATTATAGGAAACCCAGTTAAAATTTTAGTTACTGTAGGTGCACTCAATGGGTTCATCTTACCCATTGCATTAGGATTGATGTTGGTTGCTGTAAAAAAGAAAAAATTGGTTAAAGAATACAAACATCCGTTTTGGCTACAAATTGCAGGTTGGTTAATTGTTGCCGTAATGAGTTGGATGGGATATTTAACTATTGCTAAATGGCTAAGTGCATAATTGATATTGCATTGGCATCTGCGTTTACCGTATTGCAAAAAATGGTTTGCACTTGATGATCGGGATCTTCTCTTTTCAAGAGTCCTTTATTGTATAATTTATCGTAGTACTTTAACATTACTGCAAAGGATAAACGAATATCGTCTTCTATCAAAGCATTAACAGCTATTTTAGTTTCAAGCCCGCCTAATTTCTTTTTTACTCTAACCACTGCATTAATTAATTGGGCTTTATCAAATTTTCCATAATTGGCAACAATAAAATCTAATCGCTCATCAAAAGGAATTTCTAAAAACCACACTTTTTTTTGACGCATTTGTTGAAAAAAAATAGTGGGAATATTTACCATGCCAATGCGTTGGCTTTCATCTTCCAAATAAATAGTAGGATCAACAATGGGAGCACCATTATCTTCATTTGCTACCGTAGCAGTTGATGTTTGAATTTGCCATAATTCCGTTGCCAATTTATTTTCAAAAAACTCTTGACTAGGTTGTGCAGGTTGCCCTAACGCACCAAATGCCGAGCCTTTGTGATGGGCTAATCCTTCTAAATCAATTACAGCAGCACCTTTTGTTTTCATGGCTTTCAATACTTCTGTTTTACCACTACCCGTATACCCGCCAACGATTTGTATGTTATAATTTTTTTCAAACTGCGCCAATACCCAATTACGATACGCTTTATAGCCCCCCACTAAAGTGTACACTTTAAAACCATATAAGTCTAATAACCAAGCCACACCTGCACTACGCATGCCACCCCTCCAGCAATGTACTAGAACAGTTGGCAGCGCTTCACCAGCAGCATGTTTCACCAATTGCTCTACCTGCTCTACCATTTGCACCATATTGCTTCCAAAATATTTCAAGCCAATTTTTACTGCCCGTTGTTTACTTTCTTGTTTATACGCAGTACCTACAAGTTTTCTTTCTTCATTGCTAAAAAGGGGTAAACTATGGGCACCAGGAATATGGGCATGATCAAATTCCCCAGGGCTTCGTACATCTAATACAGGATGCTGCCTTGATAAAAGCAAAAATTCGGGAATGGTGAGTTTAGTGATGGCCATGATAGCAAATGTACAAGGCATTTTTTGTAACTTTTCATCATGAAACAATTATTGGTAATAAGGCATGCAAAAAGTAGTTGGGCCAATGTGGGGCAGCAAGATTTTAATAGAACTTTAAATGAACGTGGGCACCATGATGCTCCTGAAATGGCTAAAAGATTACTTAATAAAAAAATTAAAATAGATGCATTTATTTCTAGCCCTGCAGTACGCGCGCTTACCACTGCCACATATTTTGCCAAAGCATACAATAAAACACTAGAAGATATTGAACAAATCAAGAGCTTGTATCATGCTCCTTCGAATGTATTTTTTGATGTAATTCAAACGATTGATCCTGCCATTACAACTGCCGCATTGTTTGCACATAATCCAGGCATTACCGATTTTGTACTCAGCTTAAATACCATCAGCATCACCAATATGCCTACCTGTGGCGTATTTGGCGTAAAACTGCATACCAATGATTGGAGCGAAATTCATACTTGTAAAAAGGAATTTTGGTTTTTTGATTATCCTAAGTTGGATTAGCCGATGGCTTTTTAAAATTCACCAAATAAACACCCGTAAAAATTAATACAGCAGCAATGGCCTTGGTACTGTTAAAATGCTCACCGGCAAATGCAGTAGCAATGATGGCTGCAAATACGGGTTGGGTATAAATGAATGCACCTGTTGCAGAAGACCCAATGGTAGAAATACTATACACCGTAAGCATATACGCTACAAAAGTTGCCCCTAAGGCAATATAGGCCAATGCCATAAAATGACTAATTTCAAATGCAGCCCAATTGGTTTGTAATAAAGCAGGTAAGCCAATTGGAATAATACCCAAACTCCCAATGGTAAATACCCATCTCAACACTTGAATGCCGCTGTACTTAGCCATTAATGGCCTAACCAATACCAAATAAAATGCATAGGAAATGGCGTTGATTAAAATAAACAAATCACCCAATAAAATATCGCTTCCCGTATGCGAATTATCTTTCATCAGAATGAGCAAAGCCGCACCCCCAATACCAAATGCCAATCCTGCTCCCTTGGCCATCGTAAATTTTTCACTCAATAACCACGCAGCAATAATGGTAATAAATATAGGTGTAGCCAACGACAATAATGAACTATGAATAGCAGTAGTAAGTGATAGCCCTTTAATAAACATGACTTGATTAATCACCACTCCTGTTAAAGCACAAAGAAAAAATCGGGGAATATCTTTTTTATCAATCTTGGTTTTGCCTGGCTTAAATAAAAATAAAATCCAAAATAAAGCAATGCTTAATACTACACGCACTACATTTAATGCAAAGGGTTGTATTAATGAAGGTGTAATATATTTTACAGTTGCATAATTGCTGCCGAAAATAAAATTAGAACCAATGGCAGCAATATAGGCTTTGGTAGTTTTTTGCATCTTCTGCAAATGTAAATACTTCGTTTAACAATTATTGAACGATAGACCAGTTAGAAAATTTAATTACTTAACCCCTAACCAAGTGCTACAACAAAAAATCGCACTTATTACTTGAACTTACATTAGAAAAAATGTAAATTCTTTAGAAAAAAGATGAATTACAAAAAATTTGTTTCATTTTGCTAATAGTTCAACAAACTTGTTAAAGTATCCTCATTAAACAATTTAAAAACTTTATGTTGATAAGGAAAATGGGCTGCATTTTCCAATGCATTTTTCAACTGAAGCCCTTCTTGTTTTACCATATAGGCAAAGCCATTATTCATTAAAACTTCCCCCAAATATTCCTGCTCTGTTTGCCCAGGCGTAGGAATCAATATCATTTTCTTTTTAAGTGGCAATAGCTCCATCAAAGTAGTATATCCGCTTCTGCAAATAACAATCTTAGATTGCTGAATAGCTTGGCCTAAAGCATCGGTATCTAAATGATGTACTACTTTAACATTCGCCGGCACTTGTAAAACATTATTATTAGAAAAGTTTCGTGAATCACTATCTGCAGGCCTTCCTCTAACTAACAAAACAGAAAGAGGTAATTGGCCAACTTGTTGCAATATCAAACCTTCCAATATACTGCGTTGCGGTTCAGGGCCAGATAGCAACACACAAATATCATATTCAATTGTAGTTGCAATGGGTTTAAATCTACTAAGCAAGTTGATATAGTGTACAGGTATGGAAGGCATTGTTGCAGGGTGAGATAATACGCCCGCAATACCGGGAGGCACTTGCATATCGGGCACCCAGCATTGGCTAAAACGATTGATATAGCTATAGTTGATTGATTGTAAAATATTTTCAATCAATGCAAAAGGGGCTTTGATGGCAAGTTGGTGTGTAATAAAAATACTGGGAATAGTTGCATGATGCAATCCATACCGATTATCGGAAATCACCAAACTGATATTTTCTTTGTCCACTATTTTGTTTAACCACTCATGCTCCCTTTGAATGGTAAAAATTAAACGCGGCAATTGAGCCAACAAATTCAAGGCAAAAAACAACCGATGCTTACTATATTTTACCCGATAACCATTGATGGGAATAATGGTTAATTGAGGAAAAGCTTGTTCTAGTAAAATGGCTTGCGCATTTTCGGCCCCGATCAATACATCATGGCCATTTTGTAATAAAGCACTGATAATGGGAATACATCGCGTAGCATGCCCCAGCCCCCAATCGAGGGGAACAATCAATACTTTATGTTTTTTATAACTCACCAAAAAAGCTATTTTACGTTTTTAAGTAACAATTTTATTACTTTAGAAGAAGATATGAAGTTGAAAATAAACCAAATTATGCTTTTGCTGTTACTATTAATTATGGTAAGCAGTTCTTGTAGCGTATTTCAAAAATCGAATAAGACCAAGTTCTGCGGATGCCCCAAACATTAGTAAAGCAGCTTCTATGAATCGGGATCTACTCGTTTTAAATAAACAAATCCATCTCTCCGAAGATGCATTGGCCAAAGAAACAGCCATATTAAACCAAGTACTAGTAAAACTAGAAAACTGGGAAAGTTTTTGCATTGCCAATGAAGTGATTGATATCAATCGGAGAAAAATAATCCGCAAAGCACATTTAGTTAGAAGCATTTTGCAGGACCATCCCAACAAATCATTCATTTTTGTTTGCAATAAGAACTAACTGAGTTTGGATAGTGCCAATTCTAATGTTGCCAACATTTCGGGAATTTCTTCCTTAATACAGGTTCCTACACTTAGCCTATACCATGGACTGGTTGCACTTGCACCAAAAGCCGAAAATGGTACAACCGCCATTTTAGCTTCTCCTAAAATATACGATGTAACATCTGATTGAGTTGCTAAAATGGTTCCATCGGCTTTTTTCTTTCCCACCAAATTCAATTGAATGGTTAAATAAATAGCCGCCTGTGGAGCAACCGCATCAACCGAATAACCCTTTGCTTTTAATGCAATAATTCCTTCATAAATATGTTGAAGCCTATATTCAATGGCCCCTTTAAAGTTTACCAAATAATCTGCAATCGCATCTTTCATGGGCAAATATTGTGCAACTGCTTTTTGCTCGGCCATGGGTGCCCAGGCACCTAAATGACTTAAAATGGCTTTCATTTTTGCAATTACATTTTCCGGACCAAGCGCCCAACCTACTCTTACACCTGTTGCAGAAAACACTTTAGAAATACCATCAATATAAATGGTATAAGGTTTCATTGCAGGGTTCAATGCAATGGGATTATAATGCTTGGTATCACCATAAGTGAGTGTCCAATACATTTGATCGAACATGAGGTATAATTTCTTGTCGTTCTCTCCTCTACCATTATTTTCTTCAATAATTAAATCACAGATCTGCTTCAATGAATCTTTGGAAAGTGTTGTTCCTGTTGGATTTTGAGGGGTACACAAACAAATAAGGGTGGCCCCTTTTATATTGGCCTTAATATCTGCTACCGTAGGCATAAAATTATTTTCGGGGGTACAATCTACCAAGCAGTGTTCTCCATCTGTTAGGTGTACATAGTGATTATTATTCCAAGAAGGTACCCCATAAATTACTTTATCGCCTTTATCTACAATTACTTTAAACAACGAATAAATCAATGGGCGACCGCCAGAACCCACTTGAATTTCAGCAGGCGTAAAATGCAATCCCTCCCATTCTTGTATAAAAGCAGCAATCGCTTGACGCAGTTCAAGAATACCTTCTGCTGCAGGATAATTGGTATAATGTTTTTTATACGCTTCAATAATGCAGGCTTCTAGTTCCTGAGGGATGGGAAATATATTCGGGTTAAAATCACCAATAGTGAAATTGTATATTTTTTCTCCATTGCGAATACGCTCATTAATGGCATTGCCCAACTTCACAATTTCACTACCAATTAGGGTTTCTGACAGGTGACTCAACTTACTCATATAAAAATTTTTGCGCAAAGTTACTGTATTGACAGTTTTCTATTTTAACTTCATACAAAAGCAATAAAATGGGAAAAGCAAAATCTAGCAGAAAAACTACCAAAAAACCAGCAACAGCAACTGGAATGGTTTCTAAACCAGCAGGACCAGGAAGTACTTTTGGCAAAGCGGCTGGTGTAATGGGCAATAAAAATTTCTCCTCTTCTAAAAAAGGTGGCGGATTTTCAGTAACACCAAGAAAAGCATCTTAATTGCTGGTTGAGCAAAAGCTCATCTGCATAAATCACCTAAGTTTTTATCCCCCTATTAAACTTTCATTAGTTTAAATCATTACAACAGTACCAAGGAAAGATGCGTTTGGTGAATGGACAGGGTTTTAGGTGGAGAAGGACAGTCAAGTTCTCCAGGAGTTAATCAGAATCTTAATCCAGGAGATTCAGGTTCTTCTATTTTTGATTTAACAAGTTGGTTTTTAACAAATCCACCAATAGACTATAACTTACCTCCTGGCCCAAGTGATCCGTGGCATTATTATGATGGTAATGGAGGCTATTATGATCCAAATAATAATGTTACCACATACCCATCAAACACAGCTGTTTTTACTTTTGAACAAAAAACTGATTTTTTAATAAATCTATTAAATCTAGACGTTACCCAACAGTTTTATTTAATTAATACTATTGATGCAATAAATACTTTATTTGCCTATTTGAATGAAAATAATTCGCTTGAATCAGTTGAACACGCTATTTGGGCCATAAATTATTTTAGTACTCATCCAGACGTAAATATGAATACATTTAAAAATCAATTTCTTGGAAAATCAGAGGGGCATGAAGGTGAATATGATAATTATTGGGATAACCCTAATTTAAGTTTCCCAAAACAAGAATTACCAAGTTGGGTTAATTTCAATAATAATTTCCCAAAGGATTCAGATATCCTATATGACACTCCAGAGAAAATGTTTAATTCAATTGGAGGTGAAGTAGCTTCTTTGTATTCAGGCCCAAAAACAAATACTTGTGCAATTCGTTTATCGAAAGCATTAAACTATTCTGGAATAATAATTCCCAATATTCCTGGTCAAACTTATAAAGGAAATGATAATTTATATTATTTTAAAGCTGCTTATCAAATTAATTTATGGATGAGAAAAACTTTCGGTACAAACCCCGCATCTTCAACAACCCCACTAAATAATAATCATTTCTCGTATAGTCAAGCCGACGCAGGAATAAGAGGTATTAATTTACCAAATATACTTGCGGGGAAAAAAGGGATATATTCGATATATTCTAAAGATTTCAAATGGGCGTCAGGTCATGCCGATTTATTAAACCCTAATTCTACATATGCTAATAATTGTCATTTCGCAGATGCACCTATTTATAGACTAGATATTTGGATATTAAATTGAAAATTATGAAATACTTACTTGGAATACTTATTTTTTTTATATCATGCAATAGCAAGTTAAATACCAATTTCGATTATAATAAAAGCGCAAATCCTTGGATTCATGCTTTTAAAGACCGAGTATTTATTGCATCGCTTAAAGAAGCATACAAAACCGATACAATGATTTTTCAATTAATCGAAAAAAAAGATGCTATGAATACTTATGATGGTCTCTCATTATATGAAATGCAAAAAGCGGACGAAATTGGCATCTCAATCATTAACAATATGCCAAAACCATTGATGTGTGAAGGTTGTACTGATGGAATGAATTATTACATTGCTACAAGTTTACATTACTATGAAAGTAAAGAACTGAATCTGATTGCGATGAAACTATATAAACTTCATCTTTTAAATGATAAAAAAATCAAATAAACAAAAATTAATACACTAGCTATACTAAAAATTAGGTTATAAATTATTTTAAATTTTTTATATTAATCCTATTTTCTTCATGCGCAATGGATTATTCATGTGATACGGTAATTATGAATGAGTCTGGAAATAAATTATTAATAAGTATTTTCTACAATAAAAATAGTTTAGATAGAGCCCTTCGTTTATCTAAAAGCAATAAAAATTATCCATTATTTTTAAAATACGAAGGAGAAAAGTTTGGTCAAGAATTTATCAGTGATACATCAACATTTGCAAATCATTTTCAAGTATCTAATAATATATCTGTTAATATTAATCATAATATCGGCGGAAGGTTTGTTGAGCCTGATTATAGTTTAATTAAGAAAATTACTATTCAATACAACAATAAAACCATCAATTATCTAAATAAAGATTTGCCTCTTATATTTAAAAAATCAAATGAAGAACGAAGTTAGGTTTTAAAAATCACTGCCAAAAAATTTGAGTAAAATCTTCTTAAAAATATAACTACTACAAAAAAAATAAGATAACAAATTTTAGTGCTAATACTCATACATACCCTCAATAAAAAGCCCATCCCGAACATTCGGGATGGGCTTTTACACTTTTAAAACCATATCGTTTATTTAGGACGAGTCAGGCTAAGCTTATTCCATTTCTTTATACTCTTTAAACAGCTTTACTGGCGCAGCTTCTGCTAAAGCACGGTACTGCTTCCAACTACCAGTGAAAAACTGGTTAGCATTTTTTACCACATTGTTTACTGCATCTTCAGCATAAGTAATCAAGCGTTCTTCCTGTACACCAGGGATTGCCATTTTACCCATCAATAATTGTCTTGCTTCGCCCATTAAACCATTTACCGTTTCTTGTGGAATATTACCATAACCTTGTTTGTCTTGAGGTTTACCATTTAATTGTTCTCGAATGGCTTTTATGTTTTCGGTTATTTGCTTTCCTACTTTACGTAAAGTATCTGCATTTTTTTTATCCATATTAGCTAAACTGGCTTCTACTTTCTTAAGTGTTTCCTCTGCTTCTGTTAAACGATCGGTAATGTTTACAATTTTTAAAGTAGACTTATCTAATCTTGCATTGGCTGCACGAATTGCATTTCTAACAACAAGCGGAGTTGGTGCATTAGGATCATCATTTACCATTACCATCATGCTATCGCTTACATCCTTTCCTAAACTCAATACTACTTTATACATACCAGGATCTACTGGAAGACCAGCAGGTTCTGCGTTTCCTGCGCTACCACCAAATCTTCCTCCACCTCTTCTTCCACCAGCAACTTGGCGAATGCCTTTTCCTTCCATGCCCCAATAAATACGGTTGAACCCGCTATCTATTTTGTTGCGTAAATTTCTAACAGCCACATTATTGGCGTCAAAAATTCTTACTTGAACCGTATCTGATAATTTTTTCTTTCCGGAATCTGCAGCAGTTTTATTTATATAGAAACTTAAAGCCGCACCCCTGCGTTTATTTTCTCCCTCATAAGTTCCATAGGTACTGTATTCTATACCAGTAGCGTTTTTAATTTTTGCCTGATACGCTTGAGGTGCTTCAAATGCAGTTAACTTATTAGCGAAGAGTTGCCCTTTATTAGCCGCTAATTTTCTTAATGGGCGTATATCATCTAAAATCCAAATGGCTCTTCCAAAAGTAGCTATTACCAAATCGGCTTCTCTTTCTTGAATAGCAAAATCGTAGGTTGATACAGATGGATACCCATTTTTAAATTGTTGAAAATGAGTTCCATTATCTAAACTCACCCATAAGCCTTGCTCCGTTCCTACAAAAATTAAATTAGGCTCAACAGGATCTTGTATTAAACACAATGCATAGCCTACTACTTTCTTTTCATCAACTAGGCGTGTCCAATTTTTTCCATAATCTGTAGTGCGGAAAATATAAGGTTTCAAATCTCCTCTTCTATAATCATTTACAATTACAAAAGCTTCACCTCCATTGTATCTAGATGCCCTAATCTGTGGAACCCATGCTCCTATTGGCATTCCAGGGATTTTTCCTCTAAAATTGGTCCAGGTTTTTCCACCATCCTTGGTTAATTGCACATTTCCATCATCTGTACCTACCCAAATAACACCCTGTTCTTTTGCAGAGGGTTCAATGGCCAAAATAGTACAATGATTTTCTGCACCAGTAATATCAACTGAAATACCTCCGTTATTGCGTTGGTCTATTTTAGCTGAATCATGGGTTGATAAATCGGGTGAAATTAATTCCCATGATAGGCCTTTATTGGTACTCTTATTTACAAATTGACTACCATAA
Source organism: Sediminibacterium sp. (assembly GCA_036170555.1). Taxonomy (GTDB): domain Bacteria; phylum Bacteroidota; class Bacteroidia; order Chitinophagales; family Chitinophagaceae; genus Sediminibacterium. The sequence continues at coordinate 15,015 of JAVHPL010000120.1, read as the reverse complement.
TAAATAGTAGACTTATTAAAAGGATCTTGTGCAATTCCTGCATTCCAGTTAAAGCGTTGACGTGTTTTCACATCCATCCTTGGTGGCCTGATACTCCAATCTTCTCCAGTTGCCATATTGTATTTGCCCAAAGCTCCTCCCTGGCTCATACTATATAACCATTTTGGATCTTCTGGATCGGGAAATACATCAAACCCATCTCCTCCATTTACACCCTGCCAATAAGCATTTCGAATACCACTTTGTATCCAAACATAAGCAGGTCCATGCCAGCTACCGTTATCTTGTAAACCCCCCATTACATTATATGGCAATTGATTGTCTACATTAATATGATAAAATTGGCCCAACGGAAGTTTCTCATCAAACTGCCATGTTTTACCACGATCTCTCGAAATACCAATACCACCATCGTTTCCATCAATAATAAAATTAGCATCATACGGATGAATCCACCAAGCATGGTGATCGGGGTGAATACCACTATAAGGAAGTACTAGCTTAAACGTTTTACCACCATCCTCACTCACGTTTACCATTTGGTTAATATTATACAACCTGTTTTCATTCTTAGTGTCTACGGCTATATCCTGAAAATAAAATGCACGGTTGGTTACCACTGCAGGGTCACTGTTTACCAGTTCCCATTTTAATCCGCCATCTTCACTTTTGTATAAACCATTTTTAGTAGCTTCTACCAAAGCATATACTTTATTAGGATCGGTTCTACTAATACTAATACCAATTCTTCCATATTCACCTGCTGGCAGCCCATCTTCTTTTCCTAATTTTTTAAAGTTTTTACCTCCATCATAGGTTACATAAAATCCACTTCCAGGTCCACCACCTGTATAACTCCAAGGTGTACGTTGATGCTGGTACATGTTTACAAATAACTTATTCGGATTCACTGGATCCATTACCATATCACCCACACCAGATGTATCATTGGTATGCAATATCAATTTCCATGAATCACCGCCATCAGTGGTTTTATATACGCCACGCTCTGGATGAACAGCAAATGGATTACCCATTACGCCAGCATAAACAATATCAGGGTTAGTAGGATCTATAATAATTCTATGAATATTGCGGGTTTTTTGCAAGCCCATACATTTCCACGTTTTACCACCATCTAAACTTTTATAAATACCATCTCCCAAGCTGATGGAGTTACGTGGATTACCTTCTCCAGTTCCAGCCCATACAATACTTGGATTACTTTGTGTAATGGCAATTGATCCAATATTTAAAATAGGTTGATCATCAAAAATGGGCGTCCAATTTCCTCCCCCATTTTCGGTTTTCCAAACACCCCCACTGGCAGTACCTAGATAAATAATATTGGGGTTAGTCCATACTGCATCAATAGATGTAACACGACCACTCATACCGGCTGGGCCAATATTGCGGGGTTTCATTGTTTTAAAATGCTTGGCTAAATCTACTTGTTGTGCACTAACAGAAAATACCGCAGCGGCACATACAATGGCAAAAAGAAATTTTTTCATAAACAGTTTATTTGGGAAGGGTAATTTCCTAAATAAAGCATTATTTGCCAAATACTTAGGATGAGTGGCTTATATTTATCGGTAGAATGAAACATTATTTAATGAAGATGACCCATTAATTTATTTACGGTGACTACACAAAAAAAAGAACAAATAACCGCTTTTAAAACAGGCCTTTACGCTGCAGTAGTGGCCTTTCTTACTTATACGATGATTTTTGGATTTAGAAAATCATTTACTGTTTGCACTTTTGATGGCATGGCTTTTTTTGGATTGGGCTATAAAACCTTATTGGTATTAAGCCAAATGATTGGTTACCTGATGGCTAAGTTTTATGGCATCAAATTTATATCGGAATTAAAAAGATTGGGTAGATATAAAATAGTATTGCTATTGGTTGGTATCGCTTGGATGGCTTGGCTTTTATTTGCATTGGTACCTGCACCATACAATATTGTTTTTTTATTCATCAATGGATTTCCGTTAGGCATGTTATGGGGCGTTATTTTCTCTTACATCGAAGGACGCAAAACCACCGATTTTATTGGGGCTGCACTGGCAGTGAGTTTTATTTTTTCTTCGGGATTTGTAAAGTCGGTAGGTGGTTGGTTATTGATGCAATTTCATTTGTCGGAATTTTGGATTCCTTTTGCAACAGGATTGGTTTTTTCATTACCATTGCTCCTATTTATTTTTTTGATGGAAAAAATTCCTGCCCCAACAGCAGAGGATATTGCATTAAGAATGAATAGAACCCCCATGGATGCTTCACAAAGAGCAGCATTTATTCGAGAATTTTTACCTGGCATTGTAGCAGCCGTTTTGATTTATTGTTTTGCAACTATTTTTAGAGATATCCGAGATAATTTTAGTGCAGATATGTGGAAGGAAATGGGCTATTTAAATCAACCAGCTCTTTTTTCCAAAACAGAAACACCCATTACTTTAGTAATACTAGTATTAATCGGAAGCATGGTAATGATCAAAAACAATCTGAAGGCATTTATGTTGGCGCATTTTTTTATTGCATTAGGATTTATTGTTGCAGGCGTATCTACTTATTTATTTAAACAACAAATGATTGCACCATATTGGTGGATGACATTGGTAGGTTTAGGTTTATACATGGTGTATATTCCTTTTAACTCGGTATATTTCGAAAGACTTATTGCTACATTTAGGTTTACAGGTAACGTTGGCTTTTTAATTTATGTAGCAGATTCATTTGGATATTTGGGCAGTGTAAGTGTTTTATTGAGCAAAGAAATTTTTAAAGTGCAATTAAATTGGGTAACTTTTTTTTCGAACAGTGTAATGATATTGTCTTTGGCAGGTTTTATTATTAGTTTATTTGCTGCCAAGTATTTTTCCAAAAAACATAAATACCCATTGCCGAAGTAAGTTTTTGTACTCTTATATTTAAGAATACAAACCTTTGCAGCTAATGCAATTCATTTGGTAAATTACTATTCCCCCTTCTTCTCGTATTTTTTCTCAATCTCTTTCGCCTTTTCAAAATCCAATACAACCCCATTAATACAATAACGCAAACCTGTTGGTGGTGGGCCATCTTCGAATACATGTCCTAAATGAGATTTACAACGTCCACACTCAACCTCAGTTCTTTTCATTCCTAATGTATTATCTGGCAAATAAATAATAGATCCCTTAGATATAGGCTCGTAAAAACTTGGCCATCCACATCCACTATCAAATTTGGTATCACTTTTAAACAAGGCATTACCGCATACTGCACAATAATAAGTGCCTGCATCTTTAAATGCTTCAAACTTACTAGTCCATGGGCGCTCCGTTCCTTTTTCGCGCGCTATATAATATACCTCAGGAGACAATAATTTTTTCCATTCAGCTTCTTGTACTGCTAGTTTAGATTGATCATTTCTAGAATAAAATGGGTTATCTGATTTTTTTATACTATCCATATTATTATTTTTTACTTGCTCACCTTGTGCATTACATGCCTGAAAAAATAGTGCCGATAAAATTAAGGTGGAAAGCCATTTCATATTTTCAAATTTGTTATGCTAAATTACATGTAATGCTCATGAATAGTTTATTTATACCTTAAATAAAGTGTTAATAGTTACATAGCTGTTCCTCATAATTCAGTAACTTCATTTTTTGCTGTTTACTTTGGATGAACCCCCTTTACTAACCTTATTGAATCTTCCCTTTTATCTGCATTAGTAATAAAATTTTAAGTTAAACCACTTTTTTTCAATCCTTAGTAGCAATTGTTAAATGTTTTTTAACGTTCAGGTCTTATCTTTGCTTTTCACACAAGGTTAGTACGTACATGTTTAATATTATTTTATTTGGACCTCCCGGAAGTGGCAAAGGAACTCAAAGTGAAAAATTAATTGAAACTTATTCACTTAAACATCTTTCTACAGGTGATTTACTACGCAGCGAAATTGCCAACAAAACACCCTTAGGATTAGAAGCCAAAAGCATTATGGATAAAGGCCAATTAGTGCCTGATGAAGTAGTAATTGGTATGATTAGTTCCGCTTTGGAAGCCAACCCAAATGCCAAAGGTTTTTTATTTGATGGATTTCCTCGTACCACTGCTCAAAGTGAAGCCCTAGATAAATTATTAAAATTAAAGAATACGGAAATTGGCGTGCTCCTTGCGTTAGAGGTAAATGAAGAAGAATTGGTAAAGCGCCTTCTTAATAGAGGTTTAACCAGTGGAAGAAGTGATGATACCAATGAAAACGTAATTAGAGCAAGAATTACAGAGTATAAAGATAAAACCACCGTTGTGGCCAATTACTACAGCAAATTTGATAAGGTAGTAAGCCTAAAGGGCGAAGGCTCGGTTGAAGAAATTTTTAATGCTCTTTGCAGCGAAATAAACAAAAGAATGTCTAGTATATAAGACGTAAAGTTTTTAGGCCATAAACCAACTGCTATCCCGTTCCGAATAAAATTGGAACGGGATTTTTGTTTAACCCAATGCTTGTATACTATCAATCGTTAGCTTTGTTGCATAACAATAAATTGCTATGTACAAAGTTGAAAACTATATTTTAGGAAAATGGGTAAGGGGGGAAGGAGAGGGACAACTTTTATATAATGCCGTTACGGGTGATCCTATTGCCCATGCATCTACTAAAGGAATTGATTTTACACAGGTAGTTCATTATGCCCGCAATATGGGTAATACTTCTTTAAGAAAAATGAGTTTTCACGAAAGGGGCCTCATGTTACGAGCATTGGCCCTTCATTTAAGGGAGCATTTAAACAAATTTTATCCCATCAGTTACCAAACAGGTGCTACAAAAGCCGATAGTTGGGTTGATATTGAAGGGGGAATTGGAAACTTATTTTCTTATGCTTCGCTTCGCAGAAAATTTCCCGATACTCCTTATTGCTTGGATGGTGAGCATCATTCTTTGGGAAAGGCCAACACTTTTATGGGTCATCATTTACTAATTCCTAAAGAAGGAGTGGCCATACATATTAACGCATTTAATTTTCCTGTTTGGGGAATGTTAGAAAAAATTGCTGTGAACTTGTTGGCTGGAATGCCTGCCATTGTAAAACCAGCAACCGTTACTTGCTATTTAACAGAAGCGGTAGTAAAAGAAATCATTGCTTCTGATATTTTGCCAAAAGGTGCATTGCAATTGATTTGTGGCAGTGCTGGGGATTTACTTAATCAAGTAGGTTCGCAAGATGTAGTAAGTTTTACTGGATCGGCTTCCACTGGGCTTATGCTTAAATCGGGTAAAAAAATTTTAGAAGAATCTGTACCTTTTAACATGGAAGCCGATTCATTAAATAGTATTGTTTTAGGCGAAGATATTGAACCGAATATGCCAGAATGGGATCTTTTTATAAAAGAAGTACGTAAAGAGATAACCACCAAAAGTGGCCAACGTTGCACAGCTATCAGAAGAATTTTTGTACCAGAAAGTAAAATGGAAATGGTTGAAGCTTCCTTAAAAAAAGCATTGGCACAAACCATTATTGGTAATCCATTGAATGCTTCAGTGCGCATGGGTTCATTGGCAGGAGAAGGTCAACGAAAAGAATTAAAAGAGCAAATACATAAATTACTGGCTAGTTCTTCTATCGTTTACGGTTCTATGGATACGGTTGAAACCATTGATGCCAATGCAGAAAAAGGCGCATTCATGAGCCCCATTTTATTACTCAATCAAAATCCATTTGGGAGCAGGGAGGCCCACGAAATAGAACCTTTTGGACCAGTAGCTACTTTAATGCCTTATAAACATACTGAAGAAGCCATTGTATTAGCTAAAATGGGAAAAGGCTCATTGGTAAGCTCCATTGTTACTACTGATACAACTATTGCCAAAGAATATATACTGGGAGCAGGTGCATATCATGGGCGTATATTAGTATTGAATGAACAATGCGCTAAAGAAAGTACAGGACACGGTGCTCCACTTCCTCTGCTTGTGCATGGTGGCCCTGGCCGCGCAGGTGGAGGTGAAGAGATGGGCGGCATTAGAGGCGTAAAACATTATATGCAAAGAGTGGCCATACAAGGCTCACCAGATATGATTACAGCTATCAGCAATGTGTACCAGCCCGGAGCAACAGGCAATACCAACACCATTCATCCATTTAAAAAATATTTTGAAGAACTAGCAATAGGAGATCAACTGATTACTGAAAAAAGAATGATCACTGCAGCAGATATCAATCGCTTTGCCGATTTAAGTGGAGATCATTTTTACGCACATTTAAATAGTACTGATTTTACTGGAACTATGTTTGAACAACAGGTTGCGCATGGATATTTACTAATGAGTATTGCTGCAGGATTATTTGTAAGTAGCTACGAAAAAAATCCAGTATTGCTTAACTACGGTATAGATGAACTTCGTTTCACTAAACCAATGTACCCAGGCAGTGAAATGCATGTTCGTTTCACTTGCAAAGAAAAAATTAGGCAAGAGAAAAAAGAAGTCACCGATATAGATAAAGGCATTGTAAAATGGCTGGTAGAAATGATTGATGAAACCAATGAATTGGTTGGGATTGCTACCATTCTTACAATGGTTGCATATAAGCATTCATCATTTTTAAAAAAATAAATACCTTACACGCATGATTGAAGCTATAAAAGAAGGTTATGTAAAAGTAGAAAGGGAGCATGGAATTGCAACCATTGAGTTTTATCATCCACAAAGCAATTCACTACCAGCAAAATTATTAACTACACTTGCAAAAGAAATTCACAGTGAGGGTAAGAATGAAAATACCAAAGTAATTATTATAAGATCGGCTGGTGAAAAAGTGTTTTGTGCTGGAGCTTCCTTTGATGAATTAGCAGCAATTGAAACAGAAGAAGCAGGGCTAGCCTTTTTTAGCGGATTTGCAGAAGTGATTAATGCAATGCGTACTTGTGGTAAAATGATTATTGCAAGAGTACAAGGAAAATGTATTGGCGGTGGAGTAGGATTAGCGGCTGCTGCAGATTATACAATTGCCTGTGAAGGAGCCGAAATTAAATTGAGTGAACTGGCAGTGGGAATTGGTCCATTTGTAGTTGGGCCTGCCGTTGAAAGAAAAATTGGCTTGGCCGCATTTTCTCAATTAACAATAGATGCAACCATGTATCGCCCTGCCAACTGGGCACGCAGAAAAGGTCTATTTGCCGAATTGCATGCAGATGCTGCAAGTATGGACGATTCAATTATACGATTGTCTACCACACTTTCTACTATGAGTATGGAAGCAATGCTTGAAATTAAAAAAGTATTTTGGCAAGGCACAGAAAATTGGGATCAATTATTAAAAGAAAGAGCAGCCATAAGTGGAAAATTAATCTTAAGCGAAACCAGTAAAGCATTTATCAAAAAATTCAAGAAAAAATAAAGAATTTACCGAAGTGTGCCTGCAGCCCATTCAATAGAATAATTAGCTTTTAAGTATTTCATACGCAGATTAATTAATTTCTGTGCCATTTCAATAACTTTATTTTCTCTTGTATTAATTAAAAACAAGGAGCTCTCCCCATTTCTAAAACGAAGATTTTCTGCACTTAGCAGTGCACTAAAACCGTTGTATGCTTGCTGAGTGGTTCTTATTTGTTGTTGCAATAAATTTGTTTCGAAATAATAATTCTTTACTTTATTTTCTATCTCCCATTTTTTTGCTGCCAATGCATAATTAGTTTCTTCTATTTGTAATTTTGCTTTCTTATAATATCCTCTACCCTCTCTTAAAAATAAAGGTATTTTAACATCAATACCCCAATTATAATTATTCTGCAAAAAAGCTCCATCAAAATTCTTTGTTACATTATACCCCTTATTTAAAAGATTAGCTTTGATATTTACGGTTGGAAGTATATTTTGGTATGCCAATTTCCGATCAACTTCTAACGCAACCAATTTATACTGATACGATAAAATGGTTGGATTATCTACTTTTATCCTATCCAAAATATTTTCTACAGATTGAGGAGACAAGTTTAATGCAAATTGTATAGTATCTGGTACCATTTTTTCGGGCAAAATATACGCAGTATCGTTTTCACTCCATAAATAGTTAGAGAGATCTAATGATGCGGAATTTAAATTCAATTTTGCATCTAATTGCATCATATTAAATTGTTGCACTTGAGTTAATGCCTCAATGGTATCTATGGCAGAACGATCTCCGTTTAAATATGCCAGTTTTACTAAGCGATATCTTTCAGTAGCCGTTTTAAAAAATTGGGAGTACACACTATATAGTTGATATGCACTAGTCCATTGCCAATAACTTACATAAGCATCAAATAGTAAGTTATTAATCATTGTATTTTTTTCTTGCTCCGATAGTTGTTGATAAATTTTTGCTTGTTGTAATGCCGCTCTTCGTTTATCCATCATCAGACCTTTAGCAATAGGCATTTCAACACCCAAATAACTAGAAGCTCCTGAAGTAATTTGTGTATTTAATTTTGATCCTCCATTATTCTCCAGCCCAGTTTTAATATCTACTCCACCCAAGCGAGTAGGAATTGTTAATTCAGGATTCGTATAAAAATAATAATTAGTTCCATCAAAGGTTTTTCTACTTGCATCAAAATTAAATGCAGGATCAAATGCACCTTTGGCAATTAATAAATTGGCTTTCGCTTTGGCTACTTGAATAGCAGCCTGTTTTGCTAAAGGGTGGTTTTGTTTTACTTGTTCTATAAAAGCATCAACACCCAGCAATTGCGCATACAATCCCGAATAACTTAAAATGAAAACAATGAACAAAATTTTTTTCATGTCTTATTTTTTCTTATCAGCATTTTTTTTCTTTTCATCTCCTGCAGGCTTATAATATTCGGGAGGAAATCCATTGATATTTCTCCAAAGTTCATATCCAATGGGCACATCTTTTAATAAAGCAATCCCGTTAGCACCTCCCCCCATTCTCAATTGTTTAGGCCAAGGTTTTTCATCTGGATCTTCTATTACCAATAACCTAAATTTTCCATTATCACTTACCGATGTTTCAACAGCAGCAATTTTACCTCCAAAAGTTCCATAAGAAGCTGCTGGCCAACCTGTAAAAACAATAGCTGGAAATCCATCAAATACAAATCGAATTTTTTGACCAATATTCAATAATGGAAGATCCATTGGTTCTGCAAATAATTCAACTGCAAATTGAATATGATCTGGCACAATTTCTACAATCATTTCTCCTTCTTTCATCATCTCCCCAATACCAGCTTTTTTTGCTTTGGTAATTTGCCCACTTTGAGGAGCAGTTATATAATACAGTTTATTTCTAATATCATAATTACTGTAGGAATTTTCTAATTTAGAAACATCTGCTTGGCCACTAGCTACATTGCTCAAAGAACCAAAACGATCACCTTGCGCCTTAGCAATTTTATCGGTGTATTCTTGAATTGTTGCATTTTTTTCAATTCTAATACTTGTAAACTCCTGCTTGGCTTGTAAAAATTTATTTTCCACGCTTACCCGTTTAGCCATTGCATTTTGATAGGTAAGTTTTCTACGTTCATAATCCGTTAGTGCAATAACACCACTATCTAACATTTGCTTGGCTGCTTCAATTTGACGTTTAGCAATTCCTAATTCATTTGTAACAGCAATTAAATCGTTGCTATCACTAGTTAATTTTAATTCTTGTTGACGTAATTTAATATCTAATTGCGCTAATTTTAATTGTTGTCCATCTTCTAATGCCTTTATTTGCCTTTCGGCAGAAATGGCTTTTTGTTGGTATCCTTCATTGGCATTTTGCTTTGCATCAATTTGCTGTTTTGTTCTTTCTAACAGTTTTGGATCAAAATAATCAACCTTTACTTCACCTAATTGTAAAATGGTATCTCCTTTTTTAACAAAATCCCCCTCATTTACATACCACTTAACCACTTTCCCGGCAATAATGGTATTTAACTCTTGGGGGCGTTGTTCTTGAAGTAGTGTTGTAATAGCTCCTTTAGCACGTATATTTTGTGTCCAGGGCAAAAACATAATAACAATCAATGCAATAGAAGTGGCCCAAAACCATTTTTTTATACTATTGATTTTATAAATTTGATATACTGATTTATAAGATTGAATGGAGCTAGTATTTACCTCAGCATCTATATTAGTTGATATATATGTATTGTTCATTTTAAGAATTAATTAGGTGTTCCAGTTCTGCGTAGTTGCCCATTGCTTTTATTGACCCATTTTCTAGAAGAATAATTAAATCACATTCCTTAGCAATATTTCCTTCGGAAGTAGCAATAATTACAGTAGTACTTTCTTCTTTCAACATAAAATGGGCAATATGTTTCTTATATTCTTCTTCTAAAAAATTTAAAGGTTCTTCTAATAACAACAATCGCTTTTTACCCAAGAGTGCTCTTAATAAAAGAATATCTTGTCGAACCTTTGCTGTAAGTTTTTTTCCACTAGGATCTAGAATAGTATCATAACCATTAGGTAAAGACTCTATAAATGGAGTAAGTCCACATGTTTTAACCAATTGAGTTAATGCATGATTCGTAACTTCTTTATTCCCCATGGTAATATTTTCCCAAATGGTACCATTAAAAATATCCTGTTGACTTAATAAAATACCTGTTTGAGAACGAATAGAATCTAAAGTATAATTACCAATGGGCATTTGATCTATCAAGATAGACCCTTCAAAATTTTTGAAAGCCCCAGTAAGCAATCTTAAAAAAGTTGATTTACCAGAACCAGATTGGCCCATCACACAAACTTTTTGCCCAGCTTCAATAGTACAATTTATGCCAGTTAAAACATTCGCAGTATTGCTATAACCAAAATTTACACCATTAAACGTAATGCTTACTCCCTTTGTATGTTCGGGCAATTGTACGGTGCCTTGGGTCTCAATTTCGCTCTCCGTAATTTTACTTAATTTTTCTACAGAAGTAAGTACATCATACACTTTATCTAAATTTCCAATTAATTTTTCTACAGAGGTAATTACAGAAAGAATTACAATGTCAGCAGCTATAAATTGACCAATATTAATTTCCTGATCTACTAACAATACAGCACCCACAATTAACATAGCTGCCGTAATAACTAATTTAAAACTAATTAGGCTCCAATATTGTGTAAGTAACACTTTAAAATAATTGGTACGTGCAGAAAGATATTTATCTACTATTCGATCTGTTTTTTCTATATTCAACGAAGTTCCCCTCGAATATTTAAACGTTTTAATTACCCTTGCCATTTCTTCTAACCATGCTGCAGTTGCATATTTTTGATCACTGGCTTCTATACTAGCATCAAAACCTGCTGGCATTGTGTAGCGTAAAATGATATATAAAATAATCAATAATACAGCCCCAAATCCTATAAATACTGGGTGATAAAATGATAATAAAATAACGCCAAATAAAATTTGTATAATAGCAGCAGGAATATCTAATAATAATTTCTCAATTCCTTTTTGTAATGAAACAGTATCAAAAAACCGATTCACTAATTCGGGCAAATAATAGTTGTCTAACTTTTCAATATTCATTTTAGGAAGCCTATCTGCAAACTCTAAAGAATATCGAACAAATATTTTCTGTTGAATTTTTTCCGTAACCTGCATTTGCCTTACCTGCAATAATCCATTTAAGAAAACAGCCACTAAAACCAACCCTATTAAAATAATAATTGAAGTAGATATACTTCCCGCCATTACAAAACTGATGATGGTTTGTATACCAAGTGGCATAGCCAATTGAACTAGGCCCGCAAGCAAAGCAAAAACATAAATAGCAGAAACATCTTTCCTGTCTAATTTCAAGAGTGCTAAAATTTTTTTCGCTGCTCCGGCAGGAGATACTTTGTTTTGTAGTGCCATAAGAAATAAGTTCGGTATATCCCTTTTAAGGGGTGGACACAAAGTTTACAATGATCATGCCCAAAATGGGTAAAGGACTCTTAAATAATTGTAAAAATACATCCGCTTTTATAACAAATGCGAATAATACTTCAGAAACTTTGTTAATAAAACATTCTATTAGCTTAGATTTTTATAAATCGTCAAATTCATAAAGAGGGTCAATATGAGTTTTGGCAGGCATATCAAATACCGGTTTTATTATACCATCATGCAAATCGTACACCCATCCATGAATATCTGGGCGATTTTCATGTTTCCATGCTTTTTGAACAATAGAGGTTTTGGCTAAATTCATCACTTGCTCCATTACATTTAATTCGGTTAATCTATTTAAGCGCAAATTCTTGTCTTTAATAGAATCTACTTCTTCGCGGTGAAAGCGGTGTACATCTTTAATATTACGGAGCCATTTATTAATGATTCCAAAATTATGGTTAGTCATTGCCGCTTTTATACCTCCACATCCATAATGCCCACATACAATAATATTTTTAACTTTAAGTGTTTCCACCGCAAACTGTAATACACTTAATAAATTCAAATCGGTGTTTACTACCATATTGGCAATATTCCGATGCACAAAAATTTCCCCGGGTTGTGTGCCAGTAATTTCATTAGCCGGCACCCTACTATCACTACAGCCAATCCATAAAAATTCGGGCGATTGAATATCAACCAAACGTTTAAAAAAGTCGGGGTCATCAAACGTTTTTTCCTTTGCCCATGCCTTATTTTCTAGTAATAATTTTTCGTACGATTTCATTACTATACTTTTTGTGGTTTATTAAATAATTCATGCATCTTGTTAGTAGGACTAACTTTTATTTCCGCTCTGATATTTTTTAAATGTATATGACATAAAAAGTTATTGACTTCTTCAATAATATCTTTATCAATAAAATCGGCCCTGCTGGCATCAATCATTACGTAGGCATTTTCTGGAACTTCTTCTAATTTTTTCTTAACAATGGGTTTGTTTAAAAAGGAAACATCTTTTCTAAATCTTATTAAATAATGATTGTGATCGTTTACTACAATAACACTGGTTCTAAAATTACTTCTGATCATAAAAAATAAACCTACTATAATTCCTATTACAATACCCACTAATAAATCGGATAATAAAATAGCCAATACAGTTACCAAAAATGGAACAAATTGATCCCAACCCTTTTGATAAAACTCTTTAAACATAGACACTTTAGCAAGTTTATACCCAGTAAAAATAAGTATAGCAGCCAGCGCACATAATGGAATTTGATTTAAAAAAGATGGAATAAACAATACACAGGCCAACAATAAAATACCATGCATAATGGCCACCAATTTGGTTTTACCACCAGCAGTTACATTAGCAGAACTTCGCACTACCACCGATGTAATTGGTAAACCTCCAATTAAACCAGAAATAATATTACCAATGCCTTGGGCTTTTAATTCTAAATTGGTTGGAGTAACTCGTTTTAAGGGGTCTAATTTATCTACTGCCTCAATACCCAATAAGGTTTCTAAGCTCCCTACTACGGCAAGTGTTAAAGCGGTAATCCAAACATGAGGATTACTTAAAAATTCAAATTTAGGTACAGTAAAAAAAGAAAAAAAATCAGTAATACTATCTGCTACTGGTAAATTAACCAAATGCTTGCCTACCAAAGCCGATGCAGCATTGTACTTGCTAAAATATGCATTCATGAATAATCCTGCTAACACAACTAACAATGGGCCTGGAATTAATTTTAAGATTTTATTTTTTTTAATAAACTCTTTTTCCCAAACAAATAAGATGATTAACGAAACTACTCCTATAATAATAGCAGTAGGGCTAATAGCGCCTATTGCTTCAAACATTTCAGATAAGGTATTGTGCTGATCATTTTGATTAAAATTTTGATCCCCCATAAAGTCTGCATCATAGCCTACCAAATGCGGTAATTGTTTTAAAATTAAAATTAGCCCAATGGCAGCCAGCATTCCTTTAATAACTGAATTTGGAATAAAGTCTCCTATTACCCCTGCTTTTAAAAAACCCAACACCACTTGAAATACGCCCGATAAAACCACCGCTAATAAAAAAGCTTCATATACTTGTAATTTTATAATAGCGGCTGCAACTATTACGGTAAGACCAGCAGCAGGACCACTCACACTTAACTGCGATTTACTAATCAATCCTATTACAATTCCCCCTACCATACCAGCTATGATACCAGAAAATAATGGGGCGCCAGAACCTAAGGCAATACCCAAACAAAGGGGTAATGCAACAAGTAATACTACAATAGACGCAGGTATATCACTACCTACATGTTGAAAATATTTTTTCATAATGTGATGCTATTGAATTGTATTAAAGAATATCATTCTAAAAACAAATCAACAATTTGGTGAAATTTTTGTGAATTAGTTATATGTTCAAACCTCCACAAGTGCTTAACACTTGACCTGTAATATACGAACTCATCTCACTTGCTAAGAATAAAGTTGTGTTAGCAATTTCTTCCGCTTTTCCAAACCTTCCTAAAGGTATTTTTTGTAAAAATTGAGCTGCACCTTCTCCATCTTTTAAATAATGTGTCATATCTGTTTCTACAAAACCTGGGGCAATGGCATTACATCGAATATTTCTAGAGCCCAATTCGGCAGCTATAGATTTGGTGAAACCAATAATACCAGCCTTACTAGCTGCATAACTGCATTGCCCAGCATTACCTCGTATACCAATGATCGAACTCATATTCACAATACTACCACTTTTGGCCTTCATCATTGGGCGAATGACCTGTTTTGTCATATTAAAAACACTTTTCAGGTTAATGTCTATTACTTCATCCCACTGAGCTTCGGTCATGCGTAATAAAAGATTGTCTTTAGATATACCCGCATTATTTACACAAACATCAATGGCGCCAAATTCTTTTACGGTATCATTTACCAATGCTTCACAATCGGTAAAAATGCCCGCATTGCTTTTAACAGCTTTTACTTTTACACCCAATGCTTCAATTTTACCTGCTAATATTGCAGCCTTATCTGCACTGCTATCACTTACATAGGTAAATACAATATGCTTCCATTTTCGGCTAATTTTAATACAATGGCAGCACCAATTCCTCTTGCC
>JAVHPL010000119.1:12248-12800 GCA_036170555.1 Sediminibacterium sp. | reverse complement strand
TTGTGTAACCATTAGCAAATAATGAATCTGATAAATTTAGTTTCAATGCACCAAGGCTATCTAAACCCCATCTATCTCTTACACGCGTTGTGTAACCATTAGCAAATAATGAATCTGATAAATTTAGTTTCAATGCACCAAGGCTATCTAAACCCCATCTATCTCTTACACGCGTTGTGTAACCATTAGCAAATAATGAATCTGATAAATTTAGTTTCAATGCACCAAGACTATCCAAACCCCATCTATCTCTTACACGCGTTGTGTAACCATTAGCAAATAATGAATCTGATAAATTTAGTTTCAATGCACCAAGACTATCCAAACCCCATCTATCTCTTACACGCGTTGTGTAACCATTAGCAAATAATGAATCTGATAAATTTAGTTTCAATGCACCAAGGCTATCTAAACCCCATCTATCTCTTACACGCGTTGTGTAACCATTTGTAAATAAGGTATCAGATATATTTAGTTTTAAAGCACCAAGACTATCTATTTTTTTCTTAGTAAGTAACCAAGATGTATAACCACCAGTAAGGCTATCTGCAA
>JAVHPL010000119.1:0-12148 GCA_036170555.1 Sediminibacterium sp. | reverse complement strand
AGTAATTACCTAATGGTTGCTTGGTTTGAATCCTTGATTGTAATGCTGTTGCGGTGTCAGTAAAACGATTATTCAAAGGACGTGCGCTAAGCATTGATGCGGTATCTGATAAATTTAATTTCAACGCACCAAGGCTATCAATTTTTTTCTTAGTAAGTAACCAAGATGTATAACCACCAGTAAGGCTATCTGCAAATGTTAAGTAATTACCTAATGGTTGCTTGGTTTGAATCCTTGATTGTAATGCTGTTGCGGTATCTAAAAATCTTAATTCTCTTGTATATCCCAACAGCATCGCCGCAGTATCAGAAAGATTGAGTTTATTATTAAAATAAGTCCAATCACTCGATTTTAATAATCCT
Organism: Sediminibacterium sp.; assembly: GCA_036170555.1. Lineage (GTDB taxonomy): Bacteria > Bacteroidota > Bacteroidia > Chitinophagales > Chitinophagaceae > Sediminibacterium. The sequence continues at coordinate 11,786 of JAVHPL010000119.1, read as the reverse complement.
CTTTTTGTTGCGGAGGCACTGGGAATATTAAACTTGTGTATGGAATCGTAAGAAAGAATGTTGAAATTAGATCCAAGTGAATCTGTTATAAAATATTGGCCTTGTCCTAATTGAACAGGCAGGTCGTTGAAATAAATATAAGGATTAGCAATTTTTATATTGGTTACATTTCTGTCAATAATTTTTGAAGTGCTAACCGATGTATCTGCCAGTTTTCCATTGGTTACCACTTTGGGTGCAATAATGGGGTCTGGGTAAGTTGATCCTCTTAAATCTCCTCCTGCTAAACCAACTGGATAAGCTGCTGCTGCAAAATAGGCATAGGGTACTGCTTGTAGTTGTGATACACCTGCTAATTGAAAAGCGGTTCCTCCCGCAGGATCTATTTCTACTTGTAAATATTTATTACTGCTAATCCAATTGATGGTGGCAAAACTTCCAAAAACATTCGTTGCACCTGGGCTACCTATTACAACAGTAAATAACCCAAACTGATTGGTTCTTACCTGCCTTGTTTCGGAGTACACAGAAATTCCTGTTGATGTTCCTTCTTTAATAGTTAAGCGCAAACTAATTGCCTGAAAAGACATGGCCACTCCATTGGCGTTGCGGGCAATCCCTTGGTAATTGAGTTGCTGGGCGCTTAGTTTGCCCATGCTTATTATAGCAAGCAAAACAAGGATGAGGAAATTCTTTTTCATATTGATGTAATTTCTTATGATCTGAGTTTGATGATTTTATATACGCTGTTCTTTTTTAAAAAACCATTACTGTATAAAGAAATTCTTAGGAAATAAGTACCCGATGCATATTTTGCAAAATTAATTTGTTGATTCATGGGCAATGTATTGTATTGAAAATTGCGTAAGCCCAATGTTCTTCCTAATAAATCGTATAATTGAATTACTACATTGCCTGTATCTCGGCTGTATAAATCAAATTGCAATAATGTATTCACAGGTATTGGATATACTTTTACTTCCTCCTTGGTAAAGCCCATAATGGGTATACTCTGTAAGTCTTTATCAACAAAGGGTTGCAATACGCCCTGTGTAAGTATTACAGATCCATTAGTAGTGGTAAAGGTTTCTATTAATGCAGATTCCCCTACACTCCAAATAAAACTAAAATTATCTAGTTTAACTGCACCTCTATTTACATAATTGCCTCCTGTTACATTCAGGGTAAATGGTTCAATGGTTTGGCCATGCAATGCTATTGAAAACGAAAAACCCACTACCATCAGTAATACCCGAAAATAGTGTAAAGTGCATAGTATTTTTATATGGATAATTTTGCTTTCCATTAGGAGTTTGGATTCACTAAAATTAACACAAAGAATTGATTCATAAAAAAAGTCTCCTCATAGAAATAGGGGGAGACTTTTTATGCTTTTTCTGCTGCTTGGTTACGATTAATTGATAATGGGTAATATTATTTTAGAAGTATGATTAAAAATACGAATAGTGGCTTTTTTAAAATCACTGTCTTTGGCTTCATATATATTCATAAACTGCTGTGGATTTCTATCTACCAGCGGAAACCAACTGCTTTGTATCTGTACCATCATTCGATGCCCCTTTTTAAACGTATGGGCTATATCGGGCAATGTATATTTTACCTTAGTGGCTTTATTGGGTACAAATGCTTCGGGCTTTTCTAAACTATTTCTATACTTGCCTCTGAGCACTTCCCCTCTCACCAACATTTGATATCCATTCATTAAATACGAACTGTTATTGTTGTAATTAAAATCATCGGGAAATACATCAATCAATTTTACCACAAAATCTGCATCTGTTCCAGAGATACTCAAGGTTAAATCGGCTACTAAAGGGCCTGCAAGCGTAATATCTTCTGTTAATATATCTGTTTGATACACCAATACATCTGGCCTTCTGGCTGCAAAGCGCTGATCATCTGTCATATATTCTCTGGTTCTTCCTGCATGTACATCTTCTGTATACGGAACAGGTTTGGCTGGGTCACTTATATATTCTGAATAGGATGCGCGAGAATTTGCTGAGGCCGCCATTGATAATTTTCCTTCTGGCTGTAAATATAAATTGGTTGGGCTTACCGTTTTTATAGGCCAAGTAGGAAAGGATCTCCATTTATTTTCTCCTGAAAAAAAGATATTGGCTTCATTAATTTGATCAATATTTCCTTTTCCCTTTAAATGAAAATTAAAAAAGGGCAACTCGATATTTTGCCAATACCATTCTGCTGTATTGCTTTCAAATTGAACATTGCCCAATGAACTTCCTTCTCCACTTGCCCATTGTCCATGATACCATGGCCCCATTACCAATTTATTGTTGTTCTTTGTTTTTGCTTCAATGGCTTTGTATAAATTCCATGCACCAAAACAATCTTCTGCGTCAAATAATCCACCCACTACCAAGGTGGCAATATTGGGTGAAATATCTTGTACAAAATTGCGGGGGTTTCTAGCTTTCCACCAATCAGTATAATTGCCTTGTTGCATCAGGTCTTTCCAAAATGCAATGCTATCGCCCATTAGCTTGGTTAAATTACGTAAACTTCCTGTTCTTAAATAAAATTCATAACCGTCTTTGGTAGGAAATGGAAATCCTTTTGGCCCCACTGTAGTTGGCAAGGGGCGGGGTTGTCCAAAACCACTGTAAAATGAAAATGCATCCATTAACATGAAGGCTCCGTTATGATGAAAATCATCTCCTGCAAACCAATCGGTTACCGGTGCTTGTGGGCTTACTGCTTTTAATGCAGGGTGATTACTTAATGCTGCCATGGTAGAATAAAATCCTGGATAGGATATACCAAATACGCCTACTTTACCATTATTGTGTTGACTATTTTTTATTAACCAATCTATAGTGTCATAGGTATCCGAGGCTTCATCAATATCTGTATTGGTTTTTTTAGATGGATTGTAAGGTCGCACATCTACAAACTTTCCTTCACTCATCCATCTACCTCTTACATCTTGTTTTACAATGATATAGTTTTCTCTATAATATTCTTTGTAATGTCCTCTCATGGAGTTGGGTACATTATTTTCTCCATAAGGTGCACAGGAATAAGGTGTTCTGGTTAATAATATGGGATGCTTCTCTGAATTGTCTTTTGGACTATAAATAGACGTGAATAGTTTAATACCATCCCGCATGGGTACCATGATTTCTTGCTTGGTATAATTGGCCTTTAGCCAGGCTGCATCAAATTGTTGCGCCATGCTTAACATGGGCAAAACCAGTAGGAGGAGGAGTAGTTTTTTCATATTGAAATGTACCATTTTATTTAATTTAATGTACAAGAAAATGAAGAGTGGAAAGAATTTTTAAATAAAAGTCTACTGATTTGGTTGAGCAATAATTCCCCTCATTTTTAAATTTCTCATGGTAGTTAAGAACAAACTTTCAATTAATTTTGTACTATGGATATTACCATCAATACACCCGCTTTACTTTTTCCGGCCATTAGTTTAATCATGTTGGCTTATACTAATCGCTTTCTTGCATTGGCCAATCGTGTGCGAGTGCTGCACAATCAATATGATAAACACGAACAACCTCTTATTATTCATGGGCAAATTAAGAACCTGCGTTATCGTTTAAAACTCATTAAAAATATGCAAGCCCTGGGGGTTGTTACTTTCTTAAGCAGCATTATTTGCATGTACTTTATTTACATTCAATGGATGGTGATGGCGCATTGGGTTTTTGCCCTTAGCTTATTATTTTTTTCTGCATCTCTTACCCTTTCTCTTGTAGAAATTCAATTAAGTACCAAGGCACTTGAATTAGAGTTGAGTGATATTGAAGGGCTAGAAGACCCTTCCGTGATTGAATATATTAAGAAAAAGTTTGAGAAAGATTGAGAATAGTGTTATTTTTAACTTCTAAATATCATGATAATTAGCAGTAGTACTTCTAATTATCATGTAATATTGAATATTAATAGACTTCTCATGTTCACAAGAAAGCAAATTTTTGCAGGTTCAGGTAAAGAAAGCCTGTTTTTGTGGGGCGCTCGTCAAACAGGAAAAAGCACCTTGCTGAAATCCCTTTTCCCAAATGCTATTTGGTTCGATTTACTTAAATCTGATGTTTATAGAAGATACCAAGCTCAACCTGCTCAATTTAGGGAAACCATTTTGGCCAGCGAATTGGATGAAATAGTGATTGTAGACGAAATTCAAAAAATCCCTGAGTTACTAGATGAAATTCATTGGCTGATGGTGAATCATCAAATTCAATTTATTTTAAGTGGGTCTAGTCCTAGGAAAATTATAAGAGCTGGTTCAAACTTATTAGGTGGTAGGGTACTTAGGTACGAATTATACCCATTGATACAATCAGAAATTCCTGATTTTGATTTAACCAAGGCATTGAACAATGGATTACTGCCAAGGCATTATCTGGCAGACAATCCTAAAAAAATAATTGATGCATATATTGGTAACTACTTAACAGAGGAAATTATAGCCGAAGCTAAAATCAGGAATATCAATGCATTTACTCAATTTTTAGAGGCAGCAGCATTTTCAAATGGCGAAATGGTTAACTATTCTAATATTGCATCTGAATGTGGTGTAAGCAATAATACTGTAAAAGACTATTTTCAAATTTTGGTGGATACATTGATTGGTCGTTTTGTACCTGCATTTCAAAAAAAGCCAAAACGAAGAGTAATCTTAGCTCCAAAATTTTATTACTTTGATATCGGTATTGCAAACAACTTACTCAAGCGGGGTAAAATTGAAATTGGAAGTGAAGCTTTTGGAAACGCGTTTGAACACTTCATTTATCAAGAATTGTACGCTCATAGCAATTATACCGATAAAAATTATCCTATATCTTATTGGAGAACAACATCACAAATAGAAGTAGACTTTATATTAGGAGACCACGAAGTAGCAGTTGAAGTAAAAGGATCTGACAATATTCAATCTCGCCATATCAAAGGACTCAAAAGCTTCTCCGAAGAATATAAAGTAAAAAAGCTTATTGTAGTAAGCAATGATCCACTTGAACGCAAAATGGGTGACGTAACAGTGATGCCCTGGAAAATATTTCTAGAAAAATTATGGAAAGGGGAGATCATTTAATTATACATCACTTTCCTCTAACATCAATTCTAATAAAGTAATATTGCTATGCTCAATAAAGTATTCAAAGAATCGCTTGTCTGAAGCGCTTCTGATATTGCCAATTAGTTGAGTTTTTCCTTCATTTAAAAAGCTGAATTTTTCATTGATGCTGTTCATGATATCACTTCTCACTTTTTTCTGCAAACCAATATTTTTATCTTTTATTCCTAATGTGTAATTGATTTCAGCAATTGTAGTAGTGCTATTCTTCTTGGTTCTTTCTAGCATCAATTTTAATAACTGCTTTTCTGTTTCATTGAATCTGATGGCAGCCTTGATTGTTTTTATTGTACTTGCTGGTGTATTAGAATCTACCGCATTTTTATGTTTAAGCAATTCGATGGCTATTTTGGTAGATTTATTATTTATTTTTTTTCTTGCACCCACTGCAGCTATTAAAATGATGGGGATAATGCCAAAAAGAAAATAAGGATTCTTTTTATGCCATATTTGAATATTGGTTTTCTCAAATTGATTAATGGGTACTTTTAATGAATCGTATTGCCCTGTTTTTCCGTTTAAATAGTAAATAGTTTCATTGAGATAGTATTTTAAATGTAAGTCATTAATCCTTTCCATTGTTTGCACAAATGATGCATTTGAATATTCCGAAATGGTATTTTCTTCGTAATTAATTTGGTATACCTTATTGTTATAGCATACCAGAAGACCATCATTAGTAGGAATTTTAAAATTAGCGTTAGAAATGGTGGTTAAAAACACTTCATCCGTTTTGCCTAGTATATCCCATGTTTTATTAGCTAAATTGAATTGATAAACTTGCTTATCAAATGGCCCTTGATTATGGTTTTCTTTAATACCGCTATTAATAATTTGCTGATAGGGTATAAATAAATGATCAGTATTGGGGTTGAAACAGCATAATTCCTTGTTAAACGGAATATGAATCTCCTCATTTATAGGATCGGCATCCCATTCTGCATCTTTGGTATTGTATTTTCTGAGGGTGCCCGAAGACTTCCAGAAACCATACCCCCCTATATTGTAGATATCCTTTTTATTGGTAAAAACAAATGCTTCAATGTTATAATTAAAATCTTCGGTATGATCTATTCTTTTAAATACAAGTAGACTGTCTTGATTTTTTTGTAACTCGTATAATAGTCCACTACCAGTAAAATGGAGAAAAAGGTTCTGCTCATTTTTAAAAATTTGGTATCCCCTCGTTTTTAAAGTGGGGTGTGTTGGGCTAATAAAGCGGTAGTAAGGAGGAGTGGGAAGCGCCGATATGGGTTGCTTTCTTTTTAATAAATCTGTAAAAAAAGGTGAATTTTTTACTAGAATAACACTATCCACCTCGGCTGACAATAGCGTATTTGAAAAAAAAACAGCAAAAAAGAAAATAATCAGCTTTTGCATAGAATTGGATATTTTAATCTAATTCTTCACAAAATATAGGAAATAACCTATTAAATAACTGGTTAGTTAACCTTTTTAGAGATTATGGGGGTGTAATGAAGGAATTTTACCAATAACGAAAACGTTTTAACCAGCCACTAATGAATACTGTTTTCGGGGGGAAATATATTTTGAGGTGGCTGGTTTTTTAGGGTGTTTTATCCCTTTCTCTCCCCAATCTGCTGCCTCCACATAGCGTAGTAGAGGCCTTTTTCTACCAGAAGCTCAGCATGGCTACCGGTTTCTACCACCTGGCCTTTTTCCAATACATATATGCGGTCGGCATGCATAATGGTGCTTAATCGGTGGGCAATCATTACCGTTATTTGCTCTTTGGCCGCAGAGATATTTCGGATGGTATTGGTAATTTCTTCTTCGGTAATGCTATCTAACGCAGATGTAGCTTCATCGAATATGAGTAATTGTGGTTTGCGAATTAATGCACGTGCAATAGATAAACGTTGCTTTTCTCCTCCACTTAATTTTAAGCCACCTTCTCCAATCATAGAATCAATGCCATTTTCGGCCTTTTCTAATAATTTATCACAACTGGCTTTGTGCAATGCCTCAATCATTTCATTTTCTGTAGCACCTGGAAAAACAAATAATAAATTTTCTCGGATTGTGCCCGCAAACAATTGTGTGTCTTGGGTTACAAATCCTATTTGATTTCTTAACTCATCAAAATTAATATCGTGGCCATCCACTCCATTGTACATGATATTGCCTTCTTGTGGCCTATACAACCCAACTAATAGTTTTACCAAGGTACTCTTTCCTGCCCCTGATGGCCCTACAAATGCAATGGTTTCTCCTTTCTTGGCTTCAAAACTTATTCCATCTAATGCATTAAACTGTGCCGATTGATGTTTGAAAATAATTTCTTTAAATGATAGTGTATTTATTTGGTCTATATGTTTTGGTGCAATGGGTTTAGGTTCGGATGGCTTCATCATTAAGTTGTGAAAATTATTCAATGACGCTTCTGCTTCCCGATACGATAAAATGATATTCCCAATTTCTTGCAATGGTCCAAAAATAAAAAAGGAATAAAATGTTAGGGTCATTACTTCTCCTGCTGTTAGTTTTCCGTTGAATACCAACCAAAGCAAAGTGAACATAATAATTTGGCGTAACAGGTTTACAAATGTTCCTTGCACAAAACTGAGGGAACGTATGCTTTTTACTTTTCTTAATTCTAACCCTAAAATTTTATACGTATTGGAATTGAGTCGGTTAATTTCCTGTTTGGTTAAGCCTAAACTTTTCACCAACTCTATATTGCGTAAGCTTTCTGTAGTGGTACCTGCTAATGTGGTGGTTTCCTTTACAATGGCTTTTTGTATTACTTTAATCTTCTTACTTAAAAAACTAGTGAGCAAGGATAAGAAAATGATGCCACCTGCATAAATAGGCATGATGCTCCAATGCAGCCTAAAAGAGTACACCGAAATAAATACAATACCTACCAGTATGCTAAATAATACATTGATAAAAGCGATGATGAATTTTTCTGTATCGGTTCTTACTTTTGAAAGAATAGAAAGGGTTTCTCCGCTTCGCTGATCTTCAAATTCTTGATAGGGCATTTGCATGGAATGTTCTAATCCATCTGTAAATATCTTGGCTCCAAATTTTTGTACAATCACATTGCTGAAATAATCTTGAAAGGCTTTGGCAATTCTCGAAATCATCGCCACACTAATTAGTATTCCCAGAAATCCCAATACGCCCCATGTAAATTCGGTTGCTGTTCGTTGGCCTGTTATAATGAATTGTTTTTTTTCATTAAAATAGCCAGTGTTTAATGGGTGCATGCCATATTGATCTAATAGTTTGCCAAAAAAATAGGGATCCAGCATGGAGAAAGACTGATTAATGGCTGCCAATACAAGGGCCAAGACAATTAACCACTTATAGGGTTGCAGGTATTGTACAAGTAATTTCATAATGTAGTGGTTACTAGTTTGGGCTTTTATTAGTCAATTTCCGTACTATTCTTCAAATACTGACAAAGTTTCTACTTAAGTGGGTTTTCCACGCTTGTTAACAATATCATCATAGTATTTTGATGGTTGGGCTGCATTTCATTCGTAATTTACAAAAACCCTATTTTATGCTTTGGAGAAAATTCAATGGAGAAAACATTGTGCTTCCTATTAAAGATGCGGTAGAAGAAGCCATTAAAAAAGAAACTGCCCTCGGTACAAAATTAAAAGTTTGCATTGGTACAGATAGTCAAGTGAAAGGAGCAATTACTGAGTTTGCAACCGTTATTGTTTTCTTGAGGGAACACAATGGTGGATTCATGTACATCCACAACGATCAAACAAAACAGAAATACCATATCAAAGAAAGGATGTTGTTGGAAGTAGCTAAAAGCATTGAAATTGCCTATGAACTTTGCAATTTGTTTATAAAACACCATGTAGAAATGGAAGTGCATGCTGATATCAATACCAATCCGCAGTTTAAAAGTAATGATGCGTTAAGAGAAGCGATGGGCTATATTTTGGGGATGGGGTTTGCCTTTAAAGCCAAGCCTGAAGCCTTTGCCAGCAGTTGTTGTGCTGATAAGGCTGTGAATTAGATTTGTTGGTCGGCGACCAACAAATAAATCATCATTGTTGGTCGGCGCATCATTGTTGGTCGGCGCATCATTGTTGGTCGGCGCATCATTGTTGGTCGGCGACCAACAATGGCAATCCAACCAACAATTGGCGCACCGACGCATTGAGCAATTGATTTTTGATTGCTTCGAATTGGGTAATTTTTTCGGATGGCAAACGCAATGAATATTTTTTCCCTTCTGCCAATATTTTATCAAAGCCCGGATTGAAATGATTAAACTGAGTAATATTCATGAACAATCCATTGGCTACTATGATGGAATTATATCTTCCACTAATATTTACTACTTGGGTATTGGCTAATTCTTGTTCACTTAAATTACTGGTTCCAATTGGTAGTGTATTGGCCTTTTGAATTTTCGTTTCCATGGCTGTCATAGTTGTCCATCCTCCTCCTCCTTCCATTACGTAATGGGTACCTATGAACTTTTTTACATGGTTACGGGTTTCTTCGGGTAAAAAATATTGCAGATTCCAAAAATCCCTGCTGTTGGCTTTTCTAATGCATTGTCTTACTCTTCCAGCACCGCCATTATATGCTGCTACAACCAATAACCAATCATTAAATTCGGCATACAATTCTTTCATCAATTTTGCTGCTGCAACCGTGCTTTTATAATAGTCTGTGCGTTCATCTCTTGGTACAAGTCTTAGCCCTAATCGGGTTGCTTCATAAGGCATAATTTGCCATGGCCCTACAGCCCCTGCCCATGAAATTAAACCCGAACTTAAATGACTTTCTATCACACTTAAATATTTCATTTCCTTGGGAATGCCATACTGGGTTAGGATGGCATCATATAAATCAAAATAAGGCTTACCCCATCCTTTCATTTTTTCTAATTCTTTTCCTTGCTTACGCATATATTCTTGCACAAAGGAAACTGCTCTAGGATTTAATTGGGTTGTATAGGGTTGAGATGCATCAAACTTATTTTTAAACAAGGTTTTAAATCCATATTTATCGGTGGTACTATCTTTAGTAGTTTGTGCAATGATGGTGAAAATATTTGCAAAACACAAAACTGTTGTGCAGATTATTACAATCAGTAAATGCATGTACTTTTTATGAAACAATAACCCATGCATAGCAACTTAATTTAAGGTCATCAATTGCTGCGATAATTGCAGTAGGTTTTCTTCATCAAAATGTTTGGTCATTATTTGCAACCCAAATGGCATTCCATTTTCATGGGTAAACAAGGGGATTGAAATGGCTGGAATGCCTACCAGGTTTGGATATACGGTGTATATATCTGCCAAAAACATTTCAATAGGGTCTTCTGATTTTTCTCCTATTTTAAATGCAGTAGAGGGTACAGTAGGAGAGATGATGGCATCGTATTGTGAAAACAATTCATCGGTTCTTTTTTTCAATAACTGACGCACTTGTTGTGCCTTGGTAAAATAGGCATCAAAATATCCTTCACTCAATACAAATGTTCCTAAGAGTATTCTTCGTTTTACTTCTTCGCCAAAACCTTCACTTCTAGAGGCCTTGTATAAAGTAGTTAAATCAATATGTTCTTTAGCGGTTCTGTGTCCAAATCGTACTCCATCAAAACGAGAGAGATTGCTAGAGGCTTCTGCTGTAGTTAATACATAATAAGTGGGCACTACATATTCTAATAATTCAAAATCAACTGGTTCTACCGTATAACCCGCTGCCTGCATTTTTTTAATTTGTGCTAGGGTTTGAGTTTTAATATCAGCATCTAATGCAGGGTGTTCAATAGATTCTTTAAAATAAGCAATTCGGTATTTTTTTGTTGAATTTTGTATGGCTTGTGAATAGGCGGCTACTGGTTTTTCCGAAACGGTACTATCAAATTCGTCCTTACCTGCAATAGTTTCTAGCACCTGCGCTGCATCTGCAATGCTGTTTGCAAATATTCCAATTTGATCAAAGGAAGATGCATAGGCAATTAATCCATATCGAGAAATACGCCCATAGGTTGGCTTTAATCCAATAATGCCACAGAAATCTGCTGGCTGACGTACTGAGCCTCCTGTATCACTTCCTAGGCTTATCATACATAACGCTGCTTGTACCGATACTGCAGATCCTCCAGAAGATCCTCCGGAAACTCTTGTATGATCCAGGGCATTTTTTACTGGTCCGTAACTAGAATTTTCATTGCTACTGCCCATGGCAAATTCATCACAGTTTTGACGACCAATAATAATGGCACCTGCATCAATTAATCGTTGAGTTGCAGTAGCATTATAAACCGATGTAAAATTAAATAAGATTTTAGAGGAGGCACTTACTTGATGATCTTTGTAACAGATTACATCTTTTAATCCTACTACCACCCCATGTAAGGGGCCAATAGTGCCACTGTTTTTTCTTTCAAGATCTAATGCGGCGGCTGTTTCTAGCGCTTCTTTTTCAAATACCTCTATAAAGGCATTCAGTATTACTTGTTGCTGTATAGCCTGTAAATAAAAATGAACAGCCTCCACACAGGTGGTTTGGCCGTTCTGTAATGCAGTATGATAGTCTTTGATTGAAGTAAACCGAAACAAAGGCCGTGTAATTTTAAATAATTAAGCTGGGTTGTTATCCTTTTCTTTCATGCCTTCTTCTAATTCTTTCTTCA
>JAVHPL010000118.1:0-12967 GCA_036170555.1 Sediminibacterium sp. | reverse complement strand
GCTAACTTAAAGTTTAAAGCCCCACTTTGCCTGGTTCCCTCTATATCGCCAGGCCCTCTTATTTCCAAATCTTTCTCGGCTATTTTAAACCCGTCATTGGTTGCGCACATGATATTGATACGCTCTTTTGCCTCTTTGCTTGCTCGGCTCCCCGTTAATAAAATGCAAAAACTCTTTTCCGTTCCCCTTCCTACCCTACCTCTCAACTGGTGAAGCTGTGATAAGCCAAATTTTTCGGAACTTTCTATCACCATGACAGATGCATTAGGAACGTTAACCCCTACTTCAATAACAGTGGTACTCACCATAATTTGGGTATCCCCGCTTACAAAACGTTGCATATTGGTTTCTTTTTGATCAGCAGGTTGCCTCCCATGAACCATACTTATTTTATACTTAGGTTCAGGAAAAAAACTTTTTACTTGCTCATACCCTTGCATTAAATCTTCATAACTCAATTTTTCACTTTCTTCTATTAAAGGATAAATAAAATATACCTGACGGCCTTTATCTATTTCCTCCTTCACAAAACCCATCACGTTTGCTCTAGCCATTTCATTTCTTTGAACCGTTGTAATGGGAATTCTACCTGGTGGCAGTTCATCCATTACACTGTATTCTAAGTCTCCGTAAGCTGTCATGGCCAATGTTCTTGGGATTGGTGTAGCAGTCATTACCAAAACATGAGGTGGTATAGTTGCTTTTTCCCATAATCTAGCTCTTTGCGCTACTCCAAAGCGATGTTGTTCATCTACAATTACTAAGCCAAGATTTTTAAATTGAACTACTTCTTCTATAATCGCATGGGTTCCTACAACAAAATGAATGGAATCATCCATAAGCCCTTTAAGAATTCGTTTTCTTTCTGCGGTTTTTGTACTACCTGTAAGCAAGGCAATTTCTAAAGGCATTTCTTTTAACAAGTCTTTTAACCCATAATAATGCTGTTGAGATAAAATTTCAGTAGGCGCCATTAAACAACTTTGATAGCCATTATCTGCGGCCAAAAGCATACTTAATAACGCAACGATCGTTTTACCACTTCCAACATCACCTTGCAAAAGCCTATTCATTTGCCTACCCCTAGCAGTATCATTTCGAATTTCCTTTAACACTCTTTTTTGTGCACCTGTTAAAGTAAATGGCAAATATTTATTATAAAAGTCATTAAAATAGTTGCCTACTTTTTCAAACAAAACCCCCTTACTGGCATGGCTTCTTTGTAATCGAACCAATTGAAGCCGAACTTGTGCAATAAATAGTTCTTCGAATTTCAAACGCTCCAAAGCTTTATTAAATAACATTTCAGAAGTGGGGAAATGAATAGAAGCGTATGCCTCAAAGCGAGACAGTAATTTCATTTCTTTCAAAATATAGTTGGGAATATTTTCAGGTATATCTTTAGGTTGCAATAAACCCAACAAAACATAGGTTAATTTAGCTAACTGTCGGCCATTTAATCCCCTTGCTTTTAGTTTTTCTGTAGAAGGATACACTGGTTCTAAAAAAGCTTTAGCACCTGTTTTGGCAGGTATAAAAACCTCTATTTCTGGGTGAACCATTTGAGCCTTTCCGTTAAAAAAACCTGTTTTCCCAAAAACCAAATAATCAGATCCAATATGCAACCCCTTTTCTACCCAACTAATTCCCTGAAACCAGGTAAGTTCTAATACCCCCGTACTATCTTTTATTTGAGCAATAAGTCTCCTTGAACGACCCGCTCCTATTATTTCATAATGAGTTAAAGTGCCAGCTACTTGAATAAAATCGGTAAAAGCATTGATCTCTTTAATTGCATTAACTTTTGTTTTGTCTATATGACGTATAGGAAAATGATTGAGCAAATCAGCAAAATTAAAAATATTCAGCTCTTTCTTAAGCATATCTGCCTTTAATGGCCCAACACCTTTTAGGTACTCGATGGGAGAAGATAATATGGTTGATATATTGCTAATACAATTTAATTGAAGGTTTTCGCATGCCAATTTCCGATTTCTTTTGATGCCAGCATAAAAAAATCGTGAACCATGAACCATGAACTATATACTATACTTATCTTCGCCCACTATGCAAAAAGAGGTTGTGGTTAGTGGAATCCGCCCAACAGGGTTCCTTCATTTAGGAAACTATTTTGGGGCAATGCGTAATTATGTGCGCATGCAAGACGATTATCATTGTTACTTTTTTGTAGCAAATTGGCATAGTTTAACAACTCATCCAGATACCAAAGAATTAAAAAATAGTGTTCACAGAGTAATAGCAGAAAATATTGCTTGTGGTTTAGATCCAGATAAAGTGGCATTATATGTACAAAGTGATGTACCCGAAATTGCAGAACTATACCTCTATTTAAATATGCTAGCATATAAAGGAGAGTTAGAAAAAACAGCCACTTTCAAAGACAAGGTAAGGTTACAACCAGAAAATGTAAATGCAGGATTACTTACCTATCCTGTACTCATGGCTGCAGATGTAATTATACAACGAGCCGTTAAAGTGCCTGTAGGAAAGGATCAGGAGCAACATTTAGAAATGGCCAGAAATTTTGCAGAGCGATTTAATTACCGATATGGGGATGTATTACCGCTACCTTATGCTTTTAATTATGGTAGCGAATTAATTAAGATCATGAGTTTAGATGGGAATGGGAAAATGAGTAAAAGCGAAAATCAAATGGCCACCATTTATTTGGCTGATACTGATGACAGCATCCGAAAAAAAATCATGAAAGCTAAAACCGATCAAGGCCCCTCAACTCCTTACGCTGTAAAGCCCGATTATATTCAAAATTTATTTACCTTACTAAATCAGGTGAGTGCAAAAGATACGGTAGAAAAGTTTGAAGCCGATTTTAATGCGAGTTCTGCAGGTAACTGTATTATTCGTTATGGAGACCTGAAAAAGCAATTGGCAGAAGATATGGTTCAATTTATTCAACCAATAAGAGAAAAGGCTGCCGATATTCAATCCAATACCCAACTATTGCATTTTTTAATTAAACAAGGAGCAGATAAGGCCCGAGCAAGGGCTTCGGAAACCTTAAAAATAATAAGAGAGGCAGTAGGTTTGAATTATTAGTGTTAATTAAACGGAAATTAGATTAGTTTACTTAAGTTGCAAAACTTAAATCAGCATTCAAGAAATGGCAAAACCCAAAAAACCAAAACACGTAGCAATCGCTGGAAATATTGGCGCTGGTAAAACAACGCTCACCGAAATGCTGAGTAAACATTATCGCTGGATACCCCAGTTTGAAAATGTAGATACCAACCCATACCTGATGGATTTTTATGAGGATATGCCTCGTTGGAGTTTTAATTTGCAAATTTATTTTTTAAATAGTAGGCTTAATCAATTACTTGAAATACAACATGGTACTGAAACCGTTATTCAAGATAGAACGATATATGAAGATGCCAATATTTTTGCGCCCAATTTACACGAAATGGGATTGATGAGTAAACGTGATTTTGATAATTACTATCAATTTTTTCAAACCTTAAGAACAATGGTTCAGCCCCCTGATTTGCTGATCTATTTAAAAGCCTCTGTACCTACCTTAGTTTCACAAATTCAAAAAAGAGGAAGAGAATACGAAGAGAATATTCGATTAGATTATTTAAAAAAACTAAACGA
The DNA here is from genome assembly GCA_036170555.1 of Sediminibacterium sp. GTDB lineage: Bacteria > Bacteroidota > Bacteroidia > Chitinophagales > Chitinophagaceae > Sediminibacterium. Next base: position 9,331 of record JAVHPL010000118.1, on the reverse strand, counting down.
ATACTACAACAAGTGGATTGATGGTTACAAAGAAGGGCCACTGTTAATAATTGATTGCGATAAGAATAAATTTGCCGAAAACGAAGAGCATTTTGGTGAAATCATCAACAAGGTAGATGGTACTTTATTTGGCTTGTTTTAATTAATTTCTAAAGGGAAAATAAAATGGATTATCAAGAATTGGTACAAAACCATTCTAGCGAATTAATAGATAAGTTGGTGGGTTATGTTGTAAGCAAAGACCCTGTAGAAATATTATTTAATTTTGAAGAAGATGATCAATGGTCTATCATATCTATGCATCAATATGAAGAAGATCTAGAAATTTCCATTCGGCTACATCCAAATGGTATTTATGATTTGTATGTTGGCTATTATGATGATGAAGATGAGTTTTTTGAAATTGTACACGTATTAAATGAAGCTGAAATTGAACAATTACCCCAAGGCTTAAAAAAATTGATGAAAAAAGTAGTGGAAGACGAAAAAGGGATGCGTATAGCTGGTAATTTCTTATCAAAATAATGCCCCCAATTTCTTGGAGGCATTGATTAGGCAATCGAACAATTTCTCTAGTTTGTTCTCAGCTAATAAGGGGGGCAGCCGCAAGTATTTCTTCGTTTACACCAGCAGCATATTTCTGAAAATTATCTATAAAAGCTTTTGCTAATTTCTTAGCAGTTACATCATAAGCCAATTTATCTTCCCATGTATTCCTTGGATTTAATATTTCGGAAGGAACATCCTTACAGGTAGTAGGTATCATCATTCCAAAAATAGGATGTTTCACCATTTCAACCTGATTTAATAATCCATTTAAAACGGCTGTTATCATAGACCGGGTATAACTCAATTTCATTCTATTTCCAACACCATAACTACCCCCACTCCAACCAGTATTAATCATCCATACATTTACGGAATGTGCTTTCATTTTATTCCCCAACATTTCGGCATATTTACCCGGATGCAAGGGCAAAAAGGGAGCTCCAAAACAGGCACTAAAAGTAGATTTAGGTTCAGTAATTCCCGCTTCTGTTCCTGCTACTCTAGCAGTATATCCACTAATAAACTGATACATTGCCAAACCCGGTGAGAGTTTACTAATAGGAGGCAAAACACCATAAGCATCGCAGGTTAAGAAGAATATATTTTTAGGCAATCCACCAATGCTTGGTTCCAATGCATTAGAAATATAATGTAGTGGATAACTTACCCTTGTGTTTTCTGTAATCCCTTTATAACTAAAATCAATTTGGTTGGTGCCTTCAAAGAAACCAATATTTTCTAACAAGGCACCTGGTTTAATTGCATGAAAAATTTCAGGTTCTTTTTCTTCACTCAAATCAATTGTTTTTGCATAACAGCCACCCTCGAAATTAAATACATGATTATTATTCCATCCATGTTCATCGTCTCCTATTAATTTACGATTAGGGTCTGCACTGAGGGTTGTTTTACCCGTTCCACTTAATCCAAAAAAAATAGCCACGTCTCCTTCTTTGCCCATATTTGCACTACAATGCATGCTCAACACATTTTTTTCTTGAGGAAGGATATAGTTAAGAATAGTAAATATGCCTTTCTTTATTTCACCAGTATAACCCGATCCCCCAATCAATATGGTTTTATGTTTAAATGAAACAATGGTAAAATTGTGTTGTCTGGTACCATCAACCGTTGGATCGGCTTTAAAATTAGGTGCTTGAATAATTTGCCAGCTTGGTTCAAAAGTTTCCAAAGCTTCAACAGATGGCCTAAGAAACATATTATAGGCAAACAGGTTACTCCAAGGATTTTCATTAATCACCCGAATATTTAGCCGATAATTTTCATCGGCACATGCATAACCATCTCTCACCCAAACTTCTTTTTGTTGACCCAAGTAATTCAGTAATTTTTTTTGAAGTAGCAGAAAATACTTTTCATCCATGGGTGTATTGAAATCATTCCAATGAACGGTATTTTCTGTAATAGCATCCTGTACAATAAACTTATCTTTAGGGCTTCTACCCGTAAATTCACCAGTATTAATGCAAAGTGCACCAGTATTATTTAAAACACCTTGCCCTTTGGCTACTGTTTGTGTTACTAATTGTTCAGGAGAAAGTTGATAATGAATTCCAGTTTGTTCAGAAAATCCAAGAGATACTAATTTTTTTATATTGAATTGTGCAGTGGGTAAAGACATAAATAAACAATCATTAGTTAGTTAAAAGAGTTGCGAAAGTACAGGGTTTATTTTTTTTTGCATAATGATTGTGTAGCCTATACACGTTAACATTAGGTAATAAATGATCTATTTAATGAATTATATTTAATAAAATATCATTTTTATATGTACATAATTAAACAATTAGCTTGTTCATTAAAAAATTAATAAAAAAATATCATTCTCAATCATTTTTCCAACAGTTTCTGATGCTAAGCAGCTAATTTTACAAAAATTAACGGAATGCCCATTGTTTCTAATACAAGATGTATAACATCCGCAATTGCTGCAATCTTTCAATCCATTGTGGGAGAACAATATATATTGGTAGACGATGAAAACTTACAATATTATGGGCACGACTATACAGAACATCTACAATTTTATCCTGAAGTTGTATTAAAGCCTAAGAATACGGAGGAAATATCCGCAATAATGAAAGTATGTAACGAGCATCATTTACCCGTAACCCCTAGAGGTGGAGGAACAGGATTAAGTGGAGGTGCATTGCCACACTTAGGAGGAGTAGTGCTTAGTACAGAAAGATTAAATAGCATCCTTGAAATAGATGAACGCAACTTACAAGTAACAACAGAACCTGGCGTCATTACAGAAGTATTGCAAAATGCAGTAAAAGAAAAAGGCTTATTTTACCCGCCCGACCCCAGTAGCAAAGGAAGCTGTTTTATTGGAGGAAATATTGCAGAAAACAGTGGAGGCCCTAAGGCAGTTAAATATGGTGTTGTAAAAGATTATGTTTTAAACCTCGAAGTAGTATTACCTTCTGGAGAAATAATTTGGACGGGTGCCAATGTACTTAAAAACTCAACTGGATATAATCTTACCCAATTGATGGTAGGAAGCGAAGGCACATTGGGGATTGTTACTAAAATAGTACTCAAATTAATTCCACATCCAAAATTCGATTTACTCATGCTGGTACCTTTTGCTTCATTGGAAAATGCCAGTGCAGCAGTTAGCGCCATTTTTAGAGCAGGGTTTACTCCCAGTGCATTAGAATTAATTGAAATTGATGCATTAAAAATAGTAAGTGCGATGGTAGAAAGTTCTACTGTACCAGTGAACGATGAAATAGCTGCACACTTAATTATTGAAGTGGATGGAAACAATATGGATGTGTTGATGGGAGAAATGGAAGCCATTGCAGCATTGCTGGAACAATTTGAGGCTGGAGAGATTTTCTTTGCAGATGATGCACAACAAAAAGCAGAACTTTGGAAATTGAGAAGAAGAGCAGCAGAAGCAGTAAAAGCCAGTGGATATACCATTGAAGAAGATACAGTAGTTCCTAGAGCAGCATTGCCTACACTAATTAAAGGAGCAAAAGAATTAGGAAAAAAATATGGATTTAAGGCGGTTTGTTATGGTCATGCTGGAGATGGCAATTTACATATTCGCATCAATCATCCTACCATCAAAAATAGTCATGGTAATACAGAAATGACCACGGCTTTAACTGCATTATTTGAACTAGTAAAAAGCTTAGGAGGCACTATTAGTGGGGAACATGGTATTGGCTTAATACAAAAACCCTATATGCATACTGTTTTTAAAGAAGCCAATTTACAATTAATGCGAAACATCAAACTTGCATTTGATCCAAATAATATTTTAAACGCAGGAAAAGTGGTAGACATTAAGAATTAATTTTTACAAAAGTGTAATAATGATGAAAAAGGTATTGTGTGTATTTATTGCGACTGTTTTTTTTACAGGAATTGGCGTTGCTCAAGAAACTTCCCCCGAAACCATAAAGGGGTTTGATAGAAATAGGGTTTTTATTGGTAGCAGCTTAAATCTTGGGCTATCAAATAATTTTTTCAACCTAGGATTTAATCCAGAAGTAGGCTACAGTTTAAATAATTGGATAGATGCAGGAGCAGTTATTAATTTCAACTATTACACGCAAAGTGGAACTTACTATAAAGATAAAAATATCAATTATGGAGGTGGTGTATTTATAAGAGTTTGGCCTCTTCCCTTTTTGCATTTACAAATTCAACCAGAGTATAATTGGGTACATTCTGATAGAAATTTTAGTAATGGAAACTTAGCAGAAAAATTTAGGTACCAAGCCCCAAGTTTATTGGGAGGTATTGGATATGGGTCAAGAGTAGTAGGAAGTAGATTCTCTCATTTTACCATTATGATTGATTTAAATCAGGCATTTAACTCTCCCTATCGGGATCAATTTGGAGACCCACAACCTATATTTAGGGGAGGATTTGGTGTTTATCTTCATGCAAAAAAGAAATAGCTTCAGCAGCACTATTACAAACAATTAATCTTTCCTGCCAGTTCTCATATAAAAAGCCTTCAGAGAACATGGTATTTATATGTGCAATTAAATGATTGTAATATCCACCGCAATTAAGCAAAATAATTTTCTTATTATGAATATGAAGCGTATTCCAAGTAAGCATTTCGAATAATTCATCAAGGGTGCCATTACCACCTGGTAATACAATAGCTGCATCACCTAGCTCATACAGTAACTTCTTACGAATATGCATGTCCTTAACAATTCTAAGTTCGGTGATTCCTTGATGTTGTTGCTCCCATTCTAATAATAATTCAGGAATAACTCCAATTACCTTGCCTCCACCATGCATCACAGCATCGGCCAAGGCTCCCATCATTCCTTTATTACCGCCTCCATATACCAATGTAAATTGATGCTTGGCCATTAGCAAACCAAGTGCATTGGCTTCAATAATATACATTGGATTCATACCAGATTTGGAACCACAAAAAACGGTAACATGCTTATTCTCCATAAAACTGTATTAGGTTGAGCAAAATACCTGAATAATTTTTATTACTTTACAAAATTCTTACAACAACTGTTTAATAAACCTATATGTCGCCTGTATTATTATTTTCTTTTGTGATTGGATATTTTTTAATCTTATTAACAGTAGCCTGGTATACAGGCAAAAATAGCAACAACCATTCCTTTTTCATTGGAAATAAAAACAGCAATTGGATGCTGGTTGCTTTTGGAATGGTAGGAACCTCACTAAGTGGGGTAACATTTGTAAGTGTACCTGGTGCTGTAGCCAAGGAATCTTTTGCATATATACAAATTACCCTCGGATATTTAATTGGCTATATGTTAATTGCCTTTGTATTGCTACCATTATACTATCGGCTTAACCTTACTTCTATTTATAATTTCCTAAGTTCCCGTTTAGGTTACCATTCTTATAAAACAGGAAGCTCATTTTTTATACTTTCAAGGGTATTGGGCGCCACGGCTAGATTATATTTAGTGGTTAACATTTTACAAGAGGCAATCCTTAATAGTTTTCATATACCATTTTGGGCAACTACACTTATTATATTAGTAATGATCTTATTATATACTTACGAGGGTGGAGTTAAAACCATTGTGTATACAGACACTTTACAAACAACTTGTATGTTACTCGGACTTATTATTTGTGTAGTTTATATACTCAGTGAACTTAATTTGGGTTTAGGAGAAAGTCTTCAATTAATGAGTGAAAAAGGATATTCTACCATTTTTGTACTAGATCCGAATAGTAAATTGTTTTTTGTAAAACAAATCATAGCAGGAGCTTTTATTACCGTAACAATGACTGGGATGGATCAAGAAATGATGCAAAAAAATATTTCTGTAAAAAATTTAAAAGATTCTCAAAAAAATGTACTTACCATGTCTGTTGTACTAGCTACGGTAATTATTATATTCTTATTCTTAGGTGGGCTTTTGTATTTGTATGCAAACACGTTACATATAAACGTAACAGGTGATAAAATTTTCCCAACCATTGCGTTAGAGCATATGCCCCCTTTCGTTTCCATCATTTTTATCATTGCTTTAATATCGGCTTTATTTCCAAGTGCTGATGGAGCCATTACAGCGTTAACTTCTACTTTTTGCATAGATATTCTAGGCATTCAAAGAAGAAAAGATTTATCTGAATCTAAGCAGAAAAAAATTAGACAAAGAGTACATATAAGTTTTGCAGTAATTTTTCTTTTATTTGTAATGATTTTTAAATGGGTAAATGATCCTAGTATGATTGGATTATTATTAAAAATAGCAGCGTATACTTATGGCCCGTTACTAGGCTTATTCACATTTGGAATTCTTACTAAAAAACAAGTAAATGATGCATTGGTTCCTTACGTGTGTATAGCATCTCCTATTATTTGTTTCTTATTAGACAAATACCAAAATGTATTATTCGGGAGTTTCCAAATTGGCCTAGAATTGCTCATCATTAATGGTATTATTACTTTTTTAGGTTTATTATTTATTTCTAAGAAAGAACCTTTAGTTGCCTAATATGGAATTTATAAATCCCCTAGCAGAAGCTTATGCAAACCATTATTCTTCACCAGAACCCAAAGGCTTAGCTAAAATAAATGAGCAAACTAGCTTATCGCATCCAAAAGCGCACATGCTTAGTGGCAATATTCAAGGGCAATTTTTAAGTATGATTAGTATCATGCAGCAACCAAAATACATTTTAGAAATTGGTAGTTTTACTGGTTATAGTGCCCTTTGTTTAGTAAAAGGGTTACAACAAGGAGGTATACTGCATACAATAGAAATCAGGCCAGATGATGCCAACATGGCAAAGGAAAATTTTAGCAAATACAATGAACATAAGCAAATAACTTTACACTTAGGAAATGCTCGGGATATTATTCAAACACTTCCCTATCAATGGGATTTAGTTTTTATAGATGCAGATAAAACTGCCTATATAGACTATTATGAAATGCTGGTTCCTCTTTTGTCAGATAATGGCATTATTATAGCAGATAATGTATTGTTTCATGGGCAGGTATTAGAGGAAACCATAAAAGGGAAAAATGCAAAAGCAATACATGCATTTAATGAACACGTGAAAAATGACCCAAGAACGGAGCAAGTAATTTTAACCATAAGAGATGGTATTTCTCTTATAAAAAAGAAATGTGTATGAAGCAATTATTCACTTTTATAGCAGTTTTATTTTCGCTAGCAAGTAATGCCCAAAAAGAAAAAACAGCTATGTATATTCAGCAATACAGTGAATTAGCCATTCAGGAAATGATTCGTACGGGTGTACCTGCAGCTATCACTTTAGCACAAGGTTTACTTGAATCACAATCTGGAGAAAGCGATTTAGTAAAAAAATCTAATAATCATTTTGGCATCAAATGCAAACCTGAGTGGACAGGTGCAAAAACCTATCATGATGACGATCAAAGAGGAGAATGTTTTAGAGTATACCCAAATGCTGATGCATCGTATATAGATCATTCAAATTTTTTAAGAACAAGATCACATTATGATTTTCTTTTTAAATTAAATCCAACTGATTATGAAGCCTGGGCTTATGGTTTAAAAAAAGCTGGATATGCCACAGCATCAAATTATCCTAATAAGTTAATCAAATTGATACAAGAAAATCAACTAGATCAATATAATGTAAGGGCAATGAATCTTATGAATAGTGTAACTCAACAAAATAAGCCCATACATACAATGGAAACGAATGGCATCACTGCACAACCTGTTGAGCAGAATACCATGAATAATACTATTCTTCCTATAAACGAAAATAATATAGAAGAAAAAGAAGCAATTGAAAATGATAAACCATCAAATACCAATACAGTAAATCCTTCTAAAAAGTTACTATATCCTGAAGGAATATTTATGATTAATCAATGTAAAGTTATATATGCAAATGAAGGTGTTTCATTACTGGCAATAGCCAATCAATATGATATTACTTTAAGTAAACTCCTTGAATATAATGAGTTATATCATACTGAAATACTTAACCAAGATCAGTTGATTTATTTAGAAAAAAAGCAAAAAAAAGGAATAACCGATTTTCATATAGTAAAAGAGGGAGAAAGCTTATATTATATTGCACAAGTAGAAGGGATACGTTTAGAAAATCTATTACAATTTAATAACTATACCAAAACAGCTATTCCCTTAGTTGGACATAAACTCTATTTAAAACCAACCAATCCTATTCAATCAACTACAAATAAAAAATAACAATGAGTGAAATAACCCTATTTGATAAAACATTTGAGCCTTATATACCAGAAATTTTATTACAAGAAAAAATAAAGGAAATGGCAACTGTAATCAATACCGATTACAAAGGGAAAAAACCTCTATTTATTGCTATTTTAAATGGGTCATTCATGTTTGCCGCCGATTTATTTAAATCAATTGAATTAGAAGCAGAAATTTGTTTTATAAAATTAGCTTCTTACAAAGGCACAAAATCTTCAGGTCAAGTAATTACAGCTATTGGGCTAGACACTGATATCAATAACCGCCATGTTATTATTATAGAAGATATTATTGATACAGGAAAAACACTCAATGAATTTCTACCTCAATTACAAAATCAACAACCAGCCTCACTTAAAATTGCGGTTTTGCTGCACAAACCAGATGCAACAGTATATCCAATTAAAATAGATTATTGTTGTTTTTCTATACCCAATAGATTTGTTTTAGGCTATGGATTAGATTATGATGGATATGGCAGAAATTTAAAAGAAATCTATCAATTGAAAGGAACAGAATGAGTAAAACTTTCATTGAGTCATTATTCAACTCAATGAAATGCTTCTTTTACTCTATCAAAAAAGCTTTTCTCTCCCTTTGCAGGGTTTGGAATAAAATTTCCACTTGTTGCCATTTTCTCCAATGCTATTTTTTCTTCAGCAGATACCGATTGAGGAGTCCAAACATTCACATTAATTAATTGATCTCCTCTATTATACCCTTGTACTTCAGGAAATCCTTTTCCCTTTAATCGGAAAATTTTTCCACTATGGGTTCCTTGAGGAATTTTTATTTTAGCTCTACCATCTATGGTAGGCACTTCAATACTTGTACCAAAAACTGCATCTGGAAATGAAATGTGTAAATCGTAAGCAACATTCAATCCATCTCTATGCAATGATTCATGCGCTTCTTCTTCTATTTGAATAATCAAATCTCCAGGTGCACCTCCTCTTGAACCAGCATTTCCCTTCCCTCCCATACTCAATTGCATACCTTCCTGAACACCAGCAGGAATTTCTATGCTAATAGTTTCTTCT
>JAVHPL010000117.1:0-2580 GCA_036170555.1 Sediminibacterium sp. | reverse complement strand
TTTTTCATATGGCAAGCAATCGTTAGAGGCCGCTCCGTTTCCACGGAGGGGCTTTTTTTGTATAATGTTTAAACTAACGATCCTTAGTTTTTGTAGATGAAAAATTTTGTAAAATTCTCATCATTGTTTACATTTGATGAATATGCAAGCGATCATGAACAACTGGTTTTATTTTTTCTTTTATTTCTACTTTAGAAAAAGTAGCCGGGTCCAGTTTGCAAAAGCTTAATACTTTTAAAAATGTTAAATAGGTCCCGGTAAATTACCGGGATTTTTTATTCCTCCACCCTTGGGCAAATAAGGGTTCAATATATGCCTACAAAAAAAATTGTTTCTACTTCGTTCAATAATACCAATCGAATTTGTATTCAAGGCTATGAAGGAAGCTTTCATCAAGTTGCAGCAAGACATTTTTTTGGAAATCAAGTAGCAGTATTGCCTTGTGCTTCTTTTAGGGATCTTGTAAAAAATACATCCGATGCAAAAATATCTGCTGGAGCGGTGATGGCTATTGAAAATTCTATTGCAGGTAGTATTCTTCCCAATTATAATTTATTACAAAAGTCAAATCTTAAAGTAATTGGAGAAGTGTATTTATCTATCAGCCAAAATTTGTTAGTAAATAAAGGTGTACAATTATCGGATATTAAAGAAGTGCATAGTCATCCAATGGCAATTTTACAATGTTTACATTTTTTAGAAAAATATAATTGGAAGCTAATTGAAACAGAAGATACTGCTTTAAGCGCAAAGCTTGTACAGCAACATAAGAGCAAACATATTGCTGCCATCGCTAGTAAGTTGGCCGGTGAATTATTTGACTTAGATATACTAAGTGCAGATATTCAAACAGAAAAAACCAATATTACTCGATTTTTAATTTTAAAGAGAGCAGCGGATGTTGTTGAAGTGGCAGGCGCCAATAAAGCATCTATGTATTTTCAAACAAATCATGCTAAAGGAATTTTAGCTCAAGTATTACAAGCAATTGCCAAAGCAGATATTAACTTAAGTAAATTGCAGAGCATGCCAATTCCTGGAAGTAATTTTAAATATGGATTTTATGCCGACATGGAATTTGATCAAAAAATTCAGCTTGATTCTATGTTAAAAGGAATTGAATTGCTAACGAATAGCGTAAAAATATTTGGTGTATATAAAAAAGGTAAAATCATAAAAGGATAATGATATGCAATTAATTAGAGCAAAACGATTAGATGGGATAGGGGAATATTATTTTTCACAAAAATTGCGGGAAATTGAATTACTGAATAATGCAGGAAAAAACATTATTAATTTAGGAATTGGAAGTCCTGATTTACCTCCGCATCCTTCTGTTATAGAGGTATTACAAAAGGAATCTTCAAAGCCCAATGTACATGCATATCAATCGTATAAAGGTTCTCCTATTTTAAGAAAGGCCATTGCAAATTGGTATCTTAATTGGTATCAGGTAGAATTGAATTCAGACACGGAGATACTCCCTTTAATTGGGAGTAAAGAGGGTATTATGCATATTTGTATGACATATTTAAATGAAGGGGATCAAGTGCTAATACCTAATCCTGGTTACCCAACCTATAGCAGTGCTGTAAAATTAGCTGGTGGCCAACCTATTTATTATGAATTAACAGAAGACAATGATTGGGAGCCTAATTTTAACTCGTTAGAATCAATGGATTTGTCTAAAATAAAAATGATGTGGGTTAATTATCCGCAAATGCCAACAGGCAAAAAGGCATCTACTGAGTTATTTCAACAATTAGTAGCTTTTGGGAATAAACATTCAATTTTAATTTGTCACGACAACCCGTATAGTTTTATTTTAAATGATCATCCTCAAAGTTTGTTAAGTGTTCCAGGTGCTAAAGAATGTGTAATAGAATTGAATTCTTTAAGCAAGAGCCAAAATATGGCTGGATGGAGGGTTGGAATGCTTTGTGCCGCAAAAGAAAAAATTGAAGATATACTCACTTTCAAAAGCAATATGGACAGTGGTATGTTTTTGCCAGTACAATTAGCTGCTGCTACTGCATTGGGTTTAGGAAAGGATTGGTACGATTCAATAAATAATATTTATAAAGCGCGTAGAGAAAAAGTATTTGAATTATTAGATATGCTAAAATGCATTTATACAAAAGAGCAAGTGGGTATGTTTGTTTGGGCTAGAGTACCTGCTCAAATTAAAGATGGATATGCTTTAAGTGACGAAGTTTTGTATACAAATAATGTATTTATTACACCTGGTGGAATTTTTGGTTCTGCAGGAAATGAATATATCAGAATAAGTTTATGTGGAAGTATAGAAAAATTTGAGGAAGCCATTCACAGAATTAATAAATGAAATTTTAAGTTGAAATACTAGCTATGAAAATTGCAGTAATTGGAATAGGATTAATTGGGGGCTCCATGGCGCTGACTTTAAAGGATAAAGACTTTGTTCAAGAGGTGATTGGGGTAGATGCTAATGAAGAACATGCAAGGCAGGCAATGGAACTTCAATTAGTAGATTGTATCATGCCTTTAGAAGCAGCGGTGGATGCTGCTCATATCATTTTATTAGCTACACCCATTGGCATA
>JAVHPL010000116.1:0-2596 GCA_036170555.1 Sediminibacterium sp. | reverse complement strand
GCCTTGCCAACATAAAAGGAAAGTTGAGCAGGGCGGAAATGAAAAAAATTATGGCGGGTAGTGGAGGCGATGGAACTGCCTGTACGCAGGATAGTGACTGCGGCCATCCATATACTATTCCATGTAGTGGAGGACCCGTTAGCGTAACACCAAGGTGCTATGCTAACCCCGGCACTTCGGATAAAACATGTCATGTAGCGGGTTGCCCTTCCTAAATGTATAATTTTAAATAAGCTAAAGTTGATTGTACATAAACTTTAGCTTATTTTACTAAACAAAACAATCATGATTAAACTCACTTTATACGCAGGCTTATTATTATTATGTTTTACATCTTGTAGCAGATATCAAATGTTGGATGGAAAATCCCGGCCTGTTTATGTCACTCCGGATACTACTGTTTTTAATGACTCTGATAACTATAAGCCAGAGATTTATTATTTAGATCTATTAAATTTAAGGGGGAATTTTTTAAATGTCGTAGCATTTAAAAAAGGCATGACAAATATGGCAATTATTCGTGAACCTACTTTTTTCCTCGCCAATGATATTGTTCTTATCTTCCCCGGAGAACACATTTTTGTAAAGAAGGAGGAAGGGCAATATTATAACAACTTTACTTTTTCTAAAGTCGCTGGTAGCAAACGGAGAAACAAAGAATTTGCCTTTTTTAAAACTTACCATAAGATTATACCATATCCTTTTAAACCAAGAGTGTCTAATTACTCCTTAGATACAATTATTGAATTGGAAAAACAACTGATAAAAGAAATTCCAAAAATAACAGCTACTTCCAGGCTAATTTTTGATTCTTTAGCCAAAGCTTATGGGGTAAGTAAAAGATTTAAAAAAATAGCAAGGAATTATCTTGAAAATGAATACGCAGCCAGTTTGTTTTCATTATACAAATCATATAAAGATACTTTGGCGGTTCATGATCTGTACAAAAAAAAATGCAGGGAGCTTATACCTGTTTTCAATAGGATAACAGAAAGGTCAAAGTTTGTTATCACAAGTCTTGCCTTTAATGAAATGGCAGACATAGTGCTGCCTTATAAAATATGGAAAATTCAGGATGAGGCTGAATTTCGATCTTGTTTTGATAGTGTAGAAAACAATTTCACTGACCTGGCAAAGGATTATCTTTTAAGCCAACTGATGTGTCGGGCTTATACAAGGAGAATACAGGTTTCTTCGGGCTATATTGAAAAATATAAAACTATCTGTTCGGATAAAGCTTACAAAAAGATAGTGAATAATTTAATATCACAACAACAGCAAAATGACACCAGGGCCAATCTTATCAGTAATAACAGCCTATTATCTGTTAACGGGAAAAAAGTGATAAGCTTAGAAAATATTCTTGATAAATACAAAGGAAAATTAATACTTGTGGATTTCTGGACTACCTGGTGCGCCCCATGCAGAGAAGAAATACCTTATTGGAAAAAACTGATACAAGAATATCCGGAAGACAAAATTGTTTTTTTTAGCGTATCAATTGATAGAGATATGCAAAACTGGCAAAAATATGTATTAGCCAATAATACTGAAACAAATAATCATTTCTTATTAATTAATGACAAAAAATCCTCTTTTGTTAAACAATACAGTATCAATACTATTCCCAGATATATACTGATTGGTAAACAAGGTGAAATTATTAACGCTGATGCCCCGTCTCCAAGTAATCCTAACCTTAAAGAATTATTGGATAAATATTTACCGCAATAATTACTTAAAGTGAACATGTCTATTAGTATAATAATTTGCTACTTTGGAAAACTCCCATGGTACTTTGGTTATTTTTTACACACCTGTAAATATAATCCCACTGTGCATTTTTATATTATTACTGACAATGATCTTTCTACAAAAGAAGTTCCTCAAAATGTATTCCCGGTTCAAAAGTCACTTCAGGAAATCAAAAATATTGCTTCGGCCAAACTTGGTTTTGATGTAGGGCTTGAACACCCCTATAAGTTTTGTGATTATAGGCCAGCTCTTGCATATATATTCCCAGAATATATTGAAGGCTACAATTTTTGGGGTTATGGTGATATTGATGTAATCTATGGAAATATCCGCAACTTTATTACAGATGATATTTTAGCGAAACATGATGTCATTAGTGTGAGACATGATTTTTTGCCAGGTGCCTTTTCGCTTTTTAAAAATTGTAAAAAAATTAATGAGTTATTTAAAGAGAGTAAAGATTATATAAAAGTATTTACCGACCCAAAGCATTATTGTTTTGATGAAACCAATTTTACTTACGATGAATTTGCAGAAGGCATACCAGTTGAAGATATTAAGAGTGAAATTGAGAGCATGACACATTTGGTAAAAAAATTACACAATCAGAATGTTATAAATGCCTATTTCGATTTTCATGTAATAGAAGGTTTACCAGGGAAAATGAAATGGAATAATGGGATATTAACTTACAAAAACACGATGGAGGCAATCCTATACCATTTGATAAAGTTAAAAATTATTTATATCCCCTCTAAAGAACCAAAAAATATTCCTGATACATTCTCAGAACTCCTTACCTACCCTTAAATCGTGGTTTTGAGTTCGCAAAATAAAAAAC
>JAVHPL010000115.1:0-13411 GCA_036170555.1 Sediminibacterium sp. | reverse complement strand
GTGACAAATATAAGTTTCTTTTGGAACTTGAGATTCTTAAAAATTACCACTAACGGTTTGCGGCTTGGCGAAGGTGGGGATTTTAGTACAAAGGTTCAATCGAAGAACAGAAGTTGAACCTTGCACAAATGTCCAATCGAAGCCGTTCAGCCCCGCTTTTGGCAATACCTTGTTAGCTGCAGCTTTTGTTCGTCATGAAATTATTTAGGTATTTGCATGCTCCAGCAATGAAGCCCACCTCCATTGTGGTTAGTTTCCGCTGTGTTTATCTGGTAGATTTTTTTATCCGGAAAATATTGTTGTAATATTTGTTTCGCTTTCTCATCTTTTGATTTAGAACTTTCAGGTTGTCCTTCTGTCCAGTATTTCGACTCAAATACCGTTTTGTTTGTAATCAAAAAATTAAGATAACTACTAGACGGTACAAAATTAACGGTGTCGCCAACTGAAAATCTTTTTTGTTCAAAAAGAATTTGTTGAGAAAGGAATTTTATTTCATCATTTTTACTGGTTGTGTCTAATGCAAAAGTCATGTAATCAATATCAGGCACCGGCATTTTAACAATAGTGAATGGTTTTCCATCCTGGTCAGTAGCATTTTTCAAAATTTCATAATTTATTTTCATTCTCTCCAGTGTGATTTTTTTAACCGGGTCGTGTGCTGCTTCTAAGGAGTCGGGGAAGGAAATTAAAATAGTATTTTCATTTACAAATCGGCAAAATTCATCTAAGTGCCCCTTTACTCCAATGCCAAAATAGTTTTCAGTTATTAACGTTCCCCATCCAGACGGATCTTCTGCCGCACCCTCTTTTAACCATATTATCTTTTTTACATTAAGCACCTTTTTAAGTTCAGCTTCCTGTAATTCTTTAGAAATACTTGGGTTACGATGCATGTTTACTGATTCAACTTGTAATATGGTTCCTTTCCCATTTGTTTCAATAGCGCCGCCTTCGTTAACCATAGAAGAGGTAATTACAGGATATGGAAACGCCTTTAGATGAATTGAAGTATATAGTTCTCTCTTTTTCTTATCCTTGTCTATATAATTTTTTATTGTGGGATCAAAATACCAGCCATACATATTCCAGGCAAAATTTACCAACTTCTTTTCACCCATTCCATTTTTTAAAAATATCACCCCGTCACGCTGAGCATAGCTAAATTCAATTGATGAAGTCAAAAATTGAATAGAATCTAAGTTTACTCCAACTGCCGATAATTTCTTTTTGTAAGTTTCTATCGTAGAATCAGAAACGAGACAGAATACTTTCATTTCTTTTGCGAGTTGACTTACCATTTCAAAGGTGGCAGTATCATCAAGTCCGCCTACAATAACACCTGACTGTGGTTCCCACTCTGCCGGAAGGTAGAATTCAGTTTTATTTTTCTGGCTACACGAATTAAGAAGTGTAAGTAGTATAAAGTAAAATAAATAATTCAACTTTTTCATATTTCTGTTGATTAGTAGTGTCGGTTTTAAGTTGCAGCAACCCCAATGTTGTAGGCAGTGCTTTATTTTGTTTTTTTAGACTTTTTAATGGTTAACGTTTTCTGCTTTATCCATTGAATTGAAATATCAAAAGGTACTGTATTACTGTCAGATGCAGTATTGTGTCCTAATGTTGAAAATAAAGTATATTCGAAAGGTTTGCCTTGAACTTTAAATGTGTTTAATTGCTCTATGCACAACTTTACAGGAATTTGTATATCCTTCTCTCCAAAAAGCCAAAGCCCAGGAATTGAAAGAGTATTCAAAGAAATTTTTGGGTCAGTCGCCACGAATTGATACTTGTCAGGGTCATTTTTAGTATGTTCACGGGCATCAGCATCTGTATGATTTTCCCAAAATTTATTATTTCCGTTCGTGTAAAACTGAAATCGAAGTTGTTCTAAAGTTGTTATCGTAGGACAACTAAATAAAACGATAAATTCAATTTGTGGATTTTTGCTTGCAGTAATTGGAATTATCCATCCTGCTTGACTGAAGCCAACTAATCCAATTGGTGTTTTTCTATTTTTCAAATAAGTCCGAAATATATTTACCGCTGCATTTGCATCGTGAGATAATAAATTAAGATTAGTTGTGTCAATATTATTCGTTCCAACAGATGGTCCTACGTACACACCTCCAGATTCCCCAACTCCACGTTTGTCATATGTCAATACAGCAATACCTTCTTTAGCAAGACGTTTAGCGAACTCCATTTCTCTTTTTACTGGGTCAGAACCGTGAACAATTACAACTGCTGCAAATGGATTTTTTGGCTTTAAAATTGAGCCTGCAAGAGTGATGCCTTGACTTTCAAATTTTACATCTTGAATGGTAAAGCCAGTTGATTGAGAAAAAACCATCTCTGGTAAAATTATTAATGATAACCAAAGAAATAAGTTAGAAAAAAAGTTATTGTTCATTTTAGTTTAATTAGAAAAGTTGTTTTAAATTCTCCAGAGTTTCGTTAGCATTGCCTACAACGTCTAGGGCTTGCAGCAGGTGTGGGATTAGTATTCCGTCCGCCCGGTGCCGCTGATGATTAAAATTGTTTTGTTGAAGTTAAGATTTGGTGATCAAAGTTGCTTGTCCTGCCCGAACTGAAGTTGGGCTTTGTAAAACTGTCGATTGTTCTTCCGTCCAGCCGCACTTGCGGCAAACTCCATGTTAGCGGTTCGTTGTTCTTTCCCTTTGCAATTTCCCAGTTATCTAAATAAAACCTAATTGTCTCATTATAGTAGTTCTGTCATATACTTGCGTATGTCCACAAATTTTTCCATCCACGAAGTGATATATAGTTGCGCCATTTGCTTCTATCTTCTTGTTTGTGGCTGGTAATTCGCCTATTTTCCCTGTATTTGTTCCTGTCATAACCCAAGTTATTGCAACAAGATTCCCGTCTGATACAGCAGTTTTAATTTCAAAGTGAATATCTGGAAATGAATTAAACGTGTAGTTTAATCGTGTTTCAAATTCATTTCGGTTTAAAGTCTTTCCTTCCCAGGGGTCAGCGTTGTCTATATGCACTATGTATTCGTCTGCTAAATATTTTGAAATGTTTGCAACATTCTTTTCGTTCCAAACACTTTGCATAAACTCTCTTAATGTCGTTTCGTTGTTCATTTGTTTGTCTTAAATCTGTTCAAGTTTGTAGGCAGTCTTCTTACAATGACCGCTAACGTTGATGTTTATGGCGTGGCGGTTTTTGAAACCGCGTCCTGTCCACGTGGGCAAACGTTGATCGAAGTTAAATATTTATAGCTAAAATGTCGCACCGCCATGACATAAACATTTTGTTGTACGCCGTATTATTACTCAGATGAAATAGTCTCAATGATTCTTCGAAGAGTTTTATCATCGATAGAGTCAAATTCGGCTTTATCATAAATTGTAAGAAGGTAAACTTCTTTTTGAGGTGTGATAATGTAAGTGATAACACGGGCACCACCACTTTTACCTTTGCCCTTACTTTTAATAGAAACTCTTATTTTGTATGATTCTTGACCTAATGCTGTGCCCATTGTTGGGTTAGCTGATAAAGCCTCTGCTAATTCAGATAGTTCGGATTTTAGAGAAGGATATTTTTTTACTAACCGCTTGGCTTCCTTTTTGAATTTGTCAACCGGTATAACTTTATAATTCATTTAGAAAATCAGTTAGGGTCTGTTTTTTGGCTTTTGATTTTCTTAATACGTCAACCTGTTTAAAGGCAATTTTTAAGTCTGACTTCAATTGAAGAACTTGCTCAGATTTTCGTATACGGGATAAAACTTTTTCCCATTCGCTAACTGGCATTTGAACGGCTTGAGGCTTGCCATTCATATCGCTCACATATTGAAGTGCTATTTTCATG
Source organism: Sediminibacterium sp. (assembly GCA_036170555.1). Classification (GTDB taxonomy): domain Bacteria; phylum Bacteroidota; class Bacteroidia; order Chitinophagales; family Chitinophagaceae; genus Sediminibacterium. The sequence continues at coordinate 9,565 of JAVHPL010000115.1, read as the reverse complement.
ATCACAAAATTAGTGAATTTTAATAATAGTTTGAGAAACTGATTCAGTGTGAAAAAATGGCGTACAACGTTGGTGTTTGCACAGTTTGGATATTCTGTGATCCTACTGCTGGCTTGGCCACTACAAACGCGATTAGCTAAAGCCAAATTACTACAGTTGATTAGCAATACCAAAAGATGAAGGGCCAAAAGTGGAAGCCCAAATTGCGCAAAGCCTTTTGTTATAGGCTGGTGGATTATCTTAATGATTTATAGAAACAAATGTCTCAGGAGTCAACACTTTAATCATTGATTTTTTATAGTCTTTAATATTTCTAGTCACGATAGTAGTCAAGCTATTTTCAATAGCACAACAGTATTGTATTGCATCTTCAAAATCATTGAAGTCGGATGCTACAGCTAAGTCTATTGTCTTGCTATTAACCTGCAATACATTTACCAAAGTTTTAAACTTTCCAATTATCTGTCTAGAATGTGTAGTAGAGTACTGTGATCGCAATACATAGTCAATGTTAGCAAATGATAGAGATGAGACATATATTTTAATCTTACCAGAGTCAGCAAGCGAAAACAAAATCTCAGCCGTTGCATTAAACGGTTTTCGTCCTGAAAGCAAGTCTATACACACGTCTGTGTCAACAAATACTTTGGTCATTTTACTTAGTGTATTTATTTGCTAGATGCTTCTTATATTCTACTTTATAGTCAAAGTTTTTTGGCAAGTCAACTACACCTGATAAACTTTTAACCAAGGGTGTCACCTCTTGAGCACCATGCGGTTCAACTAGTAGACCCAAATATGATTCTATCAACTTTGAAAGACTTGTATTTTTCTTTTTAGCATATGACTTTGCCTGTTCAATCACAGCGTTGTCAAGCTTTAATGTAAGTTTAGAGTCCATGAATCATATTTTTATACGTACAAATATACGAATTCAATACGTAACAAAAAAATGATTTTACCTGCTAGCCTATAACGTTTTGGCGCTTGGCGCAGTGGCGGATTTCGGAGCTCAAAACTTTCAATACACCACAAAAGTTGATGCGAGGTAGAATGTTCAATTAACCACGTCACCCGCCATTGAGCCAAACGCCTCCTATGTTTACAATTGAATAAATTTACTACACGATTTACCAATGATAATTTGAAAGAACTGGGGGCAGAATAAGATAGTCAAACCCAATAAGCATTAAGCTTTTCTAACACGCTTATCACTGCCACCCTTTTCTTACATTATGCTGTACAGTTCGAAGAGCCATTAAGCTCGTGCTAGGATGATAGCAACGTAAGAATTGTTCTTCCTTTTGTTTTTTGGTAAAGCTAATTTACTGTATTGTTCACAATAAAACACCTTTTATGAAAGTAGTTACACAAGTGAAAAAAATGTATTGCGGTATTGATGTATCTGGTGATACTTTAGATGTTTGTTACCAAACTCCTGAAGGTTCACTTGACTGGTACAAGTCTACCAACAATGAACAGGGGTTTAAGGATATTTGGTTACTTACAGGAAAACTTTACCATTTTGTAATGGAGTCAACTGGCGTGTACCAATTGCCCTTTTGTTTTTTCTTAGAGCGTAAAAAAGCGTTGTATAGTGTAGTAAATGCACTACAGATAAAACGCTACATTCAAATGAAGCTAGAGCGTAATAAATCTGACAAAAAAGATGCCCTTCATATTTGTATGTATGGTGTTGATAATTGCCCTGAATGTTATCAAATGCCCAGCCATCTTTATTTTGAATGCCGTGCTATCAATAATGCAATAGAAACAATCACTACTGAAATTACCAGTTTTAAAAATAAATTACATGCCCTATCTAAGTTAGAAATAGACAGTAAGGTGATTGTAATTGGATATAAAAAGATACTTCGTGATCTGCAGGCTGAACTTAAAAAGTTTGAAGTAGCATTATATAATAAACTAGATGCTTGGCAGCCAGCATTAGTAAAGCAAGTACGAAGTGTTGTAGGAATTGGCAAGCGTGCTACTGCAATATTAATCGTAAGCACCCAAGGGTTTAAACATACAGAAACATACCAACAGTTGATCAGCTATGCAGGTCTCAGCCCCAAAGAGTATAGCAGTGGAAGTAGTATAAGAGGTAAAGTGCGAATCTGCAAACAAGGGGGTTCATTGATACGACATACCCTTTACATGTGCGCACTCAATGCCAAAGAAACAAATGGGGCCTGCAAAGAATTATTTGATAGGCTAGTAGCAAAAGGTAAAAACAAAAAACTGGCCATTATTGCTGTAGCTAACAAGCTTTTAAAACAAGTTTTTGGCGTGGTTAAAAACAAAACTTTGTTTGACAGAAATTATTATAAAAATATAGCTTGATTTATTTGTTTTTATGCACAGTTCGTGTTATGCCCAGTTATTTATAATATTTCCTTTTTAAGTTTGTCATTCAATATGTCTTTTAGAATATCTTTTATTCCGTCAGAAATGTCGCTATCAATTTTTGAGAAATATCTTTTCACCTTTACTTTTGCAATAGGAACTTTTGCAGTTTCCTTGACCAATTCAACAATTGATTCTTGAAAGTCCAGCTTTTCTTCTTCTGATATTGAGTCAATAAGCAAAACAAGTTCTTTTGCAGTTTCTATCTTTGTTTTAATCCAAGGGAAAGGATTACCGCAAGAATCACAAAAACGAGGTGCGTCATAATGATAACCACCAATAACCCCTGATACGTGATAATATCCTTTAATTGGCTTGTTGCATTCTTGACATTGTGTAATTGTCTTTGAGCCGCATTCCTTACAAAAATCTTTTCTAAAACTCGGTGATGAGCCCGCCATTGACGTTATTACGTGTCCATTCAGACAAATCTGTGCTATATCGTATCCATCCATTTTATTCAAATTTTACATCAAGTCCTGCATTCTTTAATTCTTTCATTACAAATAGTCCAATTTCTTCAATTGATTTGTTCACTTGCTTATAGATTAAGCCATTCAAGTCTGATGGCAACTGAACTCCTGATTTGTATATACAGCAAACATTCTTTCTGCTTAATTTACCTACAAAATATCCAAACTCAAAAATCACATTTTGTCTTGCCCGATATTCAATAAGTCTTTCTTCTTCGGGTTTTTCTGTTTCAGAAACAGGGAAACCAATATCATCTGGAGTGAGAAGAATAAGTGCATAGACAACGTCTGAATGTTTTTCGAATTTCTCTATTACAGTTAGTCCTTCGTCAAGTTGTCTGTGCAATACGATAGGGTCAAGATTGACGCTTCGAAGAAACAGTTCTACATCTGTTTTAAGTTCTGTGTCGTGTCCGTGCACTACAAAAACCTTTTTGTTATTGGTCATCTTTTGTTTTTTTTCTTCAATGGCTTTTCTTGTCTTACTTCCTGGTGCTACGTTAATATATTTGTCTGTGACATCTTCAACTTTGTCAATGGCACGCCATTTTGCTGAAGCTCTAAGCATTGAGTATGGACTTCTATCCATTCGGTCTTGTTGCTCAATTTGCTGAATAATCTGGTCTATTGGACTTTCAGATTGAGTTATTTTCACTCTCCAAATGCCTTTAGGTTCAATAGTCGTCCCATTGATTACAATTGTCTCACCATAAATGAACGGCTCTACATATCGAGTCAACAGTTCTTCTTCGGTAATGTTAATCTTACATTCACCACTGTCAATTCGTTTCATTAATTTGATATGATATAGCATTGTGTCTGTTTTTTTATAATTGGGCATAACGTTTACGTATTGGCGATGGTGGGGCATTTGAAAAACGTCAGTCCAACTTTTGTACAAATGCCCAATAGAATTACAAATGTTGAGTTTATCACTGTCAGCCCCACTATTGCCAATACGATGTTGGTGGCAGTTATTCATTGATTTTCCGCTTACAGAATTGAGTCCAAGTCTCGTTGCTTGGGTCGGAATAGATTATTGGACTTTTTCCATAATAGGTTATATTTTTTACTCCAAGTATGTCTGCTCTCTTTTTTAATTCTCTGGCGTGGAAAGCGTGATGAGATGGTATGTCTCCATTGTAAGGATTATAAGGATTTACAACATCTCTTAGTGTATTGTTAACCCAAATTTCTGGGTCGTCAGTCGTCATTAAGTTTAACATATCTACCTCTCCTCTGTATGTTGTTATTGCTGGGGTTTGGTATTGTGCAGTTGAAGAAACTCCGTATATTTTTTGGATATTTCCTGTTTCATTTGCCAATATTTGTGTCCAAGTAACTCCATAGTCAAAAAAAACATTGTTTACCCAACGTGTTTCAATATCGTAACTTGCTTGTGTTTCTCTTGCTACTACTCCTTTGACCCTGCTTGATTCTCTTAAAACAGGGTCGCTACTTGAAATATTGGCAAAGTCATTATTAAATGCTATCCAAATTGAAGTTCCTGCACCTGCTGAATTTCCTGCTAAAATTATTTTGGTTTTGTCGATATTAAAGTCACTTGCTCTACTTCTAATGTACTGCAATGCTCTTCTTACATCTGACATTGGTTTTTTTACACCTTCTGTTTCCCCTGTATTGTTCAAATAAGTATATCGAACGGTGGCAAATGCAATATTATTTTTAAGTAAGTAGCGAATGTCTGTTGGGAAGTCCCAAGCACCACCTGATTGAACTGTATATACAAAATCTTTGTCACCACTTGTAAAACCACCACCGTGAACATATATCACTAAACCTGTTGGTGTGTTAGACGTAGGTAGCCAAATGTCAAACTGAGTTCTTGTCTTGCTGTCGTAGGCTATGTCCTTGGCAAATTTTGCATTGATACCTTGTAAGTCAAATGGTGAATTTGAAAAAGTAATGTTTGAACTCGGGGGAGTTACTGGATTGTCGTCATTCTTACTACAAGCGAAGATGAATGAGAATAAAGTTACACTGATTATTATTCTGGATAGGTTCATATTATTTGTTTACGTTTCGTTTTATAATTGCCACTAACGGTTTCGGCTTGGCGATATGGCGATATTTGAAAATCGTCAGCCCGTAACTGCAGCTAAATTTATAAATAAAAGTTCATTGTTTATTCTATTGCTAGGTGTTATTTATAGGTAGTAACTGAAGCTGATAGCGAACAAAAAGCTGAGAATATAATCGTCGCCCCGCAATATTGCCAAACCGCGTTGTATGCAGCCCTTTTGTCCGTCAAAGTTAGCAAGTTTCGGATTTTAATTTAAGTTTTGTCAATGTACCTTTACAAGGTTATGATTGACTATGATAGAATAGAAAAAGCAATTGTTTTTTTAAAGCAAAACTTTAAAGAGCAACCCGATTTAGATGAAGTTGCAAAGCAAGTTCATCTAAGCCCTTTCCATTTTCAAAGGCTTTTCAAAGATTGGGCTGGTGTTAGTCCTAAAAAGTTTCTTCAATTTTTAAGTGTCGAATATGCAAAGGATTTATTAAAGAAAAATTTGTCTTTGTCCGATGCAAGTTATGAAACTGGTTTGTCTGGTACAAGTAGGCTACACGACTTATTTATTGGTATTGAAGGTATGACACCTGGTGAATTTAAAAATGGTGGTGAAGGTTTAAATATTAATTACAGCTTTGCAGAAACACCTTTTGGCAATATAATTATAGCTTCGACAGGTAAAGGAATTTGTCACCTTGCATTTGTTATAGATGAAATCACTGGCATTCAGAATTTAAAATACTTTTTCCCAAAGGCTACATTCATTCAAAAAACAGATTTGATGCAGCAAGATGCTTTGCATTTTTTCAGGAATGATTGGAATGATTTACGAAAAATAAAACTCCATTTAAAAGCAACACCTTTTCAATTAAAAGTTTGGCAATCACTTTTGCAGATACCTTTTGGAAATGTTTCCACTTATGGTCAAATAGCTAACAATATTCAAAACCCCAATGCTTCAAGAGCTATTGGTACTGCAATAGGAAGCAATCCTGTCGCATTCATAATTCCTTGCCATCGTGTTATCAAGTCATCTGGAATAATTGGTGAATATCACTGGGGCAGTAGTCGGAAAACTGCTATACTTGGTTGGGAAGCTGCAAAACTTAATCCTGAAAACTAATTCCGCAAGTTTCGGGTTGTTATAATTTTTAACTCATCGCATTTTTGCATAAATAAAATTATTAAAATGAAACAATTTAAAATCGTTTCTCTGAGTGAAGAATATGCTGCCAAAATTCGAGAAACAAATAAAGATGAATTTGGGCATAATGTTATAGAACTTCTTGCAACAGGAAAAGGTCCTTGCAGGGTATCACTAAAACCGTTTAAAGTTGGCGAAGATTTTAGATTACTAATATCTCATAGCCCTTTTACAATTGATAATGCTTTCAATCAATCGGGCCCAATTTTCATAAACAAGGACGCCGTGGAAGCCTACTCCAATATTCATCAATTCCCCCCTGAAATAAAAGCTGATAAAGAAAATTTCCCCTTGTCATTAATTGGTTATAGCAAAGAACAAAAAATGGTTTTCACCAAATTGGTAGGAGAAGATGATGTGGATTTGCTTATATCAAAAATATTTGAAACCGAAATAGGAGTGGAATATCTCCACGCAAGGAACGCTGAAGCCTGTTGCTTTATATGTAAAATTGAAAGAGTATAAATTATGCACATACCTAAATTATTTGAGATAACTGATAATAGTATTATTGATAAGTTTATAAATGAAAATGGACTGGCAACTTTAATTACAAAAGGTTCTGCTTTCCCTGTTGGCACTCACATTCCAATTGATTTAGAAATAAACGAAGCTGGCAATAAAGTTTTGTGGGGTCATATTTCAAAAGCTAACCCACAATGGAAAGACTTTGAAAATGATGAAAATGTTTTAGTGATTTTTTTATCTCCTGTGCATAGTTACATTTCTTCATCGTGGTACAATCATCCAAATGCTCCAACTTGGAATTATTTAAGTGTCCATATAACTGGAAAATTAAAAATTATTGAAGGCAAAAAGCTTTGGGAATCTGTTCGTAGATTAACCAACCGATATGAGCAAAAGTCTGAACACCCTATTTCATTAGATACTTTACCTAATTCTGTCCAAAAGCAAATGAGTGGTATTGTAGGCTTTGAAATTAGCATTGATAAAATAGAAGCTGCATTTAAACTTAGTCAAAATCGTAATGATGAAGATTTTGAAAATATTGTCAAACAGTTAAGGCTTAGCAATGAATTAAGTTCAAGTCTTATGGCAAATGTTATGGAACGTGAAAGAGTGCAGGGTGTCCGATAGGGTTGCGTACAACGGTTTGCAGCTACAAGAAGTTGGCGATTTCGGAGCACAAAACTGTCTGCCAGCACTGAACTTGATACGAAGCACAAAACTTCATTGAACCACTGAACCGCCAATTTCTTGTAGGTGCTGTTAGCGGTATGTGGCTTTACTTTATTATTGCTTTTGTTCGTCAAGTTCATAACAAGTCAATGCAATTCCACAGTCAAACTGTTTAGCTATTTTCAATTTTAATTTTTGGTTTTTGTCTAAACCATTAAAAATTGTCATTCCGTTTCCAATGGCCGTTGGGTTGATAAATAAATGAAATTCGTCAATTAGTCTTGCGTTTATAAGTGAAGTTAAAAATGTTCCTCCGCCATAAACTATAATGTCTTTGCCGTTTTGGTTTTTGAGTTTAGTTATTTCTTCAACAAGTTCTCCATTTTCAACTTCTGTATTGTTCCATATTGACTTTTCAATTGTCTTGGTAAATACAATTTTAGGTGTCGTTGTATATTTTATACCACCCTCGAATTCTGGGTCGTTTGGATTTTTAACAACATTTTCCCAATGTGGAATAAAACCTTCTGCAAGTTTTCTACCTAGTATTATTGTGTCAACAGGTTCAGTAATTTCTCTAACATAACTAATAATGTCGTCTGTCCAAGGGAAACACATCCAGTCCATTTCTCCATTTTGTCCTGAAATAAAACCGTCAATTGTTATTTGTACTTGCAGTTTTAATTTTCTCATTTTTCTCATTTATTTTAATGTCGTTCGTTTTTGTCGTGTCGCTGTGCCATTACCGCTAACGGGCAGGTATTGCTGCAGGTGGGATATTTTATAACGTCCAGCCCGGAACCGCTGCCAAATTGAAAATATAAAGTTGAAATTAACAACAAAATGCCAAATTGAAACTCGTCTGCCCGAACAAAAGTACAGCGATGCAAACAGCCGAAGTTTCAACGTCCAGCCCCACTTGCAGCAATACCAATGTTAGCGGTAGTTTTAGTCTGACCGTAGTTGTTCTTATTCGTTAATTTTCTCATTGGCTTTAAGTACTCTTAAAAAATTGCCTCCTAAAATTTTGTCGATATCTTTTTCGCTATACCCTTTGTCTACAAATGCTTTTGTAATTAATGGAAAGTTAGTTACATCGTCTAATTGTTGCGGTGTAATATTAATTCCATCAAAGTCAGAACCAAGTCCAACGTAATCTACTCCAACTAAATTAATAATGTATTCAATATGTTCAATGAGTAGTGATAATGGAGGTCTCATAGCGTTTACTTCGTCTTTATACTTGCTATATAGATAATTTTCCATAACCCAGCCATCCATACCACTTTTAATCAGAGAGTCAGTTTCTATTTTATGTTTCACAAAAAATGCACTTTCTTTTTTTGCAAAGCTGCTGTCAATGAAAGGAGGGTTAAAATTTACTTGTATTACACCACCATTTTTTGCAATCGCTTTAATTTGGTCATTTTTCAAATTTCTTTGATGGTTACATAAATTATAGACTGAACTGTGTGAAGCAATAACTGGTTTTGTAGTTGTCTTTATTACATCCCAAAAAGTTTGTTCGCCAACATGGCTAATGTCCACTATTATTCCTAATTCATTCATTCTATTTACTACCTGTATGCCAAAATCTGTCAAACCCTTCTGTGTCAAATTTTTTTTGAAAGTTTCGTCATAAGCACTCGTTGCCCAAGATGTTGAATTATTCCATGTAAGGGTCATATATCTTGCACCCCGTTTATACAACAAGTCTAATTTGCTTAAATCATTTTCTATCTTGTGTCCACCTTCTACACCAAGCATAGCAACTATTTTGTGTTGCTTAACCGCTTTCAATAATTCTTTACTATTGGTTGCCTTTACAATTTTATCTGGATGTCGGGCAATCACAACATCTAATGAATCAATTTGTCTGTTGGCAAAACTGAATGGGGTTTTCGTGTCGCCTGTACAAAAAATAGAAAATACTTGTACATCTAATCCGCCTTCTTTTTGTCTGGTTAAATCAATATGTGTTTTGCCTTTTAAATCTTTATCAAAGACAAACTCATTATTTCTATAAGCTACCGAAGCACTGTCTGTAACCTGCATTAAAAAATCATTGTGGGTGTCTACAATAATTGCTTTAGCATGAATTTCTTTATAGGATTGGGCATTGATTTGTTGGGTCAACAAAACTCCAATTGTTAAGATTTTTAATTTCATGCTGTCATTTTAGAATTTAATTTCAAAGTTGAATTTTAGATGATTAATTTGAGTCTGCAGGGTGTCCGAAAAATTACAGCTAACGTCCGTGGCTTTAAGCTGGTTGGATAATCTGTGTTCCTACTGCTGGCTTGG
>JAVHPL010000114.1:0-2688 GCA_036170555.1 Sediminibacterium sp. | reverse complement strand
GAAGAGTCGTATAAAAAATTGCCACCCATTTGTAAACGTGCAGAAGATGGGGGAGGTCCTAAGCCTAAACAACCCTGTCATATTAAGCCATACAACTAAAAAAGATTAATTGCACGCTTGGTTTCATAAAGAAATGGTACAGTTTTGTAAATGCCATTTCTGCCTGCTTTTACCGTACCCTTTGCCTGAATGAGCATCTCCTTATTTAGTAACAATTTTGCTGAGTTAAGTAAAATGGTTTTCATTTCTAAGTTAATTTTTGCTGGGAGGGCAAACTCACTCATCTGATTGATATGCATCATCGTATCTAGCTGAAATTTGCCTAAATACATGCTATCAATAAAAACATCACTGTTGATTTGTTTTAAATCTATGCCAAAGCTATTGGGGTTAAAATAAACCAATTCAAATGATAAAACAGACTGATTAAACCCAATGCTATTTACTTTTATATTTCTTGTATCTCGGTATTCAAAATCTTTTGGCTTTGCACAAGACATTAAAATAAATAAAAAACAGCCAGCTATAATTGCTTTTTTCAAGTTTTACATTTTTTGCAATTTAGTGAATATACTTGTTCACCTGCAATTTGTATATTTATAAAAAGGAAAGAATGACTCCATTTTATGTAGATCCCAATATTGCACAAGCAAAAACTATTTCAAAAACAATATATACCAATCCAATTTATTTTGAATTGGCTAAAGAAAAAATTTTTGCAAGTTGTTGGCAATATATTGGTCATAAAGATTTATTACCACAAAGTGAAATGGCCTATCCCATTCATTTATTAGCACAATATCTAGATGAGCCATTGGTGATTACTTCCGACAAAAATGGGCAATTATTTTGTTTATCGAATGTATGTACCCATCGAGGTAACTTAATGGTTTATGAGCCTTGTAGTGCGTTAAAGCAATTACGGTGTAAGTATCATGGAAGATTGTTTCATTTAAATGGAACATTTATATCTATGCCTGAGTTTAAAGAAGTGGAAAATTTTATTCCAGAGAATAATCATTTAAAGCAGTTGCCCTTATTTGAATGGGGTAAATTGTTGTTTACCTGCTTAAATCCACAATTTCCTTTTCAAGATTTCTTTAAAGAAATGCAAAATAGGGTAGGATGGCTTCCACTCAATAAAATGGTGCATAGAGCCGATTTAGACAATGAATTTATTGTAGAAGCCAATTGGGCACTTTACTGTGAAAACTATCTAGAAGGATTTCATATTCCTTTTGTACACCCCGCATTAAACGCTGTTATAGATTTTAAAAATTACACAACTGAAATTTACAAATTCGCCAATTTACAATTGGGAATAGGTAAATCGGGTGAAGACTGCTTTGATTTGCCCAAAGATTGCCTAGATTATGGAAAAAATGTAGCCGCCTATTATTTTTGGGTATTCCCCAATATGATGTTTAATTTTTACCCTTGGGGGCTTTCCTTAAACATTATTGAGCCCTTGGCCATTTCTACAACTAGGGTTAAATTTATTTCATTTGTTTATGATGAATCTAAACTGCATTTAGGAGCTGGTAATGGGTTGAGTACAGTGGAAGCAGAAGATGAAGAAGTGGTTCAGCAAGTTCAAAAAGGTATTCGTTCTCGTTTTTATAGTAGGGGAAGGTATTCTGTAAATAGAGAGCGGGGCACGCATCATTTTCATCGTTTGCTGGCAGAGTGGATGAAAGAGGAATAGGGGGTCAATTTATTCAAAATAGCACTTTCTTGATTTTAAATTGGGATGCGTAGTTGGTAATCAGCTACGCATTTTTGTTTTAGGAAATTGCCCAATTTTTCATTTTAAGGCATTTTAAACTGGGGCTAATTAAATAGGAGTGAAGTTAAGGCAGGTAAGATGTGAACGCCTTAAATAAGAAATTGTATCTTTAAAACTTCTATAAAAGCTGGCTAAGATTATTAGTCTTTTGGTTAAAAAAAAGTATAAAAGTTGATGCGAAAAATTTTAGTATATTTTTTAATAAATAAATTATTGGTAATGAACATTTTACAAAATATAAATGAATATATTTTATAGTTAATTTAAACTGTATTTTACATTATTTCGCCTTTATTATAGGCTTGTTAAACAAATTATATTTAAATGACTTTATTAATTGAAAATCAATACTTTGGAGCAGTTAGCTACTATAAAATGTTATTTCAGAATAGGTATATTAAATTAGAGCAATATGAACACTATCAAAAAATGAGTTTTCGAAATAGGTGTATGATTCCAGGGGCAAATGGAATCATACAATTAACTGTTCCCTTGCAAAATGGGCGCAATCAACGCAGTTTGATGAAAGAGGTGAAAATTGCTTATAAGGATAATTGGTTATTACAACATTGTAGGTGTTTAGATGCTTGTTATAACCGAGCTCCTTTCTTTGAATTTTACCGAGATGAGTTGTTCGAGTTGTTGGAAACTCGCCCTGTTTATTTGTTCGACCTTAATTTAACTTTAATAAATTGGGTATTAAAAAAACTAAAAGCCAATCTAGAGATTCAATTAACTGAGGAATATCATTCCCATCCGCCAATTGAGATTTTCGATGCCCGAAATCTAATTCTTCCCAAAAACTTTCAAACAGATGATCAATTGGTAAAATATACGCAGGTATTTGAAGATCGAATAGGATTTAAACCGAATATGAGTATCTTGGATCTTTTATTTTGTGT
>JAVHPL010000113.1:0-2695 GCA_036170555.1 Sediminibacterium sp. | reverse complement strand
ATTTTAAGTAATAACTATATTGAGTTGAATTTTGTGTAGTATAAACTTCCTTACCTTCATCCTACAAAAATTGCTTGTATATGCCTTTAAGTAAGATTGCCGGCATTGGCAAATATTTGCCTGCCCAGATTGTTACCAACAATGACCTCACTAAATATATGGATACCAACGATGAATGGATTCAAGAAAGAACGGGTATTCAGGAACGTAGATACGCTCATAGAACCGAGGAAACTACTACAACCATGGCAGTTGAAGCTGCTAAAATAGCCATTGAACGGGCTGGAACTACTGCCCAAGAAATTGACTTTATTGTTTTTGCTACCCTTTCACCCGATTACTATTTTCCTGGCTGTGGTGTTTTGGTTCAACGTGCTTTAAAAATGAAAGAAATTGGTGCCTTAGATATTCGTAATCAGTGCAGCGGTTTTTTATATGCCTTAAGTGTTGCCGATCAATTTATTAAAACTGGCATGTATAAAAACATTTTAGTTATTGGTAGTGAAAAACATTCTTTTGGCTTAGATTTCACTACTCGTGGTAGAAATGTTTCGGTTATTTTTGGAGATGGTGCTGGTGCTGTTGTTTTACAACCTGCCCAAAAAGAGGGGCAAGGCATTTTAAGTACACACTTACATAGTGATGGTGAATCTGCAGAAACTTTGGCCATGTACAATCCGGGTTCTCATGCCAACCATTGGGGTGCAAAAAACTATGCTCTTTTTGATGATGCTGAAATTTCTCAAATGTTTATGAGTAAACAAATGATAGACAACGCTCAATTATTTCCTTACATGGATGGTCCTGCTGTATTTAAAAAAGCCATTATCAAATTTCCAGAAGTAATTAATGAAGCCTTAACAAAAAATGGCTATACCGTTTCTGATTTGGATATGTTTATTCCACATCAAGCTAACTTACGCATTAGTCAATTTGTACAGCAAAAACTAAAACTTTCTAACGATAAAGTTTTTAACAATATTCAACACTATGGCAATACTACTGCGGCTTCTATTCCCATTGCATTATGCGAAGCTTGGGAACAAGGTAAAATAAAAGAAGGTGACCTTGTATGTATTGCAGCTTTTGGAAGTGGTTTTACTTGGGCTAGTGCTTTAATGAAATGGTAGATTTACCAATTAGTGGGTTTATGGAAAGAAAAATTATTTACCTGATTAATCCTATTTCAGGTACTTCAACAAAGGAAAGTATACGTTTATTGGTAGAAAGAGAAACTACTGCAAGGAAAATTCCTTTTAAAGTTTTTCATACCAATGCTGCTGGCAATAATGAAATTGTTAGAGATGCCATTGTACATGAGCATTTCACCGATGTAATTATGTTGGGTGGCGATGGAACCGTAAATCAAGTTACTGGTTCACTACGTAATACCGGTGTACGTTTTGGAATTATTCCTGCAGGTTCTGGTAATGGCTTAGCTAGAGCTGCCAATATTCCTACTCGCCTAAAATCGGCGTTGAATATTGTTTTCGAAGGATTTGCCCGCCCTGTTGATGCATTTACTATTAATGGGGATTATTCTTGTATGTTAAGTGGTATTGGTTTTGATGCGCAGGTAGCCCACGATTTTGCACAAAAAACTACGCGTGGATTATTTACTTACACGCAACAAAGTATTATTAATTATTTTAAAGCTAACCCGTATCAATTTGAAGTTAAATTAGATCAGTTTGCTTTTTTTACTGATGCATTTTTTATTAGTATTGCCAATAGTAATCAGTTTGGCAACAATGCTACCATTGCTCCTCAAGCTAGTTTATCGGATGGATTATTAGATATTGTTATTGTTCAAAAAATGAATAAAGCTAAATTACCTTTTGCTTTATTAAGACAAATGCGTGGCAATAATAAATTACAACAACTGGTACAAGATATGAGTAGTAAGAGTGTAATTTATTTTCAAACTCCTTCACTCACCATCCTTAACCCTAAGCTTGCCCCTCTTCATATAGATGGAGAACCTAGAGAAACTACCGACACTTTTCATATTGAAATTATTAAAGATGCCTTTCAATTAATTCAACCTAAAGCGTTGTAATTATGGTTCATCAATTCTCTTTCATCAATAATTTTAATCGGTCTAATTCCTGCTGATTCAATGGATTATGAATAGCATTGGCTATATCTCTTTTTTCTGCTGCGGTTAAGTGAAAACTTAAACTGGCTGGCGCTTCTTTTTTTGAAGGAATATATTGAAAAGAAATTCTATGAAAAGAATTTCCAAAACTCTGATGTAGATAACTTAATTGATCATGCTGATAATAATCCTGCATCTTAAACCAATTGTTTTGTAAAATTAAAAATGGCTTTGTTAAAAAACCTATTAATGAATTACTCTCTAATGGTTTATCCCAATCACTCATACTTCTATCTCTAATTTGTATTAATACTACCTTACTGGTATTTTGTTGAAGCCAATCTTTAAATACGGCTATAAAACGTAGCGCAGATTCTTGCCCATAATTGTCTCTTAACCCTGCATCCATTACATCTATAATAGGATTGCTTGGCAACCATACATTGGGTAATACATACGGAAATGTGGCATTCATTCTTAGTGCAGACAATACACTTATTTTATTACTATTTTGTTTTTGAAAAAATGAATTAAAATCTATAGGAATACACGGCGGACTTCATGGCAGTGAATGGCCAGCAGGAGAAGGGCTCTGGC
>JAVHPL010000112.1:0-13510 GCA_036170555.1 Sediminibacterium sp. | reverse complement strand
GCTGTTAATACATGCGCATTTACTTCGGGAACTACTAATTTTTTGGTTGGGTCCATTCTCCATGCAGATGAATTATCTATCACCTTAATACCTGCTGCTGCAAATTTTGGTGCCCACTCTAATGAGGTTCCTCCTCCTGCCGAAAAAATGGCAACGGCTGGTTTTGCCGCAATTCCATCTTCCATACTAACTACTTTGTAGTTCTTTCCCTTAAAACTTACTTCCTTTCCTACTGACTTGGCCGATGCTACCGGTACAATTTCTGATACTGGAAAATTACGCTCTGCTAATACCTGCAACATTTTATTTCCTACTAATCCTGTTGCGCCTACTACTGCTACTTTCATGTTTTGTTCCCCCCCGTTGTCTCGCTTTGCGAGCTTTTTTTTGTGAATAATTATCCTAATGCAATATCAAAATTTACCAACTGCACAAACTCTTCTAATCGCTTATCTATATCGGCCTTGGTGATTTCTCTTAATCGTTCTGTTCCAAATTTCTCTACACAAAATGAAGCCATTGCACTTCCCACAATGATGGCTGTTTTCATATTTTCGAATGAAATGTCTTTTGTTTTAGCTAAATGCCCTATAAATCCTCCTGCAAATGTATCTCCGGCACCTGTAGGATCAAACACTTCTTCTAATGGTAATGCTGGTGCAAAAAATACTTTTTGCCCATGAAACAACAATGCTCCATGCTCTCCTTTTTTTATAATTACGTATTGAGGGCCCATTTTCATTATGCTTGCTGCTGCTCTCACCAATGAATAATCTCCACTTAACTGTCTTGCTTCACTATCATTCACCATCAACACATCTACTTTTGCTAATGTTTTTCTAAGATCGTCCATGGCAATATCCATCCACAAATTCATGGTATCTAATACCACTAATTTGGGTCGGGTTTTTAATTGATCAATTACGCTTAATTGTACTGATGGCGCCAAATTACCTAACATTAAAAATTCGCAATCCTGATAATTTTCTGGTACTACTGGTTCAAAATTAGCCAACACATTCAACTGTGTTTCTAATGTATCCCTGCTATTCATATCCATGTGGTAGCGTCCACTCCAAAAAAATGTTTTTTCTTCTTTCTTTATTTGCACTCCGCCTAAACTTACATTTCTATTGGCCAATGCATCCAGCTCTGCTTGAGGAAAATCTCCTCCTACCACAGAAATTTGCTTTACAGGCACAAAATTGGTAGCGCACCAGGCTATATAGGTACCTGCACCTCCAATAATTTTATCGGTTTTACCAAAGGGTGTTTCAATGGCATCAAATGCCATGGATCCTACTACTACTAAAGACATAAATTACATTTTATTATAGGCTGGCGAAATTAACACATTGATGGCATACTTATTAAACTAACAAAGGCATAATATTTTAGTAATTCTTTTGCTAACACACGTTAGTATATTATCTTCGTTTTATGGCTAGAATAAAAATTGAAAAGAATAGTTCGCGTAAAGAAGTAATTGTTACCAAAGCGGCTGCCTTATTTCGTGAAAAAGGTTTTAAAGCGGCTAGTATGCGAGACTTAGCAGAAGCTGTGGGTGTTGAAGCTGCTAGCCTCTACAATCATATTAAATCTAAAACAGAATTGCTGCACGAACTTTGCTTTGGGGTTGCCAATAGCTTCATGCATAAAATGGAAGAAGTTGAATACAAAAGAATCTCAGCCATTGAAAAAGTAGAGGAATTAATTCGCTTTCATATTAATGAAATGATTAACAATTACGAAGAAGTATATGTGAGCGATCGTGAATGGAAACATTTATCAGACCCCTATCTTTCTAATTTTCAAAATCAACGCAGAATGTATCGAAAACGTTTTGCTGCTATAATAGAAGCAGGTATTAGAAATAAAGAAATTAAAAATATAGACGCTCCTACTGCTGTACTTATTTTATTACACGCCATTGGTGGCATTGAAAGCTGGCATAGATCAACAAAAAAAATTAGTGCAGAAGCTTTAACTGAAAATATGATTACCATTTTAGTGGGTGGTTTAACCAACAAATAATTATTTGTTTTAAAATAAAATCGCTTCATTCTTCTTTAAATTGAACGAATCAATTGCTGCTATGTTAAAAAGGTTTGAATTATTAGTCATTAGCGATATACGCAAAGAAACCAAGGATTGTGTTTCAATTGCTTTTGATATTCCTTCAGCTATAAAAAATAAATTTCAATTTACTCAAGGCCAACACCTTACATTAAAAGCCTTTATCAATGGCCAAGAAATTAGACGTTCTTATTCTATTTGTAGCAGCCCCTTTGATCATGAAATTCGGGTTGCTATAAAAAAAGTACCCAATGGGATTTTTTCTTCTTACGCAAATGATATACTACGTAAAGGTGATTCAATAGAAGTGATGCCTCCTTCGGGTAAGTTTTTTACACAACTCAACGCCAGTACTGCTAACCATTATTTAGCTTTTGCAGCAGGCAGTGGTATTACACCCATTTTTTCTATCATTAAAACCACTTTATTAACTGAACCTAATAGTGAGTTTACACTGGTTTATGGAAATAAAACCAGACATTCCATTATTTTCAAAGAAGCCCTTGAAGCATTGAAGAATAAGTTTATGGGCAGGTTGAGTATTGTATATATTTTATCGAGAGAAAAAACGGATGCCCCAATTCTTTTTGGTCGTATTGATGCTGAAAAATGTAAAGCTCTTTGCCATTTACTAATTGATCCTAAAAATGCTGCCAGCATTTTTTTGTGTGGACCAGAAACCATGATTTTTGATGTAAAAAATACATTAGTACAATTAGGAGTTGATGAAAAGAAAATTCATTTTGAACTTTTCGCTGCTGGTAAGATTAATAAAAAAATAGTACCCACTATTGTCAATCTAAACAATACGGCGTTATCTACTATTTCTATTAAACAAGATGGTATTGCTGTTGAGTTTAAGATGTCTTTTGAAGGGGAGAGTATTTTAGAAGCTGCTTTAAAAAGTGGTGCTGATCTTCCCTTTGCTTGCAAAGGCGGTGTTTGTTGCACTTGCAAAGCAAAACTATTAGAAGGTGAAGTAGATATGGATGTTCATTATGGTTTAGAACAAGAAGAAATTGAACAGGGTTTTATTCTTACCTGTCAATCTCATCCTAAAACAGAGCATGTAGTAATTGATTTTGATACTAAATAAATGGATCATGGAAAAAAAGCTAGAAACCATTTTTCAAGAAAAAATAGATGCAGATAAACGCATTGAGCCTAAAGACTGGATGCCTGAAAAATATAGGCAAACTTTAATTAGACAAATTAGCCAGCATGCGCATAGTGAAATTGTAGGTATGCTACCCGAAGGTAATTGGATTACACGTGCGCCTTCTTTACGCAGAAAAGCTATTTTACTGGCTAAAGTGCAAGATGAAGCTGGGCACGGTTTGTATTTATATAGTGCTGCTGAAACCCTTGGTATTAGCCGAGATGAAATGATTGAACAATTGCATACAGGCAAAGCTAAATACTCTTCTATCTTTAATTATCCTACCCTTAGCTGGGCCGATATGGGTGTAATTGGTTGGCTGGTAGATGGGGCGGCTATTATGAATCAGGTTCCTCTTTGTAGAAGTAGTTTTGGTCCTTATGCCCGCGCAATGGTTCGTGTATGTAAAGAAGAAAGTTTTCACCAACGTCAAGGTTTTGACATTTTACTAACGCTTAGCAAGGGTACCGAAGCTCAAAGAAAGATGGCTCAAGATGCCATTAATAGATGGTGGTGGCCTAGTATTATGATGTTTGGCCCTAAAGATGATGAAAGCCCCAATAGCATCTTAAGTATGAAATGGAAAATAAAACGTTTTAGCAATGATGAACTTAGGCAAAAATTTATTGATGTAATTGCTGAACAAGTAAAAGTGCTTGGGTTCACTTTGCCCGATAAAAATTTACATTGGAACGAAGAAAGAAAGCATTATGATTTTGGTACAATTAACTGGGATGAATTTTGGCAAGTAATTCAAGGCAATGGCCCTTGCAATAAAGAACGGTTAGATGCTAGAAAAAAAGCTTGGGCAGATGGTGCATGGGTTAGAGAAGCGGCTACTGCTTATGCCAATAAAAAAGCAAATCAACCTAAAGCTGCTTAACATTCTTTTAATTTTTTAAATAAAATAGTATGTCTTTTAACATGTATAAATTGTACTATGGCGATTATGGTGAATCTAAAAATGGTGCTGCCGATATTTCTACCAATGGATCGCCCAAACAAGAATGGCCTTTATGGGAAATTTTTATTCGCAATAAACAAGGTTTAGATCATAAACATGTGGGTAGCTTACATGCTGCTGATGCGGCCATGGCCATTGAAAATGCACGGGATGTTTATACCAGAAGAATGGAAGGGGTAAGTATTTGGGCTGTAGAAACCAAATATATTCATGCCAGTAATCCTGATGATGCCGAAGCTTTGTATGATCCTGCTAATGATAAAGCCTATCGTCATCCTACTTTTTATGATTTGCCCGAGGCGGTTAAATATATGTAAATGAACTATTCAACAAAAACGAATCACCTACTTCACTTAGCAGATAATGCGCTAATTATTGGGCATAGAAATAGTGAATGGTGTGGTCACGGTCCCATTCTTGAACAGGATATTGCCATCACTAATATTGCGCTAGATTATATTGGGCAAGCAAGAAATTTTTATCAATACGCTGCTGCTTGTATAAATGAATCTGATGATACCAATATGACTAATCCTGCTACTGAAGATAGTTTGGCCTACTTGCGTGATGTGAATGATTTTAAAAATCATTTAATTACCGAACTACCCAATGGTGATTGGGCTCAAACTATTTTAAGAATTTTTTTATTTAGCACTTATCAATATTTTTTATATCAGCAATTAAAAAATAATGATGATGCACAACTTGCGGCTATTGCAGAAAAATCATTAAAAGAAGTTACGTATCATGCACAATGGTCGGGTGATTGGGTTATAAGATTGGGTGATGGTACCGATGAAAGTAAAACTAGAATGGTTCATGCCATTGAGTATATCTGGCCTTATACCGGTGAATTATTTACAGATGGCCCTGCAGGTATTCATGAACAATGGTTGCAAAAAGTATCTTCTATATTTGAAGAAGCTGGGCTTGCTATTCCATTAAATACTTGGGCTCAAAGTGGCGGTATGAAAGGCATCCATACAGAACATCTTGGATATATACTTGCCGAAATGCAATTTATTCAAAGAGCATATCCTAATAGTGAATGGTAATATGAAACCTACAACCAATCTACCCATCTGGCAATTATTACAAACCATTTACGATCCCGAAATTCCGGTTTTGTCTATTGTAGATATGGGTATGGTGCGTTCAGTTGAATTAAATGAAGAGCAAGTTGTAATATCTATTACCCCCACCTATTCTGGATGCCCTGCAATGGATATAATTAGCATGCAAATAAGAATGTCTTTACTAGAAGCAGGATATAAAAATATAGTGTTGAAACAATTGCTATCGCCTGCTTGGACTACCGATTGGATTACACAAAACGGAAAGGATCAATTAAAAGCCTATGGCATTGCCGCTCCCGTAGGCAAAAGTACAGACAACCTTTTTTTAAACAACATTACCATTGAATGTCCTCAATGCAATTCTAGCAATACAGTGTTGGTATCGCAATTTGGAAGTACCGCTTGCAAAGCTTTATATAAATGCAATGATTGCATGGAACCCTTTGATTATTTTAAATGTCATTAATTTAAACAACTACTATGGCTTCTATTGAATATGTTCTTGAAAATAATATTGCATTTATTACGCTTAACAGGCCCGATAAATTAAATGCATTTAACAGAGAAATGGCCTTGCTTTTGCAAAAGGTTTTAGCCGAATGCGAAACCAACCAATCCGTTCGTTGCATTTATATAACGGGCGCTGGCAAAGGGTTTTGTGCTGGTCAAGATTTGGCTGAAGTGGCCGATGCAGAAGGCCCAGGTATGGATATAATTTTACGTGAACATTACAATCCTATTATTACTCAACTTCGCAGTATTCCCAAACCTATTGTTGCAGCAGTTAATGGTGTTGCCGCTGGTGCTGGTGCCAATATTGCTTTGGCCTGTGATATTGTTGTAAGTACGGCGTCTGCTTCTTTTATTCAAGCTTTTTCTAAAATAGGTTTAATTCCTGATAGTGGTGGCACTTTTACCCTGCCTCGCTTAATTGGGTTTCAAAGGGCTAGTGCATTAATGATGTTGGGCGATAAAGTTAGTGCCGCTGCTGCTATGGAAATGGGTATGTTGTACAGAGTATTTGATGATGTAGTTTTTGTAAATGAAAGTTTAAAAATTGCTGCAACACTTGCTAAACTGCCTACAATGGCATTAGGATATATTAAACAAGCGCTTAACGAATCGGCCATCAATGGCCTTCATGATCAATTAAAATTAGAAGACCAATTTCAACAGAAAGCTGCTGCTACTGCCGATTTTAAAGAAGGTGTAGCAGCATTTTTAGAAAAAAGAACGCCTGTGTATTTAGGAAAATAAATAATATACTATGACTCCTCAACAAGTTGTTTCTCACATTTTAACTACCGATGCTTTTTCTAATTGGTTGGGCATTCGCGTAATAAGCCTTAAAGAAGGTTATAGCAAAATTGAAATGACTATTCGTGCAGAAATGATGAATGGTTTGGGAATTGGGCATGGTGGTATTGCTTTTTCTCTTGCTGATAGTGCTTTTGCCTATGCTTGTAATAACCGAAATATTTTATCTGTTGCATTAGATAATGCCATCAATTATTTAAAACCCATTTATACAGATGATATTATTACTGCCGAAGCTATTGAAATACACAACGGAAAAAGTACAGGACTATATCAAGTAACTGTTACCAATCAACACAAACAGGTTGTAGCTATTTTTAAAGGCACTTGCTTTAGAACAGGCAAGCCCGTTATTAAATAAATGATTTATGATTTATGCTTTCAAAGGTTTTATTCCTGTAATAGATGCTTCCTCTTTTGTACATCCCTTGGCAGCCGTTACTGGCAATGTACTAATTGGTAAAAACGTATACATTGGCCCGGGTGCCGCTATTAGAGGCGATTGGGGTGCAATCATTATAGAAGATGGTTGTAATGTTCAAGAAAATTGTACCCTTCACATGTTTCCGGGAACTACGGTTTTATTAAAAGAAAATGCACATATTGGTCATGGGGCAGTTATTCATGGGGCTACCATTGGGCGTAATTGTTTGGTAGGAATGAATAGTGTTATTATGGATAATGTGCAATTAGCTGATGAATGTATTGTTGGTGCCATGAGTTTTATTAAAGCAGATGAAGTATTTGAACAAAGAAGTTTAATTGCTGGTAACCCGGCAAAAAAAATAAAAGAAGTAAGTGATGAAATGATTGCATGGAAAACAAAGGGTACTCAACTTTACCAAACCCTTCCAGTTGATATGCAAAATTATTGGGAAGAAGTTGCCCCTTTGAGGGAATTACCTATTCATCAACCTTCACAGGAAATTTTATATGAAACCTGGAATAGGATCAAAAAGTAAACAAGCAACAATAACCTATCTTCGCATTATTCAACATAGCCCTGTTTTATTCAGGGCATAAACTATTATTTTGGCTGAAAGGAATAATTTCATAGACTACATTCGAATTTTTGCCCGCAGCGGTCATGGAGGGGCAGGTGTTAAGCATTTTATGCGTAATAAATTAACTGCAATGGGTGGGCCAGACGGCGGGGATGGTGGCCGTGGTGGTCATATTATTTTGCGAGGCAATAGTAATTTATGGACCCTCTTACACTTACGTTATTTTAAAAATGTATTAGCTGAAGATGGTGAAAACGGTAGTAAAGACAATTGCACGGGTAAAGATGGTAAGGATATTTATATAGATGTTCCGCTTGGTACTATTGCAAGAGATGAAGAAACCGGAAAAAAAGAAGCAGAAATTTTAGAAGAAGGTCAAGAATATATTTGGATGCGCGGCGGTAGAGGAGGCTTGGGCAATGCCCATTTTGCTACACCTACCAACCAAGTTCCCGAACACGCTCAACCGGGTGAATCTGGTGTAGAAGGCTGGAAAAATATTGAGCTGAAAGTGTTGGCAGACGTGGGTTTGGTTGGTTTCCCCAATGCGGGAAAATCTACTTTATTAGCAGCCATTACAGCAGCTAAACCTAAAATTGCCAACTATGCATTTACTACCTTAATTCCTCAGTTGGGAATGGTTGCCTACCGAGATCAACAATCTTTTTGTATGGCAGACTTACCCGGAATTATAGAAGGTGCTGCAGAAGGAAAAGGATTAGGCCATCGTTTCTTAAGACATATAGAACGCAATGCTGTACTATTATTTTTAATTCCTGCTGATAGTGCAGATCATAAAAAAGAATGGGAGATTCTTGTAGAAGAATTAAAGCGCTACAATGAAGAAATGTTGCAAAAAGATTTCATCATTGCTATTAGTAAAAGTGATATGCTAGATGATGAACTGAAAGAAGCCATTAGCAAAGAATTACCTGCCCATATTCCACATGTGTTCATTTCCTCGGTTACCAATAAGGGCTTAATTGAACTCAAAGACTTACTTTGGGATACCCTGAACAAACCAATTAAATAAATATAACATTGATTATCAATTAGTTATAATTTTTTTCTTATAAAGGGGGTTACCTTTCTTTCATCCTTGTATTAATGTGTATAGTGTACACTAAGTAGCTAGCGCTACATTTCGAGTTACGCATTTAGCGTAATCATTTGCTTGCCAAAGTGAGTTTGAAAATTTTATTAATCATTTTAAATTATTAATTATGAAAAAGCAAATGTTAAGTTCTATCGCAAAAAGATTTTTTTTAGGCAATTTAATGGCTGCAATGTTATTCTTATCTGCTAACGCTTCTGTTGCACCTGTTCGTTATAATTACGAAATAAGCAAATCTAACAGAGCAGCTTTAACTTTTAAGGGTACAGACAGCAATGACTACCTAACTTTTAATGTAGTTTACAGCAACCCTGCTGCTACTCCATTTAAATTAACCATCACAGACAACTTAGGTGAATTAATTTACACTGATACCTATCAAGATGAACAGTTCAACAAAACATTTAAATTGTTGAAAGAAGATATCAGCAAATTAAATTTCACTATTCGTGATGCAAAAACAGGTGATACTGAAAAATTCAATGTGTACATTAGTACTGGTGTAACGGAGAATGTAGTAGTATCTCGTAAAAAATAACCTAGTAATTAACCAAATTTTAAAACAAGGGAACTCGTTGATCATATCAACGGGTTCCTTTATTTAATTGAATTTTATTTATCGGTTATAGCATCTAAGGTAATGGCTTGAGTACCCGTTGTTACTGAACTAGATCCACGTAATATCATGGTATAACTTTTTCCTGCTACAGTTGCAAATGAGGGTAATTGAATTAATACCACACTAGATCCGGCAACCACTGCTGATAACGTAAATGTTCCAGGATCAATAGCTATATATTTAGATAGATCTCCATTAACAGTATGATCGTTGGTTGTTCTGGAAATAAATAAATTAGTACTGCCCCCTTTTTTTACATCAACTGCTACTGCTCCGTTATAAAAATTTAAAAAGCGAATATTTGCTTTACCTGCGGGTGGTGCTGTTTGATCATCAATTACTAAACTCACTTTCATTTTAGTAGTTGAATCGAACACAAAAAAGGAATAATACATTCCTGCTTTAATAGATAAATTACCACTAAACAAGGGTTGTGTTACCCCTGTTGTATTTACGGTGATGGCAGGATTACTAGAACTAATTGGCTTATAAGTAGAAGCCGATCCATAAGCAATTCCTCCTGCTACCAACGCACCATTTCCAATTAAATTTACATTGGTACTATTGGGAGATAGGTTTACAAAACGAATTTGTGCTTCTCCAGAATTAGACGTTTTTGAACAACCAAGCATCCATGTAATTGCCATGGCTACCAATACTATTTGTATATTTTTCATATTCATTTTATAAAGTGTAAAAAAAAGCTACCAGATTTTCATCTGATAGCTGTAATATAATTGATTATTTTAAATCCTATCCTACGGCTTCAGATTTCATGCTCTTCGTAACTTTGTTTCTTTCATTTTCATCTAAAATAGATTTACGCATCCGTATATTCTTTGGTGTAACTTCTATACACTCATCTTGCTGAATATATTCCATACACTCTTCTAAAGTAAACTGCAATTTGGGAACAATTCTAACAGCGTCATCACTTCCGCTTGCACGGTGGTTGGTTAGTTTCTTCATTTCCACTGCGTTCACATTTAAATCTCCTGGCTTAATATGCTCTGCAATAATTTGTCCTACATATATTTCATCTGCTGGATCTACAAAAAAGCTTCCTCTATCTTGTAACTTATCTATTGAATAAGCAGTGGTAATTCCTTGAAACTTGGCAATCAATACCCCATTACTTCTTCCAGGAATATGTCCTTTCCATGGTTTGTAATCTATAAAACGATGTGCCATTACTGCTTCTCCCGCAGTACCAGTAAGCATTTGAGATCTTAATCCTATTAATCCTCTAGATGGAATCTCAAATTCTAAGTGTTGCATTTCACCCTTGCTTTCCATAATTTGCATTTCACCTTTGCGTTGGGTTACTAAGTCAATTACTTTACCACTATAATTGGCTGGTACATCTACTACCAAATTTTCATAAGGTTCGTGTTTCTTACCATCAATGGTTTTTACCAATACTTGCGGATTTCCTACAGTTAACTCATATCCTTCTCTGCGCATGGTTTCTACCAAAATACCTAGGTGAAGTATCCCTCTACCAAATACCAAGAAGCTATCTGCACTATCCGTATCTTCTACTCTTAATGCTAAATTCTTTTCGGTTTCTTTCATTAAGCGATCTCGCAAGTGGCGTGATGTTACAAATTTTCCATCTCTTCCAAAAAATGGTGAATTATTAATGCTGAATGTCATACTCATGGTAGGCTCATCTACACTAATAATTGGTAAACCTTCTGGTGTATCTATATCGGCAATTGTATCTCCAATAGTAAAATCTTCTAACCCTACTACTGCACATAAATCTCCTGCTATTACTTCGGTTACTTTACGTTTGCCCATTCCTTCAAATACATATAACTCTTTTACTCTGCTCTTTTTAAAAGAACCATCTGCTTGTACTAAAGCTATCTGCTGGTTTTCTTTAACAGACCCTCTGGTTACTTTTCCAATGGCAATTCTACCTAAGAATGATGAATAATCTAATGAGGTAATTTGCATTTGCAATGGACCTTCATTTACTTTTGGTGCTGGTACATATTTAATAATACCATCCATTAAAGGAAAAATATCTTCTGTTTGTACATTCGTATCATTAAACCATCCATTTTTTCCACTACCATAAAATGTAGGAAAATTCAATTGCTCTTCTGTTGCATCTAAATTAAAAAAGAGCTCAAAAACTGCATCATGCACTTCATCCGGACGGCAATTTGGCTTATCTACTTTGTTAATTACTACTATCGGATGTAGGTTAAGTTGTAATGCTTTTTGCAATACAAAACGGGTTTGTGGCATGGGCCCTTCAAAAGCATCTACCAATAGTATTACCCCATCGGCCATTTTCAATACGCGTTCTACTTCTCCTCCAAAGTCACTGTGACCTGGTGTATCTATCACATTTATTTTATAGTCTTTGTAGGTAACGGCTGCATTCTTACTGAAAATGGTAATGCCTCGCTCTCTTTCAAGATCGTTGCTATCCATAATTAACTCTCCAGCATCCTGGTTGTCTCTAAAAACTTTGGTTGCACCTAAAATTCGGTCTACCAAAGTGGTTTTGCCATGGTCTACGTGCGCGATGATGGCAATGTTTCTTATATCCATTATTGTGTATTTGTATCAGTATCAATTACTTATGTAAATAATACTATTTATTTGAGCGGCAAAGGTACGTTATTACAACGGGGGAGCAAGAATTTCAATATCAATATTATACTAAATTATACTATTTGAATTGCTATATAACTTATATTGAGTCATATTCATTTATTTATGAAAATGACCCTATTATATTTAATGGTTGCTTTTTACCTTTTCGCTGGGTTTAATCATTTTTGGAATGCCTCTTTTTATAGTCCACTAATTCCTCCCTATCTTGTAAAATATACCTATATCATTAATATAGTTTCTGGAATTGCTGAAATGGTACTTGCTATTGGATTAATTTTTAATGCTACCCGTAGCATGGCTGCTTATGGCATAATTGCCTTGTTGATTGCTTTTATTCCAGCCCATATTTATATGATTCAATTGGGGAGTTTTTCCTTGGGTAAATTCCAAATGACCCCTGTTATTGGTTGGATTAGATTATTGTTAATTCATCCTATTTTAATTGGCTGGGCTTGGTGGGTAAGTAAATAACTATATTTTTATATATACCTTTTATTCAATTTATATATATATATGCGTTTTTTTAAAATTATAATTGCTGTTGTTGCCGTTTTAGTTATTGTTTATTTAATTGGGCCACATCCTTCCACGCCTAATTATAATATGAGTTTACCCCTTGTTCCCCGTAATGCCATTGAATTAGAAAAATATATTGCTGCTGAAGAAGCAACGCATCATGTTAAACCCAATAACGAAGCTAAAATTGTTTGGGCCAATGATTCCCTAAAACAAAAAACGAAATATGCCATAGTATACTTACATGGTTTTAGTGCTAGCCAAGAAGAAGGAAGCCCTGTTCATCGCCAAATTGCTCAACAATTTGGTTGTAATTTATTTTTATCGCGCTTAGCAGAACATGGCATAGATACTACCGAAGAACTATTGAATATGACTGCTGAAAATTTATGGGAATCTGCTAAAAGGGCTTATGCCATTGGCCAAGAATTGGGTGATACCGTTATTCTCATGGGCACTTCTACTGGTGGAACTTTGGCCTTACAATTAGCCGCTGCTTTTCCTCAAGTTGGTGGACTTATTTTATATTCTCCCAATATTGCTATTAACGATCCTAATGCTTGGCTTTTGAATAATCCTTGGGGATTACAAATTGCTAGAGCAGTAAAAAAATCTAATTATATCACCAAGCAAAATGATTTTCCTGCCTACCATCAAAACTGGAATAGCAAATACCGTTTAGAAGCTACCGTTCAATTACAAGAAATGTTAGAAACTACCATGCTGCCCAGTACTTTCCAAAAAATTACGCAGCCCTTGCTGGTATTGTATTATTATAAAGATGAAGCTAATCAAGATCGTGTAGTTAAAGTATCTGCTATGAAACAAATGTTTGCCTCGGTTAAAACAGCCTTTAACAAAAAGAAAATGGTTCCCATCCCCAATGCAGGTAACCATGTGTTGGCTTCGCCCATTGTTTCTAAAGATATTACTACTGTTAAAAATGAAACCGCCGCCTTTTTAAATGCCATTTATCATTTTAAGTAATAACTATATTGAGTTGAATTTTGTGTAGTATAAACTTCCTTACC
>JAVHPL010000111.1:0-13528 GCA_036170555.1 Sediminibacterium sp. | reverse complement strand
AAAAGCACCTCCCTTAGAACTGAATACTGTTTTCATAGTAATCAATACAAAAAGTGGACTTAAAAAAATCATCGCAGTAATTGAAAAAAGAATATCTAGTAAACGCTTGATATAAAGGCCCATTGTAATACTACTTAAACTAATATGCTAGTGCTACTTATTTTATCTAAAATTTGATGGGCAACTTCCATTGCTAAAAAACCATCAATTTCACTAACAGCAGTAGGTTTATTGTTAATAATTGCATCTACAAAAGATTCAAGCTCTAACTTTATTGCATTTAAAGGTTCAATAGATGGGGTTGCAATGGCAATGGTTTTTTTTCCATTAGGGGTTTCTATATCAAATGAAAATACATTTTGATCTTCTGGCTGTTTTAGCTTGATGATTTCGGTCTTTTTTTCTAAAAAATCAATACCTATATAGGCATCTTTTTGAAACAAGCGCATTTTTCTCATTTTTTTCATGCTAATCCTACTACTGGTTAAATTAGCTACACAGCCATTGTTAAATTCTATGCGCACATTAGCAATATCGGGTGTTTCAGTCATCACAGCAACGCCACTTGCGGAAATACTTTTTACATCACTTTTTACAATACTTAAAATAATATCTATATCATGAATCATTAAATCTAAAATCACACTTACTTCTGTACCCCTGGGATTAAATTGAGCTAAACGATGAACTTCAATAAACATAGGGTTCAAATGAAGCCCTTTTACGGCTAAATAGGCAGGGTTAAATCGCTCTACATGCCCAACCTGTACTTTCACATTGGCTTCTCTAACTAAATTCATTAGAGCACGTCCTTCTTGAATAGTATTAGTAATTGGCTTCTCCACAAATACATGTTTGCCTTTACGAATGGCTTGCATACAAATATCAAAATGTTGATTCGTGGGGGTAATTACATCAATAATATCGCAATCATTCATTAGTTGATCTTCATCCATATAGCGTTTTAGGCCATAGGTGTTGATTACCTCATTTGCATTGTCATTATTCGGATCAAAAAAGCCAATAAGTTTTACACCTGCTATTTCCTTCCAGTTGTTCAGGTGAAATTTGCCTAAATGTCCAACTCCAAAAACACCTACTTTAAGCATAATTCTATTAATTGATTGGTAAAGGTAATTAAATCAATTTGCCACTTGCATGAATATTTATTAATCGAATAGTTCAAGATTGCTTGTTCTGGTTAATTCCAGTTCATTTAATAATGTTATTCTACATGCCGCTGCATGAGGTAATTCATATTTGCAATAAAACTGAAGTGTATGAATTTTACCCTCATAAAACGATAAATTGCTTTGTGAAAGTCCTGATAAATTTAGTTTATGAGTAGCAGCGATACCCATTTTTAACCATTGCCATCCAATTACTATATAACTCATCATTTCTAAAAAAACCGTTGCATCTGCCAAATATTTTTCAACATCTCCACTTTTAGCATAGCTTGTTAATTTGTCTATTACTTGTTTGATTTCAATAATTTCTTCTTTCAGTAGTTTGGCAGATGAAGCCAATGAAACGATGCCTTCTGCTTGCTGAATGGTTTTCATGATTGTTGATGAGAGTAATAAAAGTGCTTTTCCATTTTCCATGGTTACTTTTCTACCCAATAAATCGAGCGCTTGAATTCCTGTTGTACCCTCATACAAAGACATGATTTTTAAATCTCTGTAATGTTGTTGTACAGGAAAATCGGTAGTGAATCCGTAACCTCCTAAAGTTTGAATAGCAAGGGCAGCAGATCTACTTCCTTGCTCTGATGAATAAGCTTTTACAATTGGGGTTAATATTTCGAGTAATAACCAATAAGCCTGTTTTTCTTCCCCAGTTGCAATATGGGTTAGGTCGTAGAGTTTGTTACATTCAATGCCTAAGGAAATAGCTCCTTCTGCTATGGCTTTTTGGGTAAATAACATTCTTTGTACATCGGCATGATTAATTATTAAAGTAGGTGGTTGTGCAGGGTCTTTTACACTAGCTAATCGGCCTTGGGGCCTTTCTAGGCAATATTGCAAAGATGCTTGATATGCAGCCATTGCAACAGATGCGGCACATAATCCTACACTTATTCTGGCTCCATTCATCATTTGAAACATATAGCTAAGGCCCTTATGTGGTTCTCCCACAAGGTATCCTAAGCAATCATGATTGTCTCCAAAAGAAAGATGTGTTGTTGCGTATCCTTTTTGTCCCATTTTTTGAAAATCTCCAGCGCAATACACGTCGTTATATATTAAACTACCGTCTTTTTCTATCCTATATTTAGGTACAATAAAAAGAGAAATACCTTTTGTGCCAGCAGGTGCACCATCTATTCTAGCAAGTGTTAAATGAATAAAATTACTACAAGCTTCATGTTGTCCTCCTGAAATAAATATCTTTTGGCCATTTATTTTATAAACTTCGGGATTGATTGGTTTTGCGCTAGTGGTAATATCGGATAAAGAACTTCCTGCCTGTGGTTCTGTTAAAGCCATTGTACCCTGCCATTCTCCTGCATAAATTTTTGGTACATAGCTTTTGATTTGATCATCTGTTCCAAAACTAGTAATAAGCCCTGCCGCTCCAGCAGAAAGCCCTAGGTAGCCTTCCACACCATTATTAGCGGCTTGAAAAATATGATGTGCGGTGCCAAAAATCATCTCGGGTATTTGCATTCCACCATGTTCAAATGAAGCGCTTGCACCAATCCATCCTTGTGCCGCGGCTAAAGGAATAATTTTTTTAAGACATGGATGGGTAATTACATTCCCATGTCCATCATATTTTGCTGGATGTTCGTCCATAACCTTAAAATAAGGTGCCATTTCTTGATCTGCCAATAGTTTAGCAGATTCAATCATCATCCACGCCTGTTCTTCATCCAGATGAGCGTAACGTTCATACAAAAACAAATCTTTAATTGGATGCACATCCTGTAAAAGAAATTGTAAAAACTGCATATTGGTATAACGAGCCATTTAAATTAAGTTTTAATAATTCAAAAAAATATTTAGTAGGTACTTCTTTAATCTATTGCATTTTCTACAACTATATAATTAAACTAATTAATTCTGCAACATACGCTGGTTTATTTGATCCTTCTACTTCAATAGTACATTGTAAAAATAATTTCACACCTCCATTAGCCTGCTCTTCTATATTGGTTAATTGGGCAATCAAACGAATTTTACTATCAACAGGAACAGGGCTTATAAATCGGGCCTTATTAAAACCATAATTAAATAAAGATTGAACGTCCTCTATTTTAATTAATTCATAAAAAAAATGGGAGGCAAGAGACATAGTTAAATATCCATGTGCAATTGTTTTGCCACCAGGTAAATTTTTTTTTGCTTTTTCCGTATCAATATGTACCCATTGAAAATCTAGGGTAGCTGCTGCAAAATCATTAATCATTTTTTGTGTAACCATTAGCCATTTACTAGGCCCTGCTATTTTGCCAATATGATTTTTTATATCTGCAATACCTTTTATGATAATTGTATTAGTTGATATATCTTTCGTATTTACTTTCTTGATCTCTTCTATAGGGAATTGAACATTGGATGAAATGAATTTCTCTTCTTTAATTTGAACAATTGCTTTACCTAATACATTTCTGTTCATCAAATCTCGAATGGCCATAGGGGCTTCTTCTAAACCATACGTTTTATGTATGGGTTGACTTATTTTACCCTCTTTCATCCAGCTTAATAATGTTCCTAAATTTTTAAAACTATTTACTGGTTCCTTTTCCGCAAAACTTCCCCAAAAAACACCATTTATTGAACAACCTTTTAATAAAGCTAAATTAAATGGTAATTGAGGAATTTCTCCAGAGGCGAAACCCACCACCAAGTACCTGCCTTTCCATGCCATAGATCTAAGGGCCGCTTCTGCAATTTGGCCACCGATAGGATCAAATACAATATCTACTCCCTTCTCTCCAACAATTGCCTTAATGGATGTTCTTACATCATCAGTTGTATAATTTATACAATAATCTGCACCTTTCTTTTTACAAAGTGCTAATTTTTCTTCTGTAGACGCGGCTGCTATTACAGTAGCGCCCATTTGTTTGGCAAGCTCAACTGCAGCAATTCCCACTCCTCCCGCAGCCCCAAGTACCAAGATGGTTTCTCCTGATTGCAATTGTGCTCTGTCTTTTAAAGCATGAAACGAAGTGCCAAATGTAAATAAAGCAGATGCGGCAGTTATGAATTGCATATTGGGAGGTATCGGGAATACCTTTGCTGCATCAACAACAACTTCCTCTGCAAAACCTCCCCAACCACATAATGCTAAAACGCGATCCCCTGGTTGAATATTTTTTACATTTTTTCCTACTTCCAGTACAATTCCAGCAACTTCTCCTCCTGGTGAAAAAGGCAATGGGGGTTTAAATTGGTACTTATTTTGAATAATAAGTGCATCAGGAAAGTTTACTCCACAAGTATAAACTTGAATGAGCACTTCTCCATCATTAGGAACAGGCGTGGGGATTGAAGTTAAAATAAGCGTTTCGGGAAGTCCGTGAGCATTACATAAAATGGCGTTCATATTGGCTGTTTAGTAAACTTGCCAGTCAATTTACAACCATTCATTCAAAACAACTTTAATTTTGCCATGTAATTATAAACCAATCATTCGTTTGAGTCTTTTAATAGAGCCTTTCCATAGCCCACCATCAATTTGAATTCTACGATCGGTTGTCCAAACCAATGCAGAAATATGCGTTACATAGTAAAGATTACCAAACCCTTTTTCTCTTAATTTTAGTGCCAACCACCCATCTTCATTGGTTCCGGGGGGATGATTGAAGCTATCTACATCCAAACCTTGCAATCTTCTAAATCCCGAATTAAATCCATAGGCATTCATGGCTTCATCTCTAAATAATTTATTAATCCATCTCATTAAATCGGCAAAATATTCATAAAAAAAATAAGTGAATCTACCCGTAGAACCAATGGGAATAAAAGAAAATCGTCCATATACTGCTGCCACTTTTTCATTGCTGGCCAAGGGTTTTACCATTTGCTCAATCCAGTCTTTTGGGTAAATGGTATCTGCATCGGCATTCAATATATATTTTCCTTTAGCTGCCGCTAATCCAGCGTTTCTTGCAACTGTAATACCTTGTTGTAGTTCTCTTATACATGTAATACCAGTAGATAATACCAGTGCTTCAGTTTGATCTGTAGAATTGTTATTAACTACTATAATTTCCACAGGCCATTGGGTGATATTATTGCTTAGCGATAATAAGGTTTGTAAAATATTTTCTTCTTCATTGTATGCGGGCATTACAATAGAAACTACAGGATCACTTTTCTTAAGCTGTTGGTAGGCTTCTTTAACCAAAATGGCTGTATTTGCATCAAAAGGATTGGTTTTAAAGATTGCCTGAATATATGGGGGAATGGAGATTGGTCTCATTTGAATAAAATGAAAAGATGATTCGAAAAATATGATTCATTAAAGTTAACACTAACGGTACAATAAGTACTAAATTTACTAGAATTTATAGCATAAATTTGTAGCGTAGACCTTTCGTAAAAGAACAAGTTGCCAATTTTATAATGAATTGTTCTTTATGATAGATTTGTTTATATTTAAATTAGTAATACCTCAATCATTAATACTATGGCATTTACGAATTCAGATTTGATCAAAATTGTGGTGGTTGAAGATGAAACGACCATGCAACTGATTTTAAAGAAATATTTAAGTAATCAATACGAAGTAGAAATTTTTAAAGATGGGGTA
The DNA here is from genome assembly GCA_036170555.1 of Sediminibacterium sp. GTDB lineage: Bacteria > Bacteroidota > Bacteroidia > Chitinophagales > Chitinophagaceae > Sediminibacterium. Next base: position 7,762 of record JAVHPL010000111.1, on the reverse strand, counting down.
GATGCTTTGGCTTTTTTACAGCAAGGCAATATTCCAGATTTAATTATTTCCGATCTAAATACCCCTGTAATGGGTGGATATGAATTAACCAAGCAGCTTAAGGCTAGTGATTTTTTCAATGCTATTCCAATTATGATTTTGTCTGGTGAAGAAAGCTCTGAAATGATCATTAAATGCTTGGAAGCTGGTGCAGATGATTATTTGGTAAAACCGTTTAATCCAAAAGAATTAGACGCAAGACTTAGAGTTGTTCTTAGAAGAATTAGAAAATAAAAATCCTATGGATGCCCCTCAAACAAAAGCAGCAGAACTGATTGCATTAATTGGTTGTGATAAACATGTTACAGAAACCATTCAAAAATCAGACTTAGGTGGAAGAACAATCAGGCAGTATGCACATGCGCTTGAACTGTTTACAAACCTAGAAAATTCACAAGAAAATTTAGTAGCCATTATTTCTCAAAGTGAAGTGCTAGGTCCTGCTGGCATTGCTTTATTGGAGATTATCCGGAATAAAAAAAATATTCAAGTTCCTTTCTTTTTGATCAGTCAGCAATTGAGTGAGAGTACAGCTAAATTGGCGCTTAAATCGGGGATATCAGATGTATTTAAATTGCCTATTAAATCGGAAAATGTGTCTTTGCGTGTATCCCTATTAATTGAAAAATGGGATGCCCTAAAAAATACCAGTAAAGTAGAAGATTTTCATAAATACAAAACACCTTTTATTAAACGGGTATTTGACATTTGCTTTGCAGGTACAGCACTTCTTTTATTATCTCCTTTTTTATTAATCATTTGTATTCTGTTAAAGCTAGAATCTAAAGGCCCCATGTTTTATTATGCGTTGAGAGTTGGCTCAGGGTATAGAACATTTAAATTTTATAAGTTCAGGTCTATGTTTGTAAATGCAGACCAACGGTTAAAAGAATTAAAACATTTGAATCAATATGCTCCTGCTACAGACCAGTCTACTGCTGAAGAAGAGCCGGATAATTATCTATGTGATGAATGTAAAGCTGCAGGAACGCAGTGCCAATTTCCTATTTATTCCGATACCATTCGTTGGTGTGAAAAACAATATGCCGATACCAAAAAATCGAAAGCTGGTTCTGCATTTTTTAAATTAAAAGATGATCCCCGTATTACTAAAGTGGGGAAATTTATTCGAAATACAAGTATAGACGAATTACCGCAATTATGGAATGTAATTATTGGTGATATGAGTATTGTAGGTAATCGGCCACTTCCTTTGTATGAAGCTGAAAAGTTAACTACCGACAAATACGCCATGCGCTTTATGGCACCTGCTGGTATTACTGGATTATGGCAGGTAGAAAAAAGGGGAAAAGGGGAAATGTCGGAAGAAGAAAGGCTAATGCTAGATAATAAGTACGCAGAAAATCATAGCTTTTTAAATGATATTAAACTCATTTTGAGAACAATACCTGCCTTATTTCAATCGGAAACTGTTTAAACTCTTACCCATTCATTTTTTTCAAAATTAAATTGTTTAATAACCTTTGCAGGATTACCAACTGCCACTGAATAAGGAGGTATATTTTTGGTTACTACAGCCCCAGCCGCTATTACGGAATGTTTTCCTATGGTGATACCCGATGTAATAACTGCATTGGCAGCAATCCAACAATCATTTTCAATAATGATGGGTGCTGTAAGAATTTTTTGTTCGTGTATGGGCATCGTTACATTTCTGTACTCATGATTGAGTGCGCTGGCTACAATATTTTGCGCAAAAATTACATCATTCCCTATTTGAATGGGGCCAATAATTACATTCCCCATACCAATCAGTGTATGATCGCCAATAAGCACATCTCCAACCCCATTATTGATGGTGCAAAAATCCTCGATGATAGAATTTTTCCCCAATTTAAATTGATTAAAAGGGAGTAAATCCATACGGGTTCTCCATCTTACAATAGAACCTGATGCTCTATGATGAATAAAAGGATTAATGAATATTTTTACCCAAGTTCTTGGCCTTGCTTCATTGGTGGGTACAAGCAACCAATGGATTAATTTTTTAAGGGTAGGATTCTGTTTAATTTTATCTTTTAACAACATGGGGGAAATATTTGGATGATGTATAGTTTGGGGGTAAATACACAATGCCATTCTGTATAATATTGTTATCTTTAACTTCAGTGAAAATCATTGTTTTATATAAAATTACCCCTTTTTTGTGTAAGATGATGTTTGTGAAGAAAACTATAAAAAATAATATGAATTTCAATAGTCTCTTTGCCCAAAAAAAAGCAGCATTTGCCCATTTGATGCTGAAAGGGTTTCTGATGATTTTATTACTTACTGTAGTTAAAGTGAATTTGTTTGCTCAAGAGTCTATGATTCCTGAATTGTCTTATCCTTTTTTAGAAAAACTCATTTTTACTGCTAAGCAAAATTACCCTAGGATGAAATCTAATCAGCATCGGATTTCAATTGCTGAATTAAATTTAAAGCGAACCAAAATGTCTTGGCTAGATTTTTTTACTCTCTCTGCATTTTATAGCCCAAGTACTTCTGTTACTTTAACTAATGCCACTTTAACAGGTGTGCAAATAGGATTATTCATTAATTTTTCACAGATCATACAAAAGCCTACTTCCATTAAACTTAGTAAAGAGGAAGTAACCTTGGCTAAGTTGCAATTTGACGAATATGCGCTAACGATTGAAGCTGAAGTGAAAGACCGGTATTTTAAATATATGCAACAAGTTACTATCTTAAAGCTTCGAAATCAAACTGCATTAGATGCGGACCTTATTTTTAAACAAATAAAATATAAGTTTGAAAGAGGGGAAGATAGTTTTGAAAATTATAGTAAAGCGATGATGCAAAACGCTGATATGAAACAAAGAGTAATTGATACAGAAGGGCTTATTCTTGTAGCTAAAATTAAGTTAGAAGAGATGGTTGGGAAAACACTAGAAGAAATTAAGTAATGGAATTAAGCAAATTTTTAAAACTTATTTATAAACGCAAATATTTGCTGGTAATCATTCCTATGATTACAGTATTCATAACTTATTTTCTGGTTCGAAAACTTTCAGATACATATAAATCTACTTCCAGATTATCTACAGGTATAGTAGATCAATCAACACAAATACTTTCGTCAAATGATATGTCTGCACAGGAATCTAAAATTGCGCAGCAATTTAGTAACCTCATAGAAGTATTCAGGTTAAAGCGAATATTTGACCAAATTTCATACCAGCTTATTCTCCACGATTTAACAAGTAATAAGCCATATCGTATTCCAAGTAAGTTAATAAAACAAATTGGCCCCAATGCAAGAGCTCATGCAATAGACGTATTTACTAAAAAATTAAAATCAAAAGAACCACTATCATTATTTGATGAAGATCAAAATGGATTAAATAAATTATTGATCTCCATGGGGTATGATGAAGAAACTCTTCAAAAAAAAGTTATCATCTATCGAGTAAATAATAGTGACTTTATTGATATTGAATTTGAATCGGAGAATCCCTTTCTTTCTGCTTTTGTAATAAACGCATTAGTGAAAGAGTTTCTTGATTATTATGGAACCTATATACGGTCTAATCAAATAAGGGCGGTGAATTTTTTAGATACATTGATGAAACAGAAATATGATTCAATGAATTCAAAGATGCGTATTTTAAGAGATTACAAAATTAAAAATAGGGTACTTAACTTAAATGAGCAAGCCAAAATTTTGTACAATCAAATAACTGATTTTGAAACAAAATTGCAAGTAGCTCAAAAAGATGTTGAATCTTTCGACGGTGCCATTGCTGGTATAGACAGTAAGTTTGATCCAAAGGACAGAAAATATTTAGAAAGTGTTGTGGTTTCTATTAATCAGTCAATTATAGAAACCCGAGAACAGCTTAGGAAAGTAACAGCAGAACTGGTAAAAAGTAATTATGATTCTAGAGTAAAAGCAAAACAAGATTCAATTAGATCTATATTAGATGCTCAAGTACTTCGATCTACTGATAAGTTGTTGGTTAGTCCATTTTCTAATAAACAAAACCTTGTTCAGCAAAGAATGAATTTGGAAATTTCCAGAGATCTAGCAAAAAGTAGTATTAATTCTATTATTCAGGAAATTGATATGCTCAACAAGAAATTTGATATTTTAGTGCCTCACGAAGCCTTAATTCAAAACTATGAAGGAGCAGTAGATGTTGCAGGCAAAGAATACCTTGAAATACTCAATAAATTCAATAGAACCACTTTTGAAACTAGTCAAGGTATTTCATTGAGTCAAATAGAAATGGCCATGCCAGGTCATGCACAGCCATCTAAGAAGCTTATTTTAGTTGTGTTGAGTGGTATTGTAAGTTTTGTATTTTGCGTATTTGGCTTATTTGTAGTGTTCTATTTAGATGAGTCTATTCAGGATGCAAACGACTTAGCAAATAAAACTGAATTTCCAGTTCTTTCATTTCTTCCTTTTATTAATACGTCTTTACTTGATTTTTCTAATTTAACTAAAGGAGAAGGTGGAAATAAAAATACCCATGCCTTTAAAAATTTAATTCGTTCACTTCGTTTTGAAGTGGAGCGTTCAATGGATCAGAAGAAATTGTTAGTAGTAACTAGTTTGAGTTCAGGAGAAGGGAAAACTTTATTGTCGTTGGGGTTAGCGTATGCATTTTCAATGGTAAACAAGCGTGTTTTATTAATTGATGGAAATTTTGACGAGCCCACTATTTCTCATATTAGTGGGGCTAATTTTTATTTAGAAGATTATTTAAAAAATAGGGTTTCAATAGCTGAAATTACAAGAGATGGGAAAGTGAGTATCTTGGGAAATAGGGGTGGAGATACTTCCTTATTTGAGTTTTGCGATGAAAGTATTGTAAAGCCTAAATTTTCATATTTAAAAGATGTTTTCGATATTATTATAGTAGAAAGCCCCTCTTTAGATAGACTAAATAAATCAAGAGAGTGGATTGTGGTTTCCGATAAAGTGTTGGGGGTTTTTGCTGCTGGGGCATCTATTAAACCAACAATGTTACCCCATCTTAAATACTTAGCAACCATTGGGGATCAATTTGCTGGTTGGGCACTAAACAAAGTGATGTATAGTAGAGTAGAAAAAATTCCTAAATAATTATTCAAAACAATGGTGATGAATATCAGTGAATTTATAAACATTTTTTGGCAACTTTTTCAAATCTTAGTAGGTTATAATTTAGTATTGCCTTTTTTATTGTTGTTAATTTATTTGGTAGTACGCCCTGGCAAACAGGTATTTAAAACAGAATTACCTGAAGTAGATTATGCCATTATTGTAACTGCTTACGAGCAAACTACCTTGCTTCATGGGGTAGTGAACTCTCTCCTTAAACTCAATTATCAGCATTATCTTATTTATATTGTTGCGGATAAATGTGATATTAGTGATCTTATTTTTGATGATGAAAGGGTAATTGTACTTAGGCCCGAAGAAACTTTGGCCAGCAATACAAGGTCACATTTTTATGCCATTAATCGGTTTAAAAGATTGCATGAAAGACTTACGATTATAGATAGTGATAATATGGTAGATCCCAATTATTTGAATGCGTTAAATGTTTATTTCGAAAAAGGGTTCAGTGCAGTACAAGGGTTAAGAGACGCAAAAAATATTGATACAATGTATGCCAGTTTAGATGCTGCTAGGGATATATATTATCATTTTTATGATGGAAAAGTTTTGTTTTCTATTGGGTCTTCTGCTACTCTTGCAGGTTCAGGTATGGCTTTTACAGTTGCGCTGTATAAGGAATGTCTTAGTCATTTGGATATTACGGGGGCAGGATTTGATAAAATTTTGCAGAAGCAAATTGTAGATAAAGGATATCGAATTGCATTTGCAGAAAATGCCATTGTATATGATGAAAAAACATCTAAATCAGATCAGTTAGTAAATCAACGAGCTAGGTGGATCAATACTTGGTTTAGATATTTTTCTTTTGGATTTGGTCTGGTTTGGAAAGGGTTATCAACCTTTAATTGGAATCAGTTTTTGTTTGGTTTGGTATTATTGAGGCCGCCATTATTTATTTTCTTATTGATTTCTATTATATGTATGGTAATTAATATTTGGTTGAATCCTTTAATAGCATTGGTTTGGTTAATTTCCTTATTCATTTTTGTTTTAGGATTTTTATTATCTCTATTGTTAAATAATACCAATAAACGCATTTATCGTTCCCTATTGGGAATTCCTGCATTTATTTTTTACCAACTAATTTCTTTATTAAAAGTGAGGAATGCGAATAAACATTCAGTAGCAACCAAGCATTTTCATGCTGAAAAACAAGAATAGGTTTAAACGAATAAGCGTGAAAGCATCAATTCAGTTTTTTTTGCAAAAAATAATGGGGTATCCAGCCTACTTATTTGCATTTGCCATTTTTTCGGTATATCGTTTTTGGGTTACCAAATATGATAAAGAGTTTGCTTATTTTTTAAAAATAATTCCCCAATTTAAGGGCCATATTTTATTAGATATTGGGGCCAACATAGGCGTTACTTCTACTTTATTGTGTAAACATTACCCACATTACAAAGTATGGGCATTTGAACCTGTGCATTTGAATATTGAAACTTTACAAAAGCTAATTCGCTTTTTTAGGTTAATGAATATAGAAACGGTTCATGCTGCTGTGGGGGCAATGGCAGGGGAAGCTAATATGATTACACCCATACTAAAGGGAGTTAAAAAGCAGGGTCTTAGTCATATAGTTGAATCTAATTTGGATGGAGAAAACAGTTTGTTAGTTGAAGCAGTGAAGGTAATTACATTAGACGATTTTGCAGTTCATTTTGCTAATATAGGAGTTGCTGCTATTAAAATAGATGTAGAAAATTATGAACTATTTGTACTTAAAGGAGGTGCCCAACTAATACGTCAATATAAACCCTTGGTTTTTGCGGAGTTATGGGAAAACGAACGAAAAGAACAATGTATTCAATTAATGGAATTATTAGGGTATAGTACTAAAGTGCTGGATCAAGGGAAATTAATTGATTTTAAAGGAAATACTGCTTTGAATTATTTTTTTATTCCACATGAAGTATCTTTAAATATAAATTGAAACTGCTTTGAGAATAGACCCTATTTTACAAAAGATGACCAAGGAGGAAAAATTAGCCTATGATCAAGCGCAATTGGAGAAGAAAACCAAATATGCCGCTATAACACTCTCTTTTGTTAGCGTGTTCTATTTCTTTATAAAATTATTGTTTCTTTAATGGAAGAACCCTATAAAATACCTAGTAATAAAATTAATCAATCGGTAACTTCTAAGAAAAGGATCACGGATTTTATTTTTAAAGCAAAACTGGCAGGTCCAAGCGGTTTTATTTTTCTACTTACATGCTCTTTGTTTTTTGCTTTTGTTATTTCTAAGTATGGGATGCTGCCTGGTATCATGATTATAGTATTATTAATTGGGTTACCCGTTGTATATGGATTGGTTGTTTTCCCCCAATTTGGTCTTATTGTATTTTTAACCTGTGCTTATTTTATTATGTGGGTTGGAAGGTTGGGCATTGACTTTCCATTGGGTACATTAATGGATTTAATGGAAGTACTTTTTATTCTAGGCCTGTTTATTCAACAAAAAAAGAAAGCAGATTGGGGTGTATTTAAGGGACCAATGAGTACCATGATTTTAATTTGGATTTTATATAACCTCATTGAAGTAATTAATCCTACGGCAGAGTCTAGATTGGCATGGGTGTACACAGTTAG
>JAVHPL010000110.1:17348-42250 GCA_036170555.1 Sediminibacterium sp. | reverse complement strand
TAACGAGCTAAACCAGGCACAGTAGGACATTTATCTTCTTCGTCATTCACACCATCCTTATCGGTATCTGGTATAGGACAACCTTGATATTTAGCTAGACCAGCCTCAGTAGGACATTTATCTTCTTCGTCATTGATACCATCTTTATCCGTATCAGGAATAGGACAACCTTGGTATTTAGCTAAACCAGCCACAGTAGGACATTTATCATTGTCGTCTATGATGCCATCTCCATCAGTATCTTTAGGCGCCACAACAACAGGAGGTGCAGGAGGAGGAGGTGGTGGTGGAGCAATGGTTTTTTTCTCATATAATTTCACTTTTAAACCAAGCTGAAACCCATTGTTATAAAATGCAATATTCCCTTTATTGACATTGGGATTGGTAGAGCTTTTCATGTCTGAAAAGCCATAAATATATCTACCATAAACTTGTACTAAGCTATGAGGGAAAAGTTCAATACCCGCAGTAATTGAATTACTTACATTAATGAATTGTTTTTTGTAATAAAAAGTAGAACCTTCATTTTTTAATTTATTGGCAAAGTCTATTTGTGGTCCAAACAAAAAAGCCAAATTCTTGGATGCTTCGTATTTAAACAATAATGGTACAGACTGATATTGAATAGTACCATCGAATTGTCCTAGAGGATTTTTGTTTCCTACATATTTTAAAACAGACCATTGGGCTTGAGGCTCTAATGACCATTTTTGAGATAAAGGAATATTTAACCAAATGCCTCCAGCATAGCCTGTACCAATTTTGTAATTGATACCTTGAGGATTGGTTACTTTAAATTTAGTGAAATTACCAGCACCTAAAATTCCAGCGCTGAAGCCAGGTTTTGTTTTGGCTTTTTGTGCATACGAATGCACATTAAAAGCGCATAAAACTGCCAGTAGCAGAACTAATTTTTGTGGTTTCATGTGTATATTTTTTTTTTCGATTGCTTTAAAACAGACTTATTAGGGGGATTAAGTCTTATAATCGAGGTAAAAATAAGGATTTCAATTAATAAAAAAACAATTTTAGCCAATTCTATGCATTATTTCCTTGTATAACCTAGCAGAAAGGGTGTTTGAATAGGTAGTATTACCCAATTGCTTTACCCACCTTATTCCATAAATAGCATTAGTAAGAAATATTTCGGAAGCGTTTAGTAAATCTTGGGGAAAGATAGAGGTTTCTTTTACCTGGTAATTTAAAAGAGGTAGATTATTTAATAAATACCTACGCATAACACCTGCTACTGCCCCATCTTGTAAGGGAGGCGTTTTAATAAACCCATCTTTTCCAATAAATACATTGGCAATCGTAGCATCTGCAATAGTACCGTTAGCATTCAGTAATATGGCGTCGTTCAGGTGTTGCTCTTTTGCCCAAATGGCCGCCATTACATAGGGTAAATAATTATTGCTCTTTACCATAGAAAAATGATCAGCCGATTTTACAGCAAGCTTATAAATGTTAATATCTAACCCGTTTTCGTTGAAAAGATTGTTCGCCTCATTTAAATTCCAAGATTGAATCAAGAGGTGCGGAAAATGATTTTGTTGGTCATAAATGCCTCCTTCCCCTCTAAAAATAGTGACTCTAATTCTGGCCAATGAATGGTGTTGGTTCTGTTTAACCAATTCTTGAATAGCCTGCAATATATAATTGGAGGTAAAAAAAGAAGGTGGTTTAAATTTCAACAGATCTAGCGAATAAAATAACCGATCTACATGAAGTTGCTCTAGCAAAATTGCTCCATTCTTCCATTTCATGGTTTCAAAAAAACCGTCTCCATATCTAAAAGAACGGTTATCAGGTGATATAAACGCTTTGTTGGACCGTAAAAATTTACCATCATAAAAAAGAAATAAGGGCTTAGGCATAGGTACAAAGATAGAATGAAGGTAATTTAGCTGTTAGTAATTTATATCAAATGAAAATAAGCCAGGTAATTTCGGTTTTAGAAACAAAAGCACCCCTTGCCTATCAAGAGGATTATGATAATTGTGGTTTAATTATAGGTGATTCACAAAAAGAATGTACCGGTATTATTTGTACCCTAGATGCAACTGTAGAAGTAATTCGCGAAGCAAAGAACAAGGGATGCAATTTAGTAGTAGCTCACCATCCCATCATATTTAAAGGCTTAAAAAAAATTACGGGGAAAAATGATGTAGAGCAGGCCATTATTGAAGCAATTAAATTTGATATAGCCATTTATGCCATTCATACTAATTTAGATAATATGGCCGATGGAGTAAATTTAGCCATTGCCCAAAAAATAGGGTTAATCAACACCCGAGTTTTGTTGCCTAAACGAAATGAATTATTGAAGCTAATTACTTTTGCACCTTTGGCAGAGGCAGAAAAAATAAGGAAGGCTTTATTTAATGCGGGGGCAGGTAATATTGGGGAATACAGTGAAGTAAGTTTTAATGCAGATGGGATGAGCAGTTTCAAGGGTTCAGCCATATCTAATCCTACCATTGGCAAACCAGGAATTTTACATCGAGAGCCCGAAACCAGGATTGAAGTAATCTTGCCTGCTTATTTACAACAAACCGTGTTAGAGGCCTTATTTGAAGCACATATTTACGAGGAAGTAGCTTACGATTTAGTACCTCTTTTAAATGAGAATCGGCTGGTAGGAAGTGGTATGATGGGAGAATTGCCAGTTGAAATGGCAGAAACCGACTTTTTACGCCTTTTGATGGAAAAGTTTGGACTATCTGTTATAAAACATACTCCATTTTTAAAGAAACCCGTACAAAAAATTGCCCTTTGTGGGGGTGCCGGAAGCTTTTTAATACCCCATGCCAAGGCTGCTGGAGCAGACATATATATAAGTTCAGACTTTACATACCATACTTTTTTTGATGCTGAAAATCAATTGATTTTGGCCGATATTGGGCATTGGGAAAGTGAACAATACACTACCCACCTGCTTTTTGCGTTTTTAACCGCTAAATTCCCTAACTTTGCCGTCCTTAAAACGGCGATTCATACAAATCCTGTACGCTATTTTTTAGGGTAATCTCAAACTACAAATTATATATGGCATCTGTAAAAGATTTCTCCGTAGAAGAAAAATTAGTAAACCTACTACGTTTACAAAAGATAGATAGTAAGTTAGATGAAATTCAAGTTCTAAAAGGTGAGCTTCCTATGGAAGTAAGTGATTTAGAAGATGAAATTTTAGGTTTAACAAGTCGCCAAACACGTATAGAAGAAGAAATTAATGGAATCAGTGAATTCATTGAAGGCAAAAAAAATGCTATCAAAGAAAGTGAGGCCATGATTGCTAAGTACGAAAAGCAAAGTGATAATGTTAAGAACAATCGGGAGTTCGAGGCAATTAATAAAGAAGTAGAAATGCAACAGTTAGAAGTTAAACTAGCCGAGAAGCATATCCGTGACGCGAATGAAGAACTTACTGAAAAAATAAAAGCATTGGAAATTGCTAAAAAGCAAGTGGGCGTAAAAGAAGGCGTTTTGAACCACAAAAAAGGAGAATTAGAAAAAATTATTGCTGAAACAGAAAAGGAAGAAACTGCTTTAAACCAAGTTAGTTCAGATGCAAGAGGTCATATTGATGATCGTTTAATGTATAGTTATGATCGTATTCGCAAAAGTTACAGAAATGGACTGGCAGTAGTTCCTGTTGAGCGTGATGCTTGCGGTGGTTGTTTCAATTCAATTCCTCCTCAACGCCAAAGCGAAATACGTTTGCATAAAAAAATCATCGTTTGTGAAAACTGTGGAAGAATTTTAGTAGATGCAGACCTAAATGACTCAGTAGTAGCAAAATAATATCATAAAAAATAACAATAAGTTGGGTAGTCAATTGGCTACCCTTTCTTATTTTCGGGCTGTTATGAAGCAATTTGTTTTAATTTTTTTTGGGGTACTACTTATTGTTAAAAGCAATGGCCAAAAAGTATTTGACTTTAATAATACTTGTTTGCAAGGCTATCAAGAAATAAGTAAGCTTAAATTAAAACAAGGAAATCAATTAATAGAAAAAGCAAAGCAACAAAATTCACAAAATCTTATTCCACTTTTATTAGAAAGTTATCGAGATTTTTATACTTTATTTTTAAAAGAAGATCCAACTGAGTACAACATATTATATCCTCAATTTCAGGAAAGAATAGATCAATTGCAGGAAGGACCAACTACCTCACCTTTTTACTTATATGCACAAGCCCTCATTAGAGTTCAAAAAGCAGGCGTGCTGGTAAAGTTTGGACATGCATGGGATGCGGGCTGGGAGTTTAGAAGAGCCTATCTTTTGCTAAAAGAAAATAAAAAATTGTATCCTTCTTTTACCCCCAACAACTTACTGTATGGAACTTTACAAACTGTATTAGGAACAGCTCCAAAAGGATACAAATGGCTGATTAATTTATTAGGAATGAAAGGTTCCTTAACCGAAGGAATGAAATTGGTTAAAGGCTTTACCTATAGTAATGATCCATGGGCAATTACTTTTTTTAATGACGCTGCTATAATATATCCTTATTTATTATTCTATTTTGAAAATAAAAAAGAAGAAGCCATTGCTTTTACCCAACAGAAAAAAATAGATTTAGTAAACAATCATTTACATGCGTATATGGCCAGTAATTTGGCATTGAATATAAAGCAAATAGACAATTGCCAATATATTATTCAAAATAGAAATAAATCAGAAGCCTATTTAAAATTAAATGTATGGGATTTTCTAATGGGTTATGCCAAACTATATCAACTAGAATTAACTGAATCAAGGCAATACTTTGAGCAATTTACTCAAGAATTTAAGGGTAATTTTTATGTTAAAGATGTTTATCAAAAATTAAGTTGGATAGATTATTTACAGGGCAACCTCAAAAAGGCAGAAGAAAATCGTAAAATGGTGATAAAAAAAGGTTCTACTGATGCCGATGCAGACAAAAAAGCGCTGAAAGATGCAAAAGCAATTATTTGGCCCAATTCCTTGTTATTGAAGGCTCGATTATTAAATGACGGAGGTTATTTTATAGATGCATACAAAATATTAGAAGGAAAAACAGAAGACGATTTTGAGAAAGCAGAAGATAAATTAGAATTTGCCTACAGAGCAGCAAAAATATATGACGATTTAAATAAACCAGAAGAAGCCATTAAAGCTTACCTCATTACTATACGTTTGGGGAGCCATAGAAAAGAATATTTTGCAGCCAGAGCAGCCGTACAAATAGCACAAATTTATGAAGCTAGGGGGCAAAAAAAATTAGCCATCCTATATTATCAAAAATGTTTAGAAATGGAAGATCACGACTACAAAGATTCATTAGACCAGCGAGCAAAAGCTGGTATCGCCAGGTGCAAGGGAGAATAAGTAATAGAAAAAAGTATACTAATTGTATACAGAAGCTTTACTAACTTGCCAGTATTAAAAAATAAATAAAAAAGGAATCAGTGCTGCGTAAACTCATCATACAGAACTATGCCATCATAGATGAAATAACTATTGATTTTTCGCATCAATTAAATATAATTACAGGCGAAACTGGTGCAGGAAAAAGTATTCTCATGGGAGCATTGAGTTTAATTTTAGGAGAAAGAGCAGATAGCTCGGTTTTAGTGAACAATCAAAAAAAATGTTTTATAGAAGGATATTTTAAAGCCGATCATAAAGCTGCAGTAATATCTTTTTTACAATCACAAGATTTAGACATTGAAGATGAATTGGTATTAAGAAGAGAAATTGCTACCAATGGAAAATCTAGGGCATTCATTAACGATACGCCTGCAACATTGCAACAATTAAAACAATTAGCAAGATTACTCGTAGATCTTCACCAGCAATTTGATACAGTAGAATTAGGAGATAGTGATTTTCAAAGACAAGTAATAGATGCACTGGCAGGAAACGAAGCCATATTAATTACCTATAAAAAAGTATATTTTAATTGGCAACAAGTAACTAAAGAATTGCAAGCATTAAGATTAGCCAAAGCAACTTTTTTAAAAGAGTTTGATTATCAACAGTTTTTATTTACCGAATTAGATGAACTTAATGTAAGCCCAAATGAAATAGAGGACTTAGAAGAAGAACTAAAAATACTCAGTAATGCAGAAGCCATTAAAACCAGTATTGATTTGGTTCAAAATAGTTTACTTAACTCGGAACATCCCATTGTAAGTATATTAAAACAATTGGGCAATCAGTTACAAGCTTTTGCAACAATGCATAAAGAACTTCCCGAATTGGTTACCAGACTAAAAGCCAGTCAGGTAGAATTACAAGATATTGCAGATGAGTTAACTAAAATAAGTGACCATATTCAATTTGATGAAAAAAGAATTGAATGGATTAATCAACGTATAAGTGATGGTTATAAACTTATTAAAAAACATGGCGTTCAAACCAGCAATGATTTAATTGATATTAAAAATCAGTTAGAACAAAAATTAAACAATGTATTGCAATTAGATGATGAAATTATTGCTAAAGAAAAACAAGCCGATCAATTAGTAGAAAGTGTAGAAAAAATTGCAGAAACAATTTCCCTAAGCAGAAAAAAAATAATTTCTTCTTTTGAAAAAGAAGTAAATGCCCTTTTAAAACAAGTGGGGATGCCTAATGCACATATACAAACCCGCTTATCCCCATCTTCATTATATGAATATGGAAAAGAGGAAATAGACTTATTGTTTGATGCCAACAATAGTAATCGCTTTGAACCAATTAGAAAAGTAGCAAGCGGGGGGGAATTAAGTAGATTAATGCTTTGCATTAAATCGTTGGTAGCAGCATCTATTGACTTACCCACCCTTATTTTTGATGAGATAGATACAGGAATATCTGGCGAAGCAGCCAAACAAGTAGGATTGATTATGCAAAAAATGGCAGCACAGCGTCAAATTATTTGTATTACCCATCAACCTCAAATTGCGGGTAAGGCAAATGCCCATTTTTATGTATACAAAGAGAAGAAAGGAGAATTGATAAAAACCACCATTAAGTTACTAGATAGTGAAGAACGCATCAAAGCAATTGCCAGCATGTTGAGCGGAGAAAAGCCCACGGCTGCGGCAATGGAGAACGCGCGAGAAATGATGAATTGAGAGCGGTTATTCGTATATTCGGCATTTAAAATAACTATTGGAATTTAACTAACGAAAGCATAAACAATTTTGTATGGCCTACAATTTACTAAAAGGAAAACGTGGTATTATCACCGGAGCATTAGATGAAAATTCAATTGCATGGAAAGTAGCAGAAAAAGCACATGAAGAAGGCGCCATTTTTGTATTAACCAATGCGCCAATTGCTATGCGTATGGGAGAGATAAATAAACTGGCCGAAAAAACAGGATCTCAAATAATTCCTGCAGACGCTACCAATATAGAAGAGTTAACAAACCTGTTTACTCAATCACAAGAAGTATTAGGAGGAAAATTAGATTTTGTATTACACTCTATAGGAATGAGTGTAAATATTCGCAAAAAAATTCCTTATACAGAATCTAATTACGAGTATTTTATGAAAGGTATTGATGTATCTGCTATGTCATTTCATAAGATGTTAGCCGTTGCAAAAAAATTAGATGCTATTAATGAGTGGGGCAGTGTAGTTGCATTAACTTATATGGCAGCACAACGTACATTTCCATTTTATACTGATATGGCAGATATTAAATCTATGTTAGAATCTATTGCCAGAAGTTTTGGATACCATTATGGTTTAGAGAAAAAAGTAAGAATCAATACCGTATCACAATCACCCACTAAAACCACGGCAGGTACTGGTATTAAAGGGTTTGGAGATTTTTACGATTTTGCCAATGCCATTGCCCCATTGGGAAATGCTAGTGCAGAAGATTGCGCCAATTACTGTATTACTTTATTCTCCGATTTAACCAGAATGGTTACGATGCAAAATCTATTTCATGATGGCGGATATTCTACTACAGGCGTTAGTATGGATGTGATGGAAAAATTAGGAATTGCCAATCAATAGTTTGTTAGATCCCATTGTAAAAAAGTAACTTATTCGTTTTAAAAAAATTATATGAATTTAATTGATCTCTTAGGTTATTTTGGTGCATTCTTAAGTGCAATCACATTTATACCTCAGGTATGGCAGGCATGGAAAACAAAAAGCGTGGGAGATTTAAGTATCTATATGATTTTGATTGTAGTTACCAGTACCATTGTATGGCTAGTGTATGCAGTGAATGTAAAAAGTGGACCTGTACTTGCAGCCAATTTAATTGTACTGGCATTATCTTTAATATTACTTTACTTTAAAGTAACTTTTAAGAAGCAAGAATGATGTTGCCAACTTGATACAAACCAAATAGTTAATGCTAATCTATATTACTAGTGAATAAATTATATTACTAGTGAATGAATTAAACAGTACTGCCCCCAAAAGTTATACTTGGTTGGGGGCAGTTTTTATTTGAATACATTTTAAAAAATCTAGGGCATTATTAAAACCCAATAATACAATTAGTATTCGTCTTCATTAAACATGAAGTCTTCTTGACTTGGATAATCGGGCCAAATATCTTCAATGCTTTCATACACTTCTCCTTCGTCATCAAGCTCTTGCAAGTTTTCAACTACTTCAAGCGGTGCACCGCTTCTAATTGAATAATCGATTAACTCGTCCTTGCTAGCAGGCCAAGGAGCTTCTTCTAAGTAACTTGCTAATTCTAAAGTCCAAAACATAGTTTTCGATTAATTTTTGCAAAAGTAACCGTATAAATGATATTACCAAATGAGCCTTTCCTCTTTTTACAAAGAAATATATAAAAAATGCCTAATTAGGAGCATGGTTTTGTAGGTTTGTGGAGATAATCTTAGCAAATAAATGCTCAAAGCAGAAAAAATAACCCGAAAATTTGGGGAAGTTCAGGTATTGAAAGGGGTAGATTTATCTATTCAAGCAGGAGAAATTGTAAGTATTGTTGGTTCATCAGGGGCTGGCAAAAGTACATTATTGCATATTTTAGGAACCCTAGATAAGCCAGATTCGGGAAAAATTTGGATGAACAACCAAGAGATCAGCTTGCTTTCTTCCAAAAAATTAGCCGCATTTAGAAATCTACATATAGGATTTATATTTCAATTTCACCATTTATTACCCGAATTTGATGCTTTAGAAAATATATCCATACCAGGATGGATTGCAGGAACACCAAAAAAAGAAATAAAAGAGCACGCTCAACAACTATTAACTATTTTAGGATTATCTCATAGAATGCATCACAAACCTCAGGAGCTATCGGGTGGAGAACAGCAACGCGTGGCTGTTGCGAGGGCTTTAATAAATAAACCCCAGATTGTATTTGCAGATGAACCAACAGGCAACTTAGACAGCCAAAATGCACGAGAATTACATCAACTTTTTTTAGAGATCAACAAACAAACAGGTACTTCCTTTTTAATTGTTACCCATAACGAAGAATTAGCGGCACTTTGTGGAAGAACCTTGCATATGAAAGATGGGATGATGATTTAAACGCGAGGCTTCCAAGGAATTTCTGATACATTTAATTGATAACTAAAGTATCGAGACAAAACAAATAAATAATCACTTAACCTATTGAGGTATTTGATTACTAGTGGCTCAACAAAAATATTTTGCTCCTGCATATTTACACAACATCGTTCTGCTCTTCTACAAACACAACGCGCTATATGGGTTTGAGAAATAGCAAGATGCCCACCAGGCAATACAAAAAATTTCATAGGAGCTAATTCCTCATTCATTTGATCTATTTCCTTTTCTAATAAAGTTATGTCTGCTTCTTTTAAATCGGGAATTTTCATCAATGGTTCTTTTTCTGGATCACAAGCCAATGAGGAGCCTACCGTAAATAAACGGTCTTGAATTTCTTTTAAAATAGTTTTACTATTTGCATCTATAGCATAATCACCTACAACACCAATCCAAGAATTGAGTTCATCTACAGTTCCATAGGTATCTATTCGAATATGACTTTTGGGAACCTTGGTTCCACCAATGAGAGAGGTTTTGCCTAAATCTCCTGTTTTAGTATAAATTTTTATAGCCATTGAATAATAGTTGTTAATGAGTACAAAACTAAAGCAGAAAAGTTCAGCAAAAAACTAAGCAGGATGATTTTCCAGGTGTTCTTTTGTTTTGTCTGTTTCTACTAGTCCATCTCTCAAGCGAACAACTCTATGGGCATAAGCTGCAATATCTTCTTCATGAGTTACCAGCACAACGGTATTACCAGCTTCTTGAATTTTACCAAAAATATGCATTACTTCAACAGAGGTTTTAGAATCGAGGTTCCCAGTTGGTTCATCTGCAAGTAAAATAGAAGGGTTGTTTACCAATGCTCGCGCAATAGCCACCCGTTGAATTTGACCACCACTAAGTTCATTCGATTTATGATGACTTCGATCTGCTAAACCAACTTTATTTAATGCTTCCATAGAACGTTCTATGCGTTCCTTTTTAGCAACACCTGCATAAATTAAAGGAAGCGCTACGTTTTCAGCCGCAGATAATCGGGGCAATAAATTAAATTGTTGAAATACAAATCCTATTTCAGTGTTTCTTACTTCAGCCAAATCATCATCAAGCATTTTACTCACATCTTTACCATTGAGTATATATTTTCCACCAGTAGGGGAATCTAAGCAACCCAAAATATTCATGAGTGTACTTTTGCCACTACCAGATGGTCCCATGAGTGCCACGTATTCATTACGAAAAATATCCAATGAAATTCCTTTCAATACGGTAATTGCCTGACTACCCATGTAGTAGTCTTTTAAAATATGATCGAGGTGTATGATAGATTCAATATTGGCCATAATGCAAATTATTTTTTTATAACTGTGGGTACTTTAAAATAGGTGCCATCGGTAAGCGGCGCATTGCGCATGGCCTGTTCTCTTTTCAATGAATTTGTAAGTATATCGGGCCGCCAAACATTGGTAGTATCACTCATAAAAAGCAAGGGCTCTACTCCTTCTGTTTTAAGTTCAGATAATTTCTCAATAAACTCTACCATACTAGCGAGATCTAAGCGAAATGCTTCTACCTGTTCTTGCCTAAATTCTAATCGTGCAAGATGCGCCAAATGATTAACCATTTTTGTGGTAATTTCCATAATGAACAAAAATAATAGAAAGCAATTCAAAAAACGGTGTTTAAATTTTAAAAGGTAATTAAACAAAAGCAGCGGTTATTAGGCATTTTGTTGAACAAAAAGACCTTATTTTCAAAAATTAACATTGTGTGAAGAAATTTTTTGAACTGTATGATAAATTATTTGTAATTTGAAATAACAAAATCCCCCCGATTATGCTAATATATGTTCTATTGGCTGTTTACCTAGTATGCTTGTATCTAGCGTACAGGGGTGCAGCAGTATCTGAGGAATGAAATCCTCAATAAACATTTTTCAAAATCAAACTTATACTACAAAAGTTTGATTTTTTTTTGCCCGTTTATCTTATCTTCGATGAAAATAGTTGCATAACTAACTATTTTTAACTTTCAATCTAACGACGTATAAATTGATTCAAATGCAACGTTCAATTAAAAAAGTAGCCGTATTAGGTAGTGGAGTAATGGGCTCTAGAATTGCCTGTCATTTTGCAGGCGTAGGATTACCTGTTCTTTTACTCGATATGGTACCAGCTTCAGCAGCAGAGAGTAGCAAACCCGCCGAAAGAAATAAATTGGTGAACGATGCGTTACAAGCAGCCATCAAAAGTAACCCCTCGCCAGTTTTTACTAAACAAGTGGTGAATAAAATTAAAACGGGCAATTTTGATGATAACTTAAAAGAGATAGCTGGTTGCGATTGGATTATAGAAGTGGTTGTAGAAAGATTGGATATTAAAAAACTGATTTACGAAAAAGTAGAAAAGTTTAGAACACCCGGTACATTAATTACATCGAATACTTCGGGTATCCCCATTCATTTAATGGCAGAAGGCAGATCCGAAGATTTTAAAAAACATTTTTGTGGAACGCATTTCTTTAACCCTCCCAGATATTTAAGGTTATTGGAAATTATTCCTACTGCATTTACCAATCCTGAAGTAGTTGATTTTTTAATGCATTATGGAGATTTGCAATTAGGAAAAACAACTGTGCTTTGTAAAGATACACCTGCCTTTATAGCCAATAGAATTGGGGTATTCAGCATCATGAGCATTTTTCATATAATGGATCAACAAAAACTATCTGTAGATGAAATTGATGCACTAACAGGACCAATTATTGGTCGCCCTAAATCGGCAACCTTTAGAACTGCCGATGTAGTAGGTATTGATACTTTAGTAAAAGTAGCAAAAGGGGTTGCAGATAATTGCCCCAATGATGAGGCTAAAGCCATATTTACCATACCTGAATGGTTAGAAAAAATCACCACCAACAACTGGTTGGGAGATAAAACAGGACAAGGCTTTTTTAAAAAAACAAAAACGGCTGCAGGTAAAGAAATTCTTACACTTAACCTTCATACCATGGAATATGGTGCTAGGGTTAAACCAAAATTTGCCAGTATAGAATCGGCAAAACCAATAGAAGATTTAAAACAAAGAATTAAAATACTTAGCAATGCCACGGATAAAGCGGGTGAATTTTACAGGGCATTCCATTTTTCATTATTTGCTTATATCTCTTATAGAATACCAGAAATTAGTGATGAAATTTACCGCTTAGATGATGCCATGATGGCCGGATTTGGTTGGGAAATTGGGGCATTTGAAACTTGGGATACGTTGGGTGTAGCCAAAACAGTAGAAGCCATGAAAGCTGCTAAAATTGAAGTGGCTCCATGGATTCACGAAATGTTATCAACTGGAATTTCCAGCTTTTATAAAGTAGAAAATGGAAAGCGCCTGTATTATGATATTACATCAAAGGCATACAAAATAATACCAGGTGGAGAATCATTTTTGATTTTAAAAAATCACCACGAACAATTGGTTTGGAAAAATGCTGCCTGCAAAATGGTAGATATAGGTGATGGTGTTGCCGGATTTGAATGGAGTACCAAAATGAATAGCATTGGTGGCGAAGTATTAGAAGGTATTAATAAAGCCATCAGTATTGCAGAAGATCAATTTAAAGGATTGGTAATAGCCAATGACGGACCAAACTTTAGTGCAGGTGCCAACGTGGGCATGATTTTTATGTTGGCAATAGAACAAGAATATGATGAGTTAGATATGGCCATCAGGATGTTTCAAAACAGCATGATGCGAATGAGATATTCGTCCATTCCTGTAGTTACGGCTCCACATGGTTTAACCCTAGGAGGTGGTTGCGAAATGAATTTGCATGCAGATAAAGTTTGTGCTGCGGCAGAAACCTATATAGGATTGGTTGAGTTGGGTGTAGGTCTTATTCCTGGTGGTGGTGGAACAAAAGAATTTGCGCTGAGAGCTGGTGATGAATTACATGATGATGAACCAGAAACCAATACGTTAAAGAAACGCTTCTTTGCCATAGCCACTGCCAAAGTTGCCACATCGGCTCAAGAATCTTATGATATGGGTATATTAAGACCAGGCCAAGATGAAGTTATTATGAATATGGGTAGAAGAATTGCAGAAGCTAAAAAAAGTGTGCTTGAAATACATGAACAAGGATATACCATTCCTACCCCACGCAATGATATAAAAGTATTAGGTAAAGCAGGCTTAGGCGCAATGCTTGCAGGCATCAATGGTATGTGGCGTGGAGGTTATGCAACTGACCACGATGCATTGGTAGCTCGTAAATTAGCTTATGTAATGTGTGGAGGAGATTTGAGTGAGCAAAGTTTGGTTAGCGAGCAATACCTATTAGATTTAGAAAGGGAAGCATTCTTAAGCCTTTGTGGTGAAAAGAAAACCTTAGAAAGAATTCAGAGTGTATTAAAGAGTGGCAGACCAATAAGAAACTAGCGAATACTATAAATAATCCAGTTATTGGTTTCAAAAACCCGGTATGTTGTTAATTTAAGCCGATCTTTTATTACGCCAATATTATAGGCATTCAATACAGTAAAATTGTGTAAGCGGTTATTTCTTTTTGCTGCAACAATATATTGTGCAGTAAGTGCAGGATTTTCTATAACCGTAACAAAACTTTTTTGCATAGGCAGTATCAATCCATCTAAGGTTTGCAAATGTGCAACTATACCAAATGCAGATGCATCATCAATTAATACCGGCGTTTTAGCAGTGGCAACCGTTTCAATATACTCGGCCACTTGCTGTAACTCCGATATTTTTTTAGTTTCAAAAATTTCATCTGCTATGGTAAGTGTAGATAAAAACGCTTGCTCCTCCTGATCATTGGTTTCATTAAAATAATAAAAACCAGCAAACAAACTTAACACGGTTGTACCAATTAATAAAATAGAGGTAATTTTTTGTCCAAAACGCTGTGCTCCAAAATAGGTAAGCGCCGCAACACCAATTAAATTAATGATTACATAATATTCAACCGTAAAATAGTATTTCACATCTACCAAAATAATAGAGAAAAATATGAGTGGTGTTAAAATAGTAAATAGCTCATATATTTTCCCCCTAAATAAAACAAGTGATAGAACGAATAAGGGAGCAAGAAACACCGTAAAAGCCTGAAAAATAATTTGGGTTTGCATGGCTATATTACTTCCCTTGATTCCTTCTAAAATGGTATTCAGGGCCGTTGTTCCTGTAACACGCCAGTTGGCATATTGACTGGTTAAAAAATAAGTAGCATCCCCAGCATGAGCAGCATTCAGGGTTCTAAAAAGATATATTGCACCCAGTGGCAATAAAAATAAAATTAAGTACAGTGCTACCGTTCTATTAGCCAGTTTTCTTCGCAATGAACGGTTATTTAAAGCCTGATAATATTGAAATACAAAGGCTTCTCCTTTAGCCACTTTAATACCCTCAATAGAAATCAACATGATAAAGGGGAAAAAAGAAAGCAACATCCAAATGAAATTGATTTCAGTAAAAATAAGACCTGTTAAATAAATACTGGCTAACGATAAATAATAAGTTGTTTGGCTTTTGTAGTAATTAAATAAGCTTCTAAAGAGCATATAAAAAAACAACATGATACCAGCCACATTTCTACCACTAACAGCAGAAAAAACAAACATGGGATGTAAAAAAAATAATATAGCAATACAAAGAAATAAAGTTTTTGCGGGTAAATTAGATATACTAATATCTTTTGCCATTAAAAAAAATAAAACGCCCATCATTACAATCGAAGCTGCAATAGGTGCAAACATGTAACCAAAGGGAGAAAAAATAATGGTACTTATAAAAAAAGTACTCGGATATGTAGTACCCAAAGTAAGTAGTGTATTCTCCTTATATTCAAAAAGCAATTTTAATTTTTCTGCATAAAATAAACTCTCCGAATGTTCATATCCACTTCTATGCAATAACCAAGCAAATACGATATAATAAAATATCAATAGTAAAGTAACGATTCGTATTTGGTTATTCGATATACGCATTATTCTTTATTTGCATTTTCTACGGCTGCAACTGTTGCCGCTACGGATGCTGAATGAGATACCTTGGTTAGCCCATGATTGGTTTTTTCCCAATAAAATGGATTATAAATTAACTGCCACAATCCTTTATAAGCAGCAATAGAATGCATCAACCAGTAAAGAGGATTTAACATGGCAAATAAAATTAGCTCATAATACCTTCTTTTAAATACAGCAAGCATATTAATGTATATCATTAAAGTATTACCTGCTATGAAGTTGAATATAGAAATGTATAAAACCCAATCGGGAAATAATACTTTTACTGACTGTAAATCGAAAACTAAATACACTACATAAAATGAAAGTAATACTGGGTATAATAAAAAAGTTATAGGCGTAAAGCTCACAAAGAAGTTGAATCCAAAAAAACCTTTCCACCCAATTTTACTAACCAGTTTAACAGGATTGCGCATGTGTACAAGCGTGGTTTGCATATATCCTTTAATCCATCTAGATCTTTGACGAATCCAGTTAAAAGGCTCATTATTGGCTTCTTCCAAAGTGGTACTATTTACAACCCCTACTTTATATCTTTTTTCAAATACCCGTAGGCCTAAATCGGCATCTTCGGTAACATTAAATGGATCCCAACCACCCAATTCTCTTAATTTATCTAATTTAAAATGGTTAGATGTTCCTCCCAATGGAATAGGTACGTCTAAGGATTGTAATCCGGGTAACATATAATCGAACCAATAAGAATACTCTAAGGTAAACATACGAGTAAGTACGTTTTCATTTTTATTGAAATAGTTTAAAGCGCCTTGCAACACTATATAATCCTTGGGCAATTTTCTAAATAAACAAACCACTTTTTTTAGCTGATCCGAATCGGGCACATCTTCGGCATCATAAATAGTAAGGTATTTCCCTTTGCAAAAGAATAAGCCGTAATTGCAGGCCTTGGGTTTTGTTTTTGGTAAGTGAAATGGAACCACAATGGTTTCGAAGTTGGCAGGAAAATCGAGGTTTCTTACCGCGTTTAGGGTTTTATCATCATCTTCTTCAATGAGTAATTTAACGTCTAGCTTTGCTCTGGGATAATCTAAACTGCGCAGATTCCATATCAGTTTACGAATTAATTTATCTTCTTTATAAACCGGCAATAAAATAGTGTAAACAGGAAGACTCTTATTTTCTATTAATTTAATTTCTTCCTTACTTACTGTTTCTTGTAATTCATATCTAGAGCCTTTTAAGGCAATGTATAATTTAAATAGTATGGCAAATAAAAAGAAGCCACTAAAAAAAAGGTTAAAGAAAATGAAAATATTTACAAAATTAATAGTGAGTAATGCCAAAGACAAGGCAATAAAGAGAAAAATAAACACCAACTGAGGATCGGTAAAAGTAATCAACCCTGAACTTTCCGGATCTTTACGCATCAAACTAAACACCGATTCTTTTACAAAAAATTCCCCACGTAATTTGTGCACCATCCAGGTTATATCTAAATCGGATGCCGCTACAAATTTTACATTTGTATTGAATTTAATTTCGAGGGTACTTTTTAGTTTTTCGTCTAATGGATCTGCTGCAGCAATAATTAAAGTGCCCTTTCCATCATTGCGGATGGGCAAAAAAAGGTAAGCATTCAATTGTATTAAATCGCATTGCTCTACATAGGTTTCATCAATTACTTCATTTCTAATATCAATTAATGGATATCCTGCCCTATCTAAAAAAGATACATAGTCTTTTCTAGTAAGAAAGCCAAAGTTAAGAGCCGCTTTGATATTGGCATAGTCGTACTCTTCGGCAATCTGCTCTATTTCTTGCAGTTTACCTGTTGTGAACAAGCCCACACCAATCATATTATTCAAAGCACAAACAGGCATATTCCTAGGTAGTCTTTAAAACCATTAAATAATTTCTTGTGATTTTTTCACGCGTTTTCTTACAAAGAAGAATGAAGCAATCAACAAGAGCACCAAGCCACCCAGTATAAAATATTTATAATTGTTCCAAATAATCAACCAATTGTTTTTATCACCTCTATACGTTACAATACCTGAATTATCTGGTAACTTAAAGAAGAAATTACTTTTACCCTTGCTATTGGCTACGCAAACATTACTTTCTATAGAAGAATATTGAGATCCAAAACTTTTAATAACCCCTTCAAATGCATCACTTACCAAACTATCCCCCAATGAGGTAATTACCAAGAAAGTAGTTTGTCCTTGTTTAAAAATTTGTGCTATACCGCTATTGGCAAAGTCATTAATAGAGTAAGAGGTTTGCCCACTAACATCTTTGTACAACTGAAAGTCTTTATTAAATTGAACAGGTAATGAATTGCCAAAGTTTTTAATAAAGGCATCGTTTCTATGGGTAAGCACAATAGCATTGTAATTTCTTAAATCTTCCATTGAAGCTTTATCGGTAGTAATCATTTCTGGAATACTAAGATAATTGGATACAACGGTTGCTGTATTGAGCTGGGTAATTAATTGCCCCATGGAAGATGCAAGTTGAGGAATCAGAGAAGGACTTACAATAAACTTCAACGCACTTTTACGAAATTCACCAGGATAGTTAAAGAAATTATAGAATTCATTGGTTTTTTCTCCAGAGAAAATAAGGCTAGATGTTTTGGTATCTATGAATCCAAAGAAATTAGCGAAGCCCTCTTTACAAATATTACCTGCTCCATGAAAACGCATTTCTACTACCAATGAATTATTTTTGGTAAGCAAATAAGGTTTTAAATCTATATCCCCAACAAAGCTTGTTTTATCGTGAAGATCTGTACTAAAAACCAAGTTCTCATTTAAGTAAACGTTTAAGAAACCACGATCCCCTTTATTTAAAAGAGACAGCATGGCTTCTAAGTGAAAAGTAAGTTTTTTAGGTATGGCATTGTAATCGGCCAAAGAAAAAGCATAATTGGTTTTTAACGCCCCAATACCTTCCATAATTCTAGGCGTACCACCCAGTTCTTCTAAAGAGAAAACTACAGGCAATGGATTTTTATTGAAAAAATGAGGAATACCATTATCAATAATCATTTTGGTAGAGAAACTACTATTGATAATTTTATAATTGCAAAGGGTATTGATAGCTTTTTTATAGCCTTCCTGATCTTTACCAGCAACTACCAAAACATGTCTACTATCACCATAAGGTTGAAGGTTAATAATAATTCCTTGACCATTTTGAATATCGGGCAATTGGCTTTTAATGAATGCCGGTAGTTTGCTATATAAACCTGTAATAATGGTATTGCTTACCGTATCAGATTCGGTATAATTATCCGTTATAATTTCTGCCAACGATGCTTTTTGCTTAATTAAAGCATACAAAATACCACCTGATAATAAATCATCTAGATCGGCATTTTTTGGGGTACTAATATGGCTGTATTCTAAAATAGTTTCCTTTAAACTGTAATTAAACGAAGCAGCATCTTGATTTTTCAAGGCCAAGAAACTGGAATTTCTTACTGTTATCCAAATGGCAGGATTGTCTACATCTTTACAATATTCGTCGGACATGGCCATTTTAGCATCTACTCTCATTTTTATAAACCTACCATCAGGCTGTACAAAGCGTTTGTCTAATGGAATTTGAATAGTCATTACAGAATCCAGCGAAGTAAAATCTAATCTTTGTGTAAATACCGGTTCGTCTCTTAAAGAGATGGTAACTGCAGATATATTTTTATTCAATACCTGCGAGGGCCTAACTTTTAATATTAGTTTACTATTATTGATATCATCTCTAGGCTGCAATTTTAAGAAGTAAGTAAGTGCGCCCGCAATACCAGTAATTGATTCGTTGCGGTAACCCATATCTTCTAATGAGCGCAGTTGTGCGTATTCCTGACCATACAAGCCACAGATGGAGAACGCGAACAATAATAATAGGGTAAGTTTCGATTTCATAAAGTAGGTATTTAGAACTAAGCCAGTTTGAATTTCAGTTTAAAATAGTTTCCAACCGTAGGATTGCTTTCATAAGTGAGAACGCCGCCCATATCAGTAGTTAATTGCTTTGCAATAGAAAAGCCCATACCCGATTGAGTAATGGCATATTCCGACTGATTGGGGGCTTGTAACCTATTGAAATATTCATCTAATTTTTCTATACCAATGGGTGTGGATTTATTAATAATCTCAATAATACAAACCCCATCCATATTTTCAGCATGAATACTTATAGCAGAACCCTTTTGGATAAACCTTATAACGTTAGAAAGCAGCTTAAATAATATATGACGCAAAAATATTTTATCTAAACTAACCAATATGGCCGCAGGTGATAAATGAACTTGTATGGTTACCTGCTTAATACTTGCAGCATCTACCAGCGCAATAGCTGCTTTTTCCACTTCAGGAATAACATCAAATTCTTCAAAACGATATTCAATTTTACCCGTATCGGCTTCAGCGGAATCAGCCAATTTTTGAGATAAATAATGGAGTTTTTCATTCCCCATTGTGATATAGCTTAAAATTTCTTTTTGATCGGAAGTAAGATTGCTAGATTTCCTATTAATTAAGTCTATAGAGATTTGATTAGACCCTATGAAATTTTTTAAATCATGAATCATGATATTGAGGGTATTCTGTCTATAATCACTCAATTCTTTTAACCGGCGGTTGGCTTCATCTATTAGGTGATGTTGATCATTAATTTTCTCATTCTGTTCTAGCATGCGCCTATTAGACTCTTCAATGATGAGGTTTTTCTCCGTTTCACGTTTGATAATTTGATAGCGATTAAACGAAATGAAACAAGAGAATGCCGAAACCACAAAATAAACGCCACCACCATTGGCAATTAAACTATTATAGCTTTCTAAGCGGTTATTAATAGCATACAGAAATACAATGATTGTATAAGAAATAGCGCAATGCAATTGAGCAAATAAAGGTCTCCAAAAAACAGTAGTATTTAATAAAAGCATCATTACTGTAGCCATTAGAAAATAAGGAAGTGCATTGGTTATGGGTACAATTCCACAAATGAGGGAAAATAAAGACACATTGATTCCTACAATCAAATTCAAGATCAATTCATAACTTAGCCTACGTCTATTACCATAAGTGAACATAAAATAAGACAAGGCAAATGCAGATATTCTCCAAATCAAGACATAGCCCCAATCTTCTTTCAAAAAAAGAAGATCCAGCAACCAAAATAGTGGCAAAGAAAATAGAATCGTCCAAATAGCTACATTAGAATAGTACGATCCGCGTTTATTCAATTCGGTAGTAAGCTTTTGACGGTCTATATTTACATAAGGAATTCTATGATAATCCATCATATATACAAATATGCAACAGGTAATTGATTATTCAGTGAAATTAAATTTCAAAAACACCAAAAAGACATTCATTTTAACTAGTTTATTGACATTTGTTAGTTTCTTTTTCACTGTTTTTGCTGCAGAGAGAACTGATCTAAATAAAATCAAGGCTGGCCTGAATAAAGGTGTTAATATTTCATACCTCGAACAGTATTGGGTAGCCCCAGAAACAATTTATAAAACAGATATTGAACCTAAATTAAAAGCCATTGCAAAAGCAGGTTTTAAAACAGTTCGATTACCTGTTGCTTTTGATCATTATATGGCAGATAGCTATGCAGAGCTGAGTGGAGCCCTTATTCAAAAACTGCATTTAATTTACAGTAGGTGCAAACAATTAAACTTGAACCTAGTTATTGTGTATCACTATGGGAAACTACAAAATGAAAATTTATACGTAGAAAATGAACGAATCATACGAATTTGGAAACAAGTAATTTATTCGATGCAAGGATATGCAGCAGATCAACTTTTCTTTGAATTATATAATGAGCCAACCACCGATATGGATATTTGGAAATCATCTATCACCACTATTGTAAGAGAATTGAGAAAAGCGGATCCTGATAGAATATTTATAGTGGGTGGAGCCAATTATAATGGGTACAATGAATTACTCCACATGGGCAGGTTATCGGTAGATGATGGAAAGATATTATACACTTTTCATTATTACGAACCCTATATTTTTACGCATCAGGGAGCTAACTGGACAGCCGAAAAAACATATATCACCGGATTCCCTTTTCCGTTTAAACAAAATAAGATGCCCGGTTTATACAATGCCCCTCTTAATTCTCCAATGGCCAAGGATTACGAAAGGTATCCCCGTGAAGCCAATTATGCATACCTGCACAATCGTATACAATATATTTATGAAGAAGCTAAAAGACAAAATTTACCGCTTATCTGTACAGAAACGGGGGTAATCAATTTAGCCGATAAAAAATCAAGAGCTGCCTATCTTAGCAATATCACTTCTATTATGAATGAGTTTAGCATTCCAGTAATTTTATGGGATTGGGATGATAAGTTTGCAATAATGGAACACAATAAGCCCATAAAACAAATTAAACATTGGCTTAAGAAAAATTAATTTATAAAGGCACTTGTATGGAAACGGTATTAACAATAAATAATATTAGTAAATCTTATGGGCCCATTAAAGCGCTTAAAAATTTATCATTAAGCGTTCCAAGGGGAAGCGTATTTGGCATACTAGGACCAAATGGAAGTGGAAAAACCACCATGATGAGTATCATATTAGATATTCTAAAGGCAGATAGTGGAAATTATAGCTGGTTTGAAAAGCCCAATCATCCAACGGAAAGAAAAAAAATTGGATCATTGTTAGAAACACCTAATTTTTATCATTATTTATCTGCAATAGATAATTTAAAAATAACTCAGGCCATTAGTGGAAGAGGAACTTTAGCAGATATAGATGAAGTATTGGAGATTGTAAAATTAACAGAAAGAAAAAAAAGTAGGTTTAGTACTTATAGCTTAGGAATGAAACAACGCCTAGCCATTGGGGCGGCTTTGTTAGGTAACCCTGCCGTGTTGTTGTTAGATGAACCTACCAATGGATTAGATCCTGTAGGCATTGCCGAAATAAGAGATCTGATAAAATCATTGGCACAAAAAGGAATCACCATTATTATAGCCAGCCATTTATTAGATGAAGTTGAAAAAATATGTACCCATGTGGCTATTTTAAAAAAAGGCATATTACTCACTTCTGGCCCAGTAGATGAAGTATTAAGCAATGAAGATATCATAGAAATTGCCGCATCTAATATGCAACAGTTAAAGGATTGCATGGAACAAATGGGCGGATACGTTTCATTAAAAGAAGAAAACCAACGCATTCAAATTCATTACCCTATTGGAACAGCCAATATGGAAGCTATTAATAAGTATTGTTTTAGTAAGGGTATTACATTACAATTACTGCTTAGTAAGAAAAAGAGTTTAGAAACTAAATTCTTTGAATTAACCAACGATTAAATTTTTTACCCATGGTAAACTTATTAAAAATAGAATGGCTTAAAATAAAAAAATATCCGGCATTTTGGTGGATGTTGATAATTGTATTCCTTACCTATCCTGGCATTAATATTATGTTCTTGAATATTTATGGAGAAGTTACCAAAGGAAAGGAAATGGCGAATAATATTGCCAAATTGCTTTTAGGAAATCCTTTTGCATTTCCAGAAACATGGCATACAGTAGCTTATTTTTCATCATTCTTTGTATTGCTTCCATCTATTTTGGTTATTATGTTGGTAACCAATGAGTACAATTATAAAACACATCGTCAAAACATTATAGATGGATGGAGTAGAACTCAATTTATTGCCAGTAAATTAATGGATGTAACCATTATTTCCTTTGTGGTAATGATAGCCTATATAGCCGTTGCCATAGGATTTGGCATTTATGCAGATAAGCTTAGTTGGAACAGATGGGCAGAACAATTACAATATATTCCCTTATTTTATTTACAAACATTTGCGCAATTATCTATTGCATTTTTATTAGGTTATTTAGTAAAGAAAGCGTTTATAGCGTTGGGTATTTTTTTATTTTATTATTTAATTGTAGAAAATATTTTAGTGGGGTTAATGAAATGGAAAAAAATTGAACTCACACGCTTTTTGCCTTTTGAAATTTCAGATGGAATATTGGTAAGACCAGCATTTTCCGGGAATTTTGGAAAAGATGCTAAAGCCGGATATGAATTGGCATTGAGTTTGGTATCACAACAAGTATTATTAACCATTTTACTTACCAGCATTATTTGGCTGATCTGTTTTAAAGTACACAAGAATAGAGATATTATATAATTTTAGCCTAATAATTCGTTGATGGCTTCATTGATTGTTGGATACTGAAATGGGAATCCAGCAGTTTCTATTTTATGTGCATTTACAGTAGTACTCTTGAGAATTTCAATACTCATTTCGCCTAATATTATTTTTAATACAAATGCAGGAACATGAAATGGAATAAAAAAGTTTGGGCATAGTTTACGAGCTATGGCCAATGTGAGTGTTTGATTATTTATAGGTGATGGGGCTACTGCATTGTAAACACCTTGCATGGCTACATTTTCAATTGCATATATATATTGATTACAAAGATCATCTATATGAACCCAACTAATCATTTGTTTACCATTTCCTAAAATAGCGGCAACGTTAAAACGTAATGGCTTTTTAAATTCTACAAAAGCCCCTCCCTGATTACTTAATACAATACCCGTTCTTAAAATCACCAACCGTATGCCCAATGCAGATACAGGTGCAATAGATGATTCCCATTTTTTGCAAGTTTCTCCTAAAAAATCGGGGTAAGCAGCATTGGTTTCTGTAAAACCTTCTGCAGTATTTTTTTCTGTATCTGGCCCATACCATCCAATGGCAGAAGCACTAATTACCGCCTGTACTTTGTGGGGATAGGTAGCCAAGGCAGAAGCAAGTAAACTGCTACCCTGTGTTCTACTTTCTTCAATTTCTTTTTTTCGCTTATTGGTCCAACGCTTATCGGCAACACCAGCACCTGCTAAATGAATAATATAATCAGCAGTTTGAATGGCATTGGGATTGATGAAATTTTTTGCAGGATCCCAAGTAAAGCCATCCCCTGTTCTAGAAAGAATGTTTACTGAATATCCTTTTTTTTGTAAAAGTTGAGTTAACCTTTTACCTACTGTACCTGTTCCTCCTGTGATTAAAACTGTTGGCATTGATTTTATACTACCAGATTAGTCTGGTTTTTTTCCATCAAAAAATTTATTAATAGAAGAAATTTGCATTTGATCATTTTCATCTTTTCCTACTGTGTACTTACTATAAAAATTTTCAACAGAAGTAAGATTCGTATTACCAAACAATTCCATATTCCTTCTTATATAAGCAGGAACTGCATCAAATTCTCCGCCTGTTTCGGAACTGTTGTTCATATTATAAGAAAGGTTGCGCAATTTTTGTATGCGTTCGGCAGCTCTTCTTTTTTGATCTTCCACTTCATCTATCATGGAATCATCTGCAAATTGATCAGGT
>JAVHPL010000110.1:0-17248 GCA_036170555.1 Sediminibacterium sp. | reverse complement strand
TCTTTTTTGATCTTCCACTTCATCTATCATGGAATCATCTGCAAATTGATCAGGTGCTTGTGGTTGAGAAACTTGCTCAGTATGAGGATGAGATTGTGGATGAGATTGCTCTTCCTCCATCATTTCATTAGATTTTTCTATCAACTTCATTTCGAATAATGCGGCATCAGGTTCAACAGGTGCTGGTATAGCTTGAGGTGCAGATATTACTTCTTCAGCATAAATATTTGCAGGCTTAGTTAAAAATCCATTGCTATTTACTACAGAGGGTTGATCGTTTACTTGAAAATTTAACAGAGGAGAAACTGCTGGTTCTATTTTTTCTGTACTTACAGGTGTAGATACCGGTTCGGTTATTTCTGTACTTAATTCAAATTGCAATACCAACGACTCTCTTTCTTCAATAGCATGTTGAGTATTTGCAGTAGAAATGGATTGTGTATTATCTGATACTTCTTCTAGAGGCTCTTGCATGGTTGGAGTAAGATCATCAACAATAGCAATTACTGGTTGAGGCATTACGAATTTTGTATCTGCTATTTTTGTATCAGCAATGAGTTCTTCTGGCACAGCAGCAACTGGCTGAACTAATGGTTGAGTAACCATATTAGAAGCCTCTACTGATAATGTCATCACAATTTTCTCTGGCTTAGCTTCAGGCATTTTTACTGCTTGAGGTTTTGCAAAAGGATCTTTGTGTTCAAAACCAGTAGCAATTAAAGTAATACCAATTTTTTTATCTAATGTAGGGTCATAACCCATTCCTACAATTACGTCGGCATTTTCACCTGCTTGCATGCGCAAGTAATTATTAATGATTTCGAGTTCATCCATTGTACACTCGTGATCTCCCTCGGCACTATTAATATTAATTAAAATCCATTTAGCTCCTTTAATGTCACTATCATTTAGCAACGGAGAATTCAAAGCCTCTTCAATAGCCAGTTGTGCTCTATTCTCTCCCTCTACTTCTGCCTTACCTAAAATGGCAACACCTCCATTTTTCATAACAGTGCACACATCGGCAAAATCTACAATAATATGTCCACGGCTATTAATTACATCGGTAATACATTTTGCAGCAGTAGCTAACACATTGTCGGCTTTAGAAAATGCTTCTTTCATTTTTAAATTACCGTATTGCATCCGTAACTTATCGTTACTAATAACCAATAAAGTATCTACAAAAGGTTCAAGAGCAGCAATTCCTTCTTGTGCTTGTTGTTGACGGCGAGGCCCTTCAAAACCAAATGGCGTAGTAACAATACCTACGGTTAAGATGCCCAATTCTTTACAAATTTGGGCAATAATGGGAGCACCCCCCGTACCCGTTCCACCACCCATACCAACTGTAATGAATGCCATTTTGGTATTCACTTCTAAAATACGCTTAATTTCTTCTAGCGATTCTTCTGTTGCTTTTTTTCCTACTTCCGGATTAGCACCAGCACCCAAGCCCTGTGTAAGATGTGGACCTAGTTGAATTTTATTGGGAATATTGCTTTGTTCAATTGCTTTGGCATCGGTATTGCAAATAATAAAATCAACACCTTCAATGTTTTGAGCAAACATAAAGTTTACTGCATTGCTTCCACCACCGCCAACACCCAACACTTTAATAATGGATGATTTTTGTTTGGGAAGATCAAAATGAATCATAGAGTAGTTTTAGTAGGGTTAGTATTTTATGCTACGGATATTGTATGTTTAACGAATTACTTGGTCTTCTTCTTCTTTAAATAAGTCAATTAAATTATTTTTAAACTTATCCCAGAAGCGTTCTTTTCTGATAGATACATCTACTGATGCAGCAACAGGAGTATCTTCTTCTTTAATCAAAGCAGCTTTTTTTGTTAGCCCTTCTGGCACTTCAACTTTGGTAAATTTTTCTGTAAACTCTTTGTATTTGTGATCGTAATCGTTGTACCCTTTTAAGATTAGCCCTATACAAGTAGCATACATTGGTTTTTTTAGTTCATCAATATGATTGGCTGCTAAATGTTCATTGGGTAAGCCAATACGGGCATTTAAACCTGTGATATACTCGGTTAATTGAATTAAATGTTTTAATTGAGAACCACCACCTGTTAAAATGATACCCCCATTTAAAGCACGATGATCTAATCCAACTTGTTTTAAATGATAGGTAACAAAATCTAATATTTCGCCCATTCTGGCTTGAATAATGGCCGCAAGATTTTTAACACTAATTTCTTTTGCTGGCATTCCTTTTAAACCTGGAATGGTAATATAGGCATTGGCTTTAGCTTCATCTGCTAAGGCAGAACCAAACTGCACTTTCATTGCTTCGGCCTGGCTTTTTAATACACCTAACCCCATGCGGATATCGTTGGTAATATTTTCACCACCAAAAGGAATAACGGCTGTATGTTTTAAAATACCTTCATAAAATACTGCTAAATCACTGGTACCACCTCCAATATCTAAAATGGCAACACCCGCTTCCATGTCTATCTCACTCATCACCGCACTAGCAGAAGCCAAGGGCTGAAGTACCAAATCTTTGGTAATTAACCCACTTCTATCTACTGCACGATGAATATTTCTAATTGCATTTCTATCACCCGTGATAATATGAAAATTAGCACCCACTTTAACACCATTGTATCCAACAGGATCTTTGATATTTTGAATATTATCAACATGAAAATCCTGAGAAATAACATCAATAATTTGGTCTCCAGCAGGAATAAAAGTTTTACGTTGATTGTTTACTAATAGGTCTATTTCCCAACTTTGAATTTCTACATCTGGATCTTGACGCACAATATCGCCGCGGGTTTGCAAACTTTTAATATGATGTCCGGCAATGCCTACATATACTTCAGAAATTTCTAAATCGGGATTGCTTTGTGCACAATTTTCCAGGGCTGCCTGAATAGCTTTAATGGTTTGATCTATATTCAACACTTGACCATGTTGAACTCCGTTGCTATTGGCACGTCCAAAGCCTAGGATCTCTAGTTTTCCATATTCATTTTTACGCCCAGCAATGGCCGCAATTTTAGTGGTTCCGATGTCCAGACCAACAATGATGGGTGATTCATTGTGATTCATAAGGTATGTATTTAAGTTCTTAACGGTTTTTGATTCTTTTTATTGTTTTTAGGCATCAACATTTTTGGTGTTTTTACCTTCTTTTTCAGTTCAATTGGTTTGGTTTTACTGATAGGTTTTACATGAATAGTATCTTTCGGTTTTGCTAAAACAGAATCTAATGCGGGAGGAAAAAGAGCCGTATTTTTAATTAAACTCAAAGCAGCAGCGGAATCTGCATATATTTTAGCCGTTCCCTTTTTAATACCAACTACTTGATTTTTATACTGAACATCTAGTATTTCATAGGTATTGATGCCGTTTTGCATCCAAGCATTTTTATAAAAGGCAGCTAATTTTTTAAACTTATTTTCAATATCGGTTGCATCCCCAAAACGAATCAACTGATCTCCAATTAATGGAACTAGTTCAAATTTCTTATCTGGGGTAATATCAATTTGTGCTATTTGAGCATTAAAAAAAGAGTCTGCAACAATATATTTTGCTATCTCAATTACATGCTGCATCAACGCAGTATCTGCATTTTTGGGTGTAGGCATACCAGTAAATACTGGAACTCTAGCACTTATTTTATTGCTTAGTGGCAACCAAGTAACCGCCGTATCTAAATAAAAAGAAGAACCATCATTTAAAAAAACCCTAGCAATAGGTTGTCTTTCTACTATACTAATTTGTAATACTTGATTGTTATCAAAATACATTTCTGCATTTTTCACCCATGTGTTTTGCTCAACCATCAATTCTAATTGTCTTAAATTAAATGAACCCATTGGCTTACCAATGGCAAGTCCATTGGTATTGAGTAAATCCATTACATCCTTTTCATCAATGAATACATTTTGCTCAACACCAGCAATTTGAATATTAACGCTAGTACAGTTTTTATTTTTCTTGTATTGCCTAGAAGCCCCAAATAACACAACAACCCCAATGCCAGTAATCATCCAGCAGATTCGTATTATTAATTTCTTCCAGTTAATGGGATGCTTCATTTATTCGTTTTCCAATATTATTTTTACTTGTTTTACCAAAGCATCAATATCCCCAGCCCCAGCCATTACCAATAGCTTAGGTTTTGTGTTTTTTATATAGTTTAAAAAAGCATCTTTCTCTACTACTTGCTTTTTTGCTAACTGCATTTTCTGCAACAACATTTGGCTATTTACCCCCTCCATGGGTAATTCGCGTGCAGGATAAATAGGTAATAGAATTACTTCATCTGCCATATCTAAACTACGTGCAAAAGCATCTGCCTGATCTTTGGTTCTACTAAATAAATGGGGTTGAAATACCAAAGTGAGTGGATCATTGGGGAAAATACTTTTCACACCAGCAATTAATGCATTTAATTCTTGGGGATGATGTGCATAATCATCAATTAAAATATGCTTTTCTGTTTTAAGAGCATATTCAAAACGTCTTCTAACTCCTTTAAACTCAGCAACTGCCAATCTAATTTTTCCATCACTAATACCTATATACTTAGCTACTGTTACTGCAGCCAATATATTATCTATATTATGCAAGCCCCCCATATTCAACACCATATCACTCAATTCCCAATTATTACCAACGATAGTAAAATAATAGCTTCCTTTATTTACTTGAAGATTCTTAACATATACATTAGCAGATGCGTTTTGATGATCATAAGTAAATTGGTTGGCTGCAACTAATTCTTGTTGGCGTGCTAAACCCCATTTAGTAATTAAACATCCTCCTTCTTTTATTTTTTGTGCAAATTGTATAAACGCATTTTCTACTTCTTGTGCAGTACCATAAATATCTAAGTGATCTGGATCCATAGAAGTAATCACCGCCACGTTAGGAAATAATTTTAAAAAGCTTCGATCGTATTCATCAGCCTCCACTACAACTACATTATTTTCATGACTCCAAAAATTGGTATTGTAATTAGCAGCAATACCACCTAAAAAAGCATTACAACCATACCCAGAATGCCTTAAAATATGGGCAATCATAGAAGTAACGGTTGTTTTACCATGTGTTCCAGCAACACAAATATTAAAAGAATGCTCGGTGATCCATTGTAAAATATCACTTCTTTTAACTACTGTATATGCATGTTGCTGATAATAAACTAATTCTGCATGATGAGCAGGAATAGCCGGTGTATATACTATTACATCTGCATCCATTGGAGCCAATGAAAGATCTTCGGAATAATGTATATTAATTCCTTCTAATTCTAAAGCAATGGTAAGTGCAGTGCGCGTTTTATCGTAACCACTTACCCTCACCCCTTTTGCTAAAAAATAGCGAGCAAGGGCGCTCATACCAATACCACCTACCCCAATAAAATATATTTTTTGTATTTGTGTTAATTTATTCATGCAATTAATTTCACTATTTCGTTTGCTATCAAGCTATCGGCGTTTGCAATACCCATTGGTTTAATATTATTCATTAATTGTGCTTGTACATCTTTATTTAAAGCCAATTCAACCACTTTATTTACTAGCATACTAGCAGCATCTGTATCTTTCACCATCCAAGCAGCATCTGCATTTACCAATTGCATGGCATTGGCCGTTTGATGGTTTTCTGCGGCATGAGGATAAGGCACCATAATAGCAGGTTTTGCCGACACAGCAATTTCAGCAACCGACATAGCACCAGCCCTGCTAATAATGATATCCGCGGCTGCAAATGCATATTCCATTTCTTGAATAAATTCATTTATATACATATTACTTTTACCTAAACCAGCATGAGTATATTGATCTGAATTGGTTTTACCTGTTTGCCAAATGAGTTGAAGATGATTTTTTTCAAAAATATCTAAGCCTTTCAGTAACGCCTCATTTATACTAGCAGCCCCTAAACTACCCCCAACTGCAAGAATGGTGGTATAGGATTCAGACAAACCAAAATAAGTAAGCCCTTGATTGCGCGTAATATGATTATGTGCAATAGTAGCCCTAATGGGATTTCCTGTAACCATTAATTTATTAACAGGAAAAAATTGTTCCATTCCCAATGAGGCAACAAAAATTTTAGTAGCTTTTTTCCCTAATAATTTATTAGATTTTCCAGCAAAAGAATTGCTTTCATGAATAAAATTAGGTATACGCTTTATTTGTGCATATCGCAATACAGGATAAGAAGAATAACCACCAACCCCAATTACAGCAGTAGGTTTAAATTTATTAAAAATACTTTTAACTTGAAGAAAGCTAACCAATAGCTTATAAGGAAGTTTTACATTTTTAAGCAAAGATGATCTGTTAAAGCCAGCAATATCTATCCCTTCAATAGCATAGCCTGCTTTAGGCACTTTCTCCATTTCCATTTTGCCCTTAGCACCAACAAATAAAAAAACAGCATCAGGTACCAATTCTTTGATGGCATTTGCA
This sequence comes from Sediminibacterium sp., assembly GCA_036170555.1. Taxonomy (GTDB): domain Bacteria; phylum Bacteroidota; class Bacteroidia; order Chitinophagales; family Chitinophagaceae; genus Sediminibacterium. The sequence goes on along the minus strand of JAVHPL010000110.1, from coordinate 10,793 downwards.
ATGGCTATAGCCGGAAAAATATGTCCGCCCGTGCCTCCTCCTGCTATAATAATTCTTATACTCAATTGATTAATTTGTTTCTGTTATTACTGCCGGTTGAGGCGATACAATTGTAGGCTCTTTCCCTTCTAACTGTTCTACATTACGTGCAACACTTAATACAATTCCTATAGCTGCACAGGTAAACAAGAATGAACTACCTCCCATACTTACAAGGGGAAGTGTTACACCAGTAACTGGCACTAGGTTTACATTTACCGCCATATTAGCTACAGCTTGAATGACCAATGAAAAACTTAATCCAAGTGCCAAAAATGCGCCAAATGCATAAGGACATCGTCTAAAAATTTTAATACACCTAAATAAGAAAACCAAATAAATAAAAATCATAAAAGCACCACCCAGTAACCCATATTCTTCTATGATAATGGAATAAATAAAATCATTATAGGCTTGCGGTAAAAAGTTTCTTTGCTGACTATTTCCAGGTCCTAGCCCAATTAAAATACTACCATTAGAAATAGCAATTTTAGCTTGTTGTACTTGGTAAGGAGACTCTTGATCGCTAGCATACATAAAATCTTGAACGCGTTTTACCCAAGTTCCAAAACGCCCCATTGATTTTATTTTTTCGGCTACAACGGGTTTAGAAATATCGTTAGACACTTTGCCATTATACGTAAGCATGGCCACTGATACAATAAACGCTACGGGTATCATGGCAATGATAACGGTAAGAAAAATATGTTTCAAACTAACTCTACCTATAAACATCAATAGCAATGAAGTAGCACCAGTAAGTAATGCATTAGATAAATTAGCGGGCATAATTAACGCACAAATAATAAGTACTGGTATAACTACAGGTAGAAATCCTTTTTTAAAATCTTTAATAAATTCTTGTTTTTTACTAAGTAGTTTAGAGATATACATAAACAGGGCCAGCTTAGCAAAATCACTGGTTTGTATAGTTTGATTGATGATAGGTAATTTAATCCATCTGCTTCCATCATTAATTTTGGCACCAAAAAAAAGTGTGTACAATAAAAGCGGCACCGAAATCAAAAATAAAATAGTAGCTACTTTAGAAAAAAACGTGTAGTTGACTCTGTGTAAAAAGTAAATCAGTAATAAGCCAATTGAGGTAAATACCAATTGTTTAAATAAATAAATATTGGCATTCCCTTTATACATTTTATAAGCTAAAGAGCCAGTGGCACTATACACTACCAATATAGATACCAAACTCAACACCACCACAATACCCCAGATATATTTATCCCCGCGTGTTCTTTTCACCAAATGGCTACGCATACCTTCTACACTAGGTATTTGAGAAAATAGGGTATCGTTCATTTCTAACATATTATAATTCTTTTACCGCTTCCTTAAATTGAACACCTCTATCTTCATAATTTTTAAATAAATCGAAACTAGCACAAGCAGGACTTAATAAAACCACATCCTCTTTAGTTGCAGCATGAAAAGCAGCATTCACCGCTTTTTTAGCACTATCCGTTTCTATAATTACAGGAACTATATTAGAAAAAGCGTCAATAATTTTTTTATTATCTACACCCATACAAATAATGGCTTTCACTTTTTCTTTCACCAGTTCAGTAATAAGACTATAATCATTGCCTTTATCTGTTCCACCTAAAATTAAAATGGTGGGTTTGTTCATACTCTCCAGTGCATACCAAGTACTATTTACATTCGTAGCTTTACTATCGTTAATGAATTCAATTCCCCTCACCATTGCTACAAACTCCATACGGTGTTCTAGGCTGTGAAAATTCATAACGGCTTCGCGAATTTTTTCCTTTCGAATACCAATGGTAGCTGCTGCAATACCCGCGGCCATCGTGTTACTTTGATTATGTTTACCTTTTAAGGCAAAGTCATAAATGCTCATGCTTACTCTTTCTTCTTGGATGCGCAGCATCATTTGGTCTCCCTTGATGTAGCCGCCTTTTTTTACTTCGTGTTTCATAGAGAATGGTAGTGGGTTAGTATTAATGGTTAGTAATGGGAGTTTGTTGGCGATTACTTCGTCATCATCATTATAAATAAAGTAATCGGAGCTGATTTGATTTTCGATGATTTTAAACTTACTATTGATATAGTTTTCAAATTGATAATTATAACGGTCTAAATGATCTTCCGTAATATTGAGTAATATGCTTATATCGGCTCTAAAAGTTTTTATATCATCTAATTGAAAAGAACTTATTTCGGCCACGTACCATTCTTTGGGATCTTCGGCAACCTGTTTAGCAAACGAATAGCCAATATTACCTACAAGGGCACAATTTAAATTGGCTGTTGTACATATATGGTAAATAAGAGAAGTAGTAGTGCTTTTTCCATTACTGCCTGTAATAGCAATAATTTTACTATCTCCTTTATGCCTATAGGCTAATTCTATTTCACTAATTACTTGTATACCTTTTGCACGAATAAGTTTAATCATTTCATTCTTTTCGGGAATACCAGGGCTTTTTACTACTTCATCGGCAGTTAAAATTCTATCTACACTATGCATACCTTCTTCAAATTCAATTCCCGCAGTTGTTAGTTCATTTCTATAAATATCTTTCAGCTTGCCACCATCACTTAAAAAAACATCATAGCCTTGCTGCTTAGCCAATATAGCAGCGCCTACTCCGCTTTCTCCACCTCCCAATATGATGATCTTTTTACCCATTTTTTATTTATCTAATTTTTAATGTTACAATACTCAATACCACACAAATAATGGTTACAATCCAAAACCGAACAGCAATTTTACTTTCGTGAAATCCTTTTTTTTGATAGTGATGATGTATTGGGCTCATTAAGAAAACGCGCCTTCCCTCCCCATACTTTTTCTTGGTATATTTAAAATAACTTACTTGAATAATTACACTTAATGTTTCTATAAAAAATACAGCACATAAAATAATTACTAGTAATTCTTTTCTTACAATAATTGCTAAAGATGCAATGATACCACCTAAGGCAAGGCTTCCCGTATCACCCATAAATACTTGTGCAGGATACGCATTGTACCAGAGAAAACCAATACAAGCACCAACCATTGCACCAACAAATATGGAAAGCTCACCCAAATTGGGGATATACATGATATCGAAATAGTCGGCAAAAATATAGTTGCCACTTACATAAATAAATAGTCCAAGACCAGCTCCAATAATGGCACTTACGCCTGCGGCTAATCCATCTAATCCATCGGTTAAGTTGGCACCATTAGATACAGCAGTAATAATAAATGTTACAATCAGAATATACACTATCCAAGTATATTTTTCGGCGCCAGTACCTATCCAACTAATGAGTTTACTATAATTAAATTGGTGATTTTTTACGAATGGAATAGTAGTAATAGGCGTTTTAACTTTTACAAAACGCTTTTCTATACCATTTAATTTACGCACAATAATATTTGAATCTTTGGCTAAGTGTTCCCCTTTTTGCAACTGGGCTTGTGGGCTGGTAATCACTTCACGTTCTACGGTAACTGCATTGCTAAAATATAGAGTGAGGCCAACAATAATACCCAAACCTACTTGACCAATTATTTTAGAGATCCCAGCCAATCCATCAGAATCTTTTTTCTTATACGCTTCGCCTTTTTGTTGGGCCACTTTTCTAGATCTAATTTTAAAAAGATCATCTAAAAAGCCAATGATCCCTAACCAAACAGTACAAAGAATCATCAAACGGATATAAACTTTATCTAAGTTGGCAAATAAGAGTGTAGGAATTAATATACTCAAGAGGATAATAATACCACCCATGGTAGGAGTGCCTTTTTTTTGGGCTTGACCTTCTAGCCCAAGATCTCTAACACTTTCTCCAATTTGTTTATGTTTTAAAAATAAAATAATTCTTTTACCATACACAGTTGCAATAAACAAAGAAAGAATGATAGACATGGCAATACGAAAAGTAAGAAACTGAAACAGCCCCGTACCTGGAATATGGTACAATTTGTTTAGCCAGTTAAATAAATAGTATAGCATGCTTTAGTTGTTTATTTGTTTATGATTCAATGCAAAAGCTTCGAGTAAAATAAGCTTATCATCAAAAGGATATTTTACTCCTTTGCTATCTTGATATTTCTCGTGTCCTTTACCTGCAATAAGAATAATATCTTCTGGTTTGGCAATGGCAACCGCTTCTTCAATGGCTTTTTTTCTATCAATGATGGTGATATACTTTCTTTTTGCCGCACTGGTTAATCCCGTTTCCATATCCTTTAAAATTTGTTCAGGATCTTCCGTTCTAGGATTATCACTAGTTAGAATTACACGATCACTTAAATCACAAGCAGATTGAGCCATTATAGGACGTTTGGTTTTATCTCTGTCACCACCACAACCAACTACTGTAATCATTTGCTCATACCCCTTGCGTAATTTTTTAATGGTAGTTAATACATTTTCTAATGCATCAGGTGTATGTGCATAATCAACTATACCAATAATGCCATCCTTACTAATTATATAGTCAAACCTACCTTCGGCACCAGTTAACAAACTTAAAGCCGTAAGAACTTCATGTTGGTTTTGACCTAAGCAAATTGCGGCACCATAAACAGCCAATAAATTATACGCATTAAATTCACCAATTAATCTAAAATGCACTTCCTGATCATTCACAGTCATTACTAAACCTGTTAATGCATTTTCTAAAATTTTCCCTTTAAATGCAGCCAGCGTTTTTAAACTATATAGATATTTAGAAGCAACCGTATTTTGTAACATCACTTCACCACGTTTATCATCTGCATTAGAAATAGCAAAAGCAGTAGCAGGTAACTGATCAAAAAAACTTTTTTTAACTCGAATATATTCATCAAAAGTTTTATGATAATCTAAATGATCATGGGTAATATTACTAAACAAAGCTCCAGTAAAATGGAGTCCTGTAATTCTATGTTGGTGAATAGCATGACTACTACATTCCATAAAAACAAAAGTGCAACCAGCATTAACCATTTGTTGTAGCAAATTATTTAAGCTAATAGAATCTGGGGTAGTATGCGTAGAGGGAATAACTGAATCATTAATTTGATTTTGAACGGTACTAATTAATCCACAACTATAACCCAGTTGTTTAAATAATTTAAATAAAACAGTAGCAATAGTAGTTTTACCATTGGTTCCGGTAATACCAACTAATTTTAATTGGGTAGAAGGATGATTAAAAAATGCACTAGCCATTAATGCAGCAGCTTCCTGCGTATCATTTACCAATACATAAGTAATACCATTAACTAATTGGTCGGGAAATTGAGAACAAACAATAGCAACCGCACCCATATTAATTGCCTTGGTAATAAATAAATGACCATCCTGTTGAGCGCCGCTGATAGCAATAAATACAGTACCCTTCACTACTTTACGCGAATCAATTTCAATAGCAGTAATAGGAATGGAAAGATCCCCAATATGCTGGTTGATTTGGATTGTTTGTAATATTTGTTGAAGCGTTTTCATATTGTTTTAAAATCAGTTGAGTGATAATGAAATTTGTTGACCCCTTGCAATCATTTGACCAGGAATAATAGATTGATCTGCCACTCTACCTTTCCCTTTTATATTTACTTGTAAACCCATTTCTTCACATAAGTAAATGGCATCTTTTAAACCCATACCTTTTAATTCGGGCATAGATTTATCATTCATTATTTTTTTTTGCAGCAGCAAATCACCATTCATATTTTGGATGCTGGTAAACAAATCGGACCTACCAGTAGAATCTTTATAAGTTAACTTAACCTGTTTCGATATATACTGAATATCTTGTTTATATCCAGCGTATTGAAAAGCAATACTGTCTTTATTTTTATTAGCGGCCAGTGAAGTTTTAGTTCCTCGCAAATAAGTGCTATACAATCTGTCGGCAATTTCTTTAAAAACAGGACCAGCAACCGCCGCACCATAAAATACAGGAGCAAAAGGTTTATTTTTAATAACCACTACGCAGGTATATTGTGGATCTTCTGCAGGAAAATATCCAGCAAAAGAAGATTGATAAATTTTATTTGCATATCCTTTATTACCATCAGCAACCAATGCAGTACCCGTTTTACCTCCTACTTTATACGGAGAATTGGCAAATAAAGATTTTCCAGTGCCTTCAGTGCAAACTCCTTCTAAACAAGATTGAACTAAGGCTAAAGTTGCATCACTACAAATTTTGTTACCTAAAATAGTTGGGTGAAATTCTTTTAATACAATGCCTTCTTCTTTAATACTACTTACCAAATAGGGTTTTAAAATAACCCCGTTATTAGCTACTGCATTGTACAGCATGGTAGTTTGTAAGGGACTAATAGATAAGTTATACCCAAAAGCCATCCAAGGCAAGGTAGTAGGGCCCCAAAATTTTCCGCCTGGTTTATAAATCACCGGTGTTCTTTCTCCCACTAAATCAATACCCGTTACGGTATCCATTCGCATTTTAGTTAATTGCTTTAAAAATTGATTGGGGTTAGTTGAATAATGTGCCACAGCCATTTTAGCCATCGCTACATTAGAGCTTAATTCAAAAGCGTGCTTAACAGTTACTTCATTTTCTTTATGCACTTCTGAATCGTATACCGTTTGACCAGCAATTTTCCAAGCCCCATGTTCTAGTGTAATAATTTGATTAAGTGAAACTTTTTTATCTTCTAGTAAAGCCATTAAAGTAGCCAGTTTAAAAGTAGAGCCAGGTTCGGAAGGGCTAATGGCGTAATTAAAATTTTCCGAATAAACACCTATTGCTTTTTTACCTAGGTTGGCAATGGCTTTAATTTTACCCGTTTTAGTTTCCATTACAATGGCACATCCATGATCTGCATCATTTTGAACCATCATTTTCATGAGTGCATTTTCTGTAACATCTTGAATAAACACATCTATGGTACTAACAATATCTTTTCCTGTTTCGGGTTCAATTAAATAAGTATCATCTACCGGAACACCTACTCCACCTGCAATAGAGCGAACTGTTTGCTTACCGTTTCTACCTTTTAGTAAACTATCATAGGTCATTTCTAACCCAACTTTATTAGAATCTCTTGCCAAGCCAATTGTTCTGAAAGCCAACATTTGATAAGGATTAAGCCGAATAGTTCTTTCATTGGCAATCAATCCACTTTTATAACGACCCAATTTAAATAAGGGGAATTTTCTTAGCTCATCGTACTCTCTAAATGAAATTTTCTTTTTCAATAAAAAATATCCGTCTTCGGCTTTATACCCTTGAATCAAAAGATTTTTATACTCAGAAGCAGGTTGGTCTTTAAATAATTTAGCCAAATAGAAACTAAGTGAATCTATATTTTCACGAAATAATTTTCCACTTTTTTCGTGGAGAGAAGCAACACGAAAATCTATATAGATATCAAATTGAGGAATGCTGGTACTAAGCATTTGCCCATCTTCGCTATAGATAGTACCTCTTTCTGCTTCAATTTCTTCTATACGTTGATGCAAGCTATCACTCATGTTACGCCACTTACTACCTTCCACTTGCTGAATATAAACCGCTTTAGCAAAAATGGCTACGCAAGCAATTACCACCAGTATATAACTGAGGTATACTCTCCATAATATGTCGCGTTTTACTTCCATTATTTTTGTTTAGCGAGTACTTGTATTCATTCTCACTGGCATATCTTTACTTACTTTTAATCCAAGGGGTTCTGCTGCTTTAATAATTTGTGCTTCTTCACTTTTATACATCACTTCACTCTTGAGTGTTTTATACACATACTGCAATTCTTTCAACTCGTTGTTAATAGCATTTATTTGTCTGATGGTTCTATCGGCCATGTGTCCATTAGCAATATAAAGCACGGCTAGGCCAGATAGGAATAGAAAGAAGCTAATATTCTTTACAATCCACTCGTAGTTGAACAAACCCTTTAATGGGTTTTTTGAATTCACTTTGTTTTCTGGTACAGACATATATTTTTACTACAATCTTTCTACTATAATTTTTCTGCTACTCTTAACTTGGCACTTCTGCTTCTATTGTTGCGTTTCAATTCTTCTTCACCAGCCGTTACAGGCTTTTTATTTACCAATTTAAACGTGGAATTTTTTGCCAACGATTCAAACGGATTATCGGGTTCTTCCTCAAAGCTTCCTTGCCTAAAAAAGTTTTTTACCATTCTATCTTCAATTGAATGAAACGTAATGATAGCAGCTCTTCCGCCCGGTTTTAATATAGATCCAAGTTGTTGCAACATTTCTTTCAACGCACCCATTTCATCATTTACTTCAATTCTTAGCGCTTGAAAAACTTGCGCTAAATATTTATTAGGATTCCCTTTAACAACCGAACTTATCATGGCCTTAAATTGTTCAATGGTTACAAATGGCAAATGTGAACGTTGATGAACAATATGTTTAGCCAAGGTTTTTGCATTGGTTACTTCACCATATTGTTCAAAAAGTTTATGCAGTTGGGTTTCGGAATATGTTTTAATAATAGTAGCGGCAGTAACCAATTGCCTACGATCCATTCGCATATCCATTGGGCCAGCAAAGCGAATAGAGAACCCACGTTCTCCTTCATCAAACTGATGACTGCTCACACCTAAATCGGCCAGCACACCATCTACAGCCGTAATATCATGCAAACGAAGAAAGCGTTGGATATGTCGAAAATTTTGTGGAATAAATAATACACGATCATCATCCTGTACATTTTTTTGAGCATCAGCATCCTGATCAAAAGCAATTAAACGCCCATTTTCGTTTAACCTACTTAAAATCCCTTTGCTATGTCCTCCACCGCCAAAAGTGCAATCAACATAAATACCTTCTTCCTTAATATCCAATCCCTCGATTGTTTCATTAAAAAGAACAGGGATATGGTAGTTAATCACTTGCATTAGGACTGTTCATTTTTACTGGCCATCACTTCCTGCGCTAAGCTGCTGAAAGCTTCGGGTGAAAAATCCTCAAAGAGCTGTTTGTACTTATTTGCATCCCAAATTTCAAAACGATCCAATGCTGCCGAAACAATAATGTCTTTAGAAAGGCCAGCAAATTCTTTAAGAGAAGCGGGCAATAACATTCTACCAGCCGCATCTAACTCAACTTCCGTAGCACCACCGGTAAACTGACGTCGGAATTGACGTACTTTTGGATCAAAATCATTTAACGTACTAATTTTGGCAATAATCAATTCCCAACTTTTAAGCGGATATAACGTGAGACATTTTTCAAAACCACGGCTGATAATAAAACGGCTTTCCCCTTCCGGCAACTGCTTTTTTAGTGCACCCGGAAGCAGAAAACGCCCTTTTGCGTCTACCGTTGCTTCATATTCTCCGTGAAATCCGTTCATTTGGGTATAAATATTTTTATGATTACCACTTGTTGACACAAAATAACACTTTTTCCCACTTTTTTACGCATATTGAGTGGGTTGTATTTATCCACAGATTGTTCTATGGCTCAGATGCAGTAGCAGTATAGATTTGAGTGAAAAATGGCTGATTGGCAACTGTATAACCTGTGAATTGATGTGGATAACCCCTAACAAGCAATAAAATAAGGCATGAAGCATCCATCTACCCTTTCCATAAACGCATTTAGCTACGAATTACCCGAAAATAGAATTGCTAAATACCCCCTTGCCCAACGAGATGCCAGCAAATTATTGGTGTATGAATCGGGTAAAATTCAGGAAAAGATTTATCGCCAATTGGCGGAAGAGATACCAGCCAATAGTTTATTGGTTTTCAACAATACCAAAGTAGTAGAAGCTAGATTAATTTTTAAAAAAGAAACAGGTGGTATCATAGAAATATTTTGCTTAGAACCAGATGATCGGTATGCAGATATTACTAGTGCCATGTTGCAAAAAGGAAAAGTATATTGGAAATGTTTAGTAGGTGGAGCAAAAAAATGGAAAGGGGGTACCATACAATGCATAGCCAATCAAAACGGATCTTCATTCATTATTGAAGCCAAAAAAATAAGTGTTCTGAATGATTATTTTCTTATAGAATTAAGTTGGACAAAACAAGAGATTAGTTTTGCAGAACTATTACATATTGCTGGTAATATTCCACTTCCACCCTACCTAAATAGACCTACTGAAGTTTCTGATAAAGATCGATACCAAACCATTTATGCTCAATACGATGGATCTGTTGCTGCACCTACTGCGGGCTTACATTTTACCGATGACATTTTTAAATCTCTTGAAGCAAAAAATATACAAACCAATTTTGTAACCTTACATGTAGGAGCTGGTACATTTAAACCTGTTAATGCCAGCATCATGAAAGACCATGAAATGCATGCTGAGTTTATAGAAGTACAAATTGAATTCATTCAATTGCTTCTTCAACAGGTAAACAATGGTATTATTGCAGTGGGAACCACTTCGTTGCGAACCCTTGAAACACTTTACTGGCTTGGTGTTAAAACAATATTGAACCCCTCTATTACGAAAGCTGAACTGACCATTTCACAATGGGATCCTTATGATTTGGCTGAACATACTTTTGATGCTTCTTCGGCATTAACTGCGTTAAATCATTGGATGCTATCGCATGATTTGCAAAAACTATTTACTAAAACGCAAATCATTATTGCTCCTGGATTTCGTTTTAACATCATCAATGGTTTGATTACGAATTTTCACCAACCTCAATCTACTTTATTATTAATTGTTGCTGCAATTACTGGGGATGATTGGGTGCGTATTTATAAATATGCCATTGAACATGAATTCAGGTTTTTAAGTTACGGTGATGGATCATTATTATGGATTAA
>JAVHPL010000109.1:0-2758 GCA_036170555.1 Sediminibacterium sp. | reverse complement strand
GCCGCCTTTAAAGAATTGGATCAATGGTCAATTAAGTACCAAACAATTGCAGAACGTTAAAATTGAAGACCTGCTAGAACGGGAACAAATTAAAATTTACAATTCTATCTTATTTGAACAAATTAACCATAAAACCATCTTGGTTACCGGGGCTGCTGGTTCTATTGGTAGTGAAATTGTACGTCAGCTTATTCAATACCACCCAGATTTAATTGTACTCAATGACAATGCCGAAACTCCTTTGCACGAACTTAAATTAGAATTGGCTGAGAAAGGGTTTACGCACTATAAATTAGCCCTGGGTGATGTTCGCAATGAATTGTTCATTGAAAAATTATTTAAAACCTACCAACCCAATTATGTGTACCATGCCGCTGCCTATAAGCACGTGCCCATGATGGAGCATAGCCCCTTAGAAGCTATTTGTACCAATGTAGCTGGTACCAAATTATTATCTGATATGTCTGTTCAATATGGGGTGGAGCGTTTTGTAATGATCTCTACCGATAAAGCGGTGAACCCCACCAATGTGATGGGTGCCAGTAAGCGCATTGCCGAAATGTACGTTCAATCTTTATATCAGCATAATTCGTCTACTAAGTTTATTACTACTCGCTTTGGTAATGTATTGGGCTCCAACGGTTCGGTTATTCCTCGCTTTAAAAAACAAATTGATGCGGGGGGCCCTGTTACCGTTACCCACCCCGATATTACCCGCTTTTTCATGACCATCCCCGAAGCCTGTCAATTGGTATTAGAAGCTGGTTCCATGGGCAATGGAGGCGAAATTTTTGTGTTTGATATGGGCCAAGCAGTGAAAATTGTAGACCTGGCCCGTAAAATGATCAAACTCTCTGGCCTGGAACCCGATGATGATATTAAAATTGAATTTAGTGGTCTTAGGCCTGGAGAAAAACTCTATGAAGAGTTATTGAACAATGCCGAAAATACTATTACCACTTACCATGAAAAAATATTAATTGCCAAAACCAGAACCCTCGATTACCCTACACTCTCCATTAAAATAGATGCGCTTATTGGCCCGGCTAAACGCCAGGAATCGGTTAATGAAGTGGTATTGGCCATGAAAGATTTGGTGCCCGAATTTGTTAGCAATAATTCCGTTTTTGAAAAATTAGATAAACATACTCCCGTAATTTCCATGCCTAAAGTGGGTAGTTAGTTCATGAAAAATAGCTGTTTTCTTTTTATATGGTTTGTATGTATGGGATTAACTAATGGTAGCGCCCAAACTATTCCCGTTAGCCAGCAAGCCAATGATGCGCTTTTGCGAACGTTGCAATTAACTGGTAAACTAGATGCCGCCCAGAGCCTTACTGCGCGGCCTTTTTTTTATAATAAAGCCATCAGCCCCCAAGATTTTTTACAATTAATGGATAGCTCCATTAATCAATCCTCCAATTTATCCTCTTCCAGCAAATCATTCCTGCATAACCAAATACTGCTAGGCTTTTTACCTGCTTCCATCACCACCAAATTCAATAGCCACCATCCCTATGGTTGGAATGATGCTGGTATGATCATGGCCAAAGGTCTGCAAACTATGGTAAGTGCTGGCCTTTATGCAAAAGCAGGGCCTTTAACTATACAGTTGCAACCCGAATATTATACTGCTGCCAATCCCGCTTATTCCACTACCACTAACTATGGTGCTACCAATGGAAAGCCCCTCAGCAAAGCCTATTGGGGGCAATCTGCTATTCGCTTACATCTAGGGCCTATTTCTCTTGGGGTATCTTCTGAAAATCTTTGGTGGGGCCCCGGCCAATTTAGTAGCCTCATGATGAGCAATAATGCTCCTGGGTTTGTTCATATTACTTTTAACACTACCCGGCCACTTAAAACCCCCATTGGTTCTTTTGAATGGCAATTGATTGCGGGTAAACTAAATGAAGATACCTCTGCGGCTTTTGAAAATTTTTACATGAAGCCCTTGAATCCCCGAAATGAATGGCGCTATTTAAATGGGATAGTGCTTACTTATCAACCCATTTTTATACCCCATTTTTTTATTGGCCTTACCCGTAGTGAACATGGTTACAATACAGATCAAAATAGAAAAACTGGTTTTGTAAATAAATATCTTCCTGTTTTTGTGGCTGCCAGCCCTACGGCCAATGCCGATGCTAGCTCTATTCCTGCTGATGGAGCTTTTAGTTTTTTTACGCGCTGGCTTTTTCCCAAACATCAAGCCGAAATATATGCCGAATATGGGTACAACGATTTTAAACAAAACCTGCGAGATTTGGCAGTAAATACCAGCCATGCTGCAGCGTATATACTAGGTTTTAAAAAAATAATTACCCTGCCCAATCAACAACTAATAGATCTCTCTGCAGAATTTACCCAAATGGCCCAAACCACCAGTTATGTATTGCGTAGCGCGGGTAATTGGTACGAACATGGTGGGGTTCCCCAGGGCCTTAGTTTTCAAAACCAAAACTTAGGTGCTGGCAGTGGGATGGGCAATAATGTACAAACCCTGCAAGTTAAAAAATGGGCTGGCTTTAATATGTTGGGGCTAAAATTGCAACGTATTCAGCAAGATCCTAAAGGTGGGTTGGGCTATGGGACGCTCTCTAATGTTGGCATGCGCCCCTTTCAATGGAACGATATGGCCCTTGGGTTCTTAGGTCAACATCGCTTTGCTCAATTTCTCCTCAACGGTGAATTACAATTGGTAAATTCTAAAAATTATGGTTGGGAAAGAGGCAATGCGTTGAATGTTTTCATGCAG
>JAVHPL010000108.1:0-13757 GCA_036170555.1 Sediminibacterium sp. | reverse complement strand
CGGCCAGCAGCAATAAAAAAGGACGTTGGTAGATACGATACTACTTGGGGTTTAAACATGTACAGCCCAGCCAAAAGCGAAACTGGAAAAACCGAGTTCACGGTAGCGGGAATTCTGCGTGACGCTGAAATTTTCCCATGGCGAGAGAAAGGGTTAAAACAAAAATATTAAAATGAAATTTTTTTTATATTATTGATTGCTGTTTTCGGTTTTACATTTAGCCAAGCAGCCACAATAGAAAAGAAATCCTCTCTTACTTTTGAGACCAAAAAAGTGAAAAAAGTTGATTCTAAAGACAAAAAGAAAAATATAAAACTTAATTTAGACAAAAAATTATATGCATGTGCAACAGGTGTTGGAACAATATCGGGGAGCTGTTGGGCAATCAGCCTATCCATTGAACACTGTTGTGACTGTGAATATAATGTTGCCTTTATGATCGCAACTATGTCCGCCCAATCTGAGGTTAGTAATTATATAGGATTATTAAGCATTTTAGAATCTGAACTACCATGTTAATTTGTTTATATTAATTCAAGTAGTAGGCTTTTAAGCCTACTACTTTTAAAATTTACAAAAATGAAATTGATCCTATCAATATTTTTTTTCCTACTATTCCTTCATAATTCGAATGCACAATTTATTCAAAGTGGACGTGCCATTTATAGTTTCACCCATATTAAAGACACCTTATCACCTGCGAATAGATATACAGAAGATATGGCACTTTTTTTTAACATGAAACAATCGAGCTATTTTAGCTATACAAAATTTTATGGAGATTCAATCTTGCAGGCTAGGTTTAAAATTGTAGAAACAGGAGGAAAAATAAGTGAAGAGGAGTTTAAAGAGGCTGTAAAATTTAAAATGACTACCCCGGAAAACTTATATTTTAACTTTGAAGAAGGTAAATTTCTTTTTACACACCCATGGATTGGGGAAACAATTGCTATTGAAAATAAAGCATACATTATTAAATGGCAACTACAAGATTCAACAAAAACAATTGAAGGATTAATATGCTTTAAAGCGGTTTGCTGTTTCAAAGGAAGAAACTATGAAGTTTGGTATTGCCCAGAAATTCCAACAAAAGCCGGACCTTGGAAGTTGAATGGACTTCCAGGATTGATTATTCAAGCAAAAGACCAAAGCGGGAGTATCTCATTCACACTAAAATCATTAAATTATTCAAAAGAAATACTTTCTCTCATTAATCCTCCAACTTTAGTAAGACAGGTATCACAAGAGCAGTTTAATAAACTAAAAATGGGGTTATTACAAAATCCCCAGGCATATATCAATGCCGCTGTAAGTGGAAGTTCCGTATCAAACTCTAATGATAAAGTAGAAGTACGTAAAACAGATGCTTCAGCACCAAAACCAAAATCAAGAGTCAATAATCCGATTGAATTGAACAACGATTAAAACGAATGTCGAAAAATATTTTTTTATTTATTTTAATAACAATTTTATGCAGTTGTTTTTATAGTCAAAAATTATTTGCTCAATATCAACTCAAAGGCATTGTTACTAGTGCTAAAAAAGAGCCACTTTCGAATGCAAGTGTAAGAATCATACCCATTCATCAAAAAAAAATTGTTTCATACACATTTACAAACAAAAATGGGGTATTTACTTTAGAGTTAAATAAACAACCTTTAGATAGTTTAGAAATAGAAATTTCTTGCATCGGTTATCAAAGTAAAAAAACACACTTAAAAAGCTTATCGTTTGATGACATTCGAATTGAGTTAGAAACTACTATCAACAAACTTCCAGAAGTTAGGGTGAAGAGCAATCCAGTAATTGAAAAAAAAGATACATTAAGTTATACTATTAAACCCTTTACGCAGGCAACCGATGCAGTTATTGGTGATGTGTTGAAAAGGATACCGGGAATTGAAGTGACAGAATCAGGAGTAATTAAATTTCAAGGGCGTGCGATTAACAGATATTACATTGAAGGTTTAAATTTATTAGACGATAAATACAATGTGGCCAATAGAAATATACCTGCGACATCTGTTGAGAAAGTTCAAATACTAGAAAACCATCAACCGATTAAAATATTGGATAGTGTTAGTTTTTCAAATCAGGCTGCACTAAACCTTATTTTAACGGATAAGGCAAGAGGAAGAATTATTGGGCGGTTGAAACTTGGGGCCGGTATAAGCCCTTTATTACTAGATTGTGAAATTAATCCGATGAAGTTTAATAAAAATACACAGTTTATCAGCTCTTATAAGTATAATAATACAGGCATTAATTATTCAGATGAACTAACATTGTTAAATAGTTCTAACATAAGCAGCCGCTTTGTTTCAAATACAACTGACAACCCACTTTTATCAATACCGTCTGCAAATATTCCTAGGACAAATACTCAGCGATTCTTATTTAATAATAGCCACACGTTAACTTTCAATCAGCTGTATAAGTCGAAAAATGATGTGAACATCAAAACAAATTTTGATTTTATAATAGACAAGCAAAATCAAAATAACAGCAACATGAATACCATTTATTTTCCAAACGATACAATACAGTTTAAGGAAAGTCAGGCACTTAATTTAGAAAAAATATTATCCAGATTTTTTTTTACAGTTGAGAAAAATACAAAAAACTATTTCTTTTTAAATGCCTTCAAAATTCAATACTTAAAAAATAGAAACTTTGGTCAACAAAACACAACCCTTAATACCACTCAATCTTTCCATAACAATCATATTAGCTTCTTAAATAATGGAAATTTCATCAATAAAAAAGGAAGTACTTTAATTATGGGCAATTATCAGGTTAGCTATTCTAATATGCCGCAAAGTCTTTCTATTTTACCGGGCATCTATGATTCCATTTTCAATTTTGGAAATGTTTACGATGAGCTTTTACAAAAATTAAAGATAAAAACTTTTTATGCAGGTGCTGAATTGGGTTTGAGTCGTAGGTTCAATAACATCTCATTCCAAAATACTATTTCAGCAAATTTTACTAACCAAAACTTTACCAGTAATCTTTTAAAATTGTATTCAGGAAAATACGATAGCGTATCCTATAATTTTAACAACCAAATCGACATTCATCAGTATTTTATCACCAACACATTCAGCTTGTTCTACAAAATGCGGAATGCCAAAGTTAGCCTTTCAGTGCCTATCGCATATATTGATCAGAAATATCAATACACTATTAAAGATACTTCAAACAAGAGACTATTCTATAACTATAACTTATCCGTCCAAATACCTTTTACAAGCCGCATAAGCACTTACTTAAGCAGTAGCTTATCTACTTATTATATATCACCATATTTTTCAACGTATAACACAATACTTTCAAATTATAGAATGTTACAAAATAATGCTGGCATTTTCAATACCAACAAATCATTTACCAACTCTTTGCTTATTAACTATAAAGACGCTCTTAAAATAATCTTTGCTTCAATTGGCATAACACAGGAAAAATTTACGCAACCTTTCATCTACAACAACTTGTTTATAGGAAACTTATCAATTATGGAAGCGCTATTATTTAACAATACAAATAGTTCTTGGAATGTTGGTGGCAGAATTAGCAAGTACTTTATATCATTGAAAACATCATTAGTGCTCGGTTTATCGTATAAAAGAACAGAGAATTTTCAAATGAACAAAAATATACTCAGTATTTCTAATGTTAATTCATTAAATATAAATAGCACAATTAGTTCCAAAATCGGTTCAATGATAATAGATCATTCTCTTCAGTATCAAAGAATTTTAAGTGGTATAAATCAAACATTAGCCCCAAGCTTCTTGCTGAATCAAACCATCTCCAATAGTATTGTTTTTTCAGAATTTAGTTTTATAAAAATCAATGTTGAACAAAGCTATTTCAAAAGACCGGGAGCAACTGAACGGAATTTCTTCTTCATAGATTTATCGTTTAAAAGGAAATTAAAAAATAAAAAAATAGATATTGAAGCCAACTGGTTAAATATTTTAAACACCAATAACTTCGAAACTTTAAGCTTTTCTGCCAATAATAGAATACAGAGTTTTTATGTTCTAAGACCAGCTCAAGCAATGCTTAAAGTTGCTTTCAATTTTTAAAAGAAGATGGGTTGAACCTAAAAAATAATTCAGGATTAGCTATTTCACTTCCTCAAATTCAATATAATCATCTCGCTTAGGTGGGGTGCTATTGGTGGGCTTGGCCTGTTCTGGCTTTTGCTCGGCACTGTATTGAGCATACTGTTTTTGCTGAAATGCCTGCTGTTGCTGCATTTCACTCATTTTCTTTTTTAATTGGCTGGCTGTTTTAGTAACGGGTACTACCAATTCAAAAATGAACCTGTAAGCCAGGTAAATCATCAAACACCAAAATAGTATCTTAAACATAAGAGTTTAAAAGTACCCAAAAAGGGGTCAATGGGGCCAAAACGATTGTTAAAATGCACTAAAATCGTATCAGCGGTAAAAATTTGGAGAATAATGCCTTGTTTTCGTATATTTGCAACAGCAAAGAATAAAAGAAGGGAACGACTATCGTTCCCTTCTCCTTTTTTAATATGGCAACAGATCCAAATATTTCTACAATTGAAAAGATGCTGGAAGCAATTCTGGCAGATGAACCCACCTATTTTTTGGTATCCTTAACCAGTAAGCCTACCAATAATATCAAAGTGTTTGTTGATGGTGATGAGGGTATTACGATAGAAAGATGTGTTTCTTACAATCGAAGATTGTACAAACAAATTGAAGAAGCAGGTATTTATCCAGAAGGAGATTTTTCTTTAGAAGTGTCTTCTCCCGGAATTGATGAACCATTAAAATTACACCGCCAATATATAAAAAATATAGGTAGAAGCGTTCAAGTGAAGCTGGTAGATGGTGCAGAAAAAGAAGGTGTTTTAGCATTCGTAACAGCGAATGATATTACTATTACAATTACAACAGGAAAAGGTAAAAAAGCAGTAACCGAGCAATTGCTTATTCCCTTTGAAAACATAAAAACAACAACCGTTCAAATTAAATTTTAGCGAATACAAAAAACAGTGCTATGGCCAGTATTAATCTTATAGAAGCGTTTCAGGAATTTAAAGATGCAGAAAGCATAGATCGTCCTACCATGATGAAAGTGGTAGAAGACGTATTTAAAACTTTGCTGCGTAAAAAATTCGGAAGCGATGAAAATTTCGACGTTATTGTTAACGCAGAAAAAGGTGATTTAGAAATCATCCGCCGACGTATGATTGTAGAAGATGGTGAAGTAATGGATCCTTTGGCGGAGATTGCTTATACAGATGCTGCTAAAATTGAACCCGATTTTGAAGTTGGTGAAGAATTATATGAAGAAGTAGATATTTTAGACTTTGGTCGTCGTGCTATTTTGGCCGCAAAACAAACGCTGGCAAGCCGTATCAGTGATTTGAAGAAAAATGCATTGGTTAAAAAATACGAAGATAGAATTGGTGAAATTATTAGTGCAGAAGTATATCAGGTTTGGAAAAAAGAGGTTTTGTTATTAGATGAAGATGGTAATGAATTAATTCTTCCTAAATCGGAACAAATTCCTCAAGACTATTTTAAAAAAGGCGAAAATATACGTGCTGTGATTGCTAGGGTAGATATGAAAAACAACTCGCCTGTCATTATTTTAAGTAGAACTAGCCCACTATTTTTATCTAAATTATTAGAGATTGAAGTTCCCGAAATATTTGATGGTTTAATTGCTATTAAGAAAATTGTTCGTGATCCAGGAGATCGTGCAAAAGTGGCTGTAGAATCTTACGATGATCGTATTGATCCAGTAGGTGCTTGCGTAGGTATGAAGGGAAGCCGTATTCACGGAATTGTTAGAGAATTAAAGAATGAAAATATAGATGTAATTAACTTTACAACCAATACCCAATTATTAATTCAGCGTTCTTTAACGCCTGCTAAAATTAGTTATATGGAATTGGATAATGAAAAGAAACAAGCCAATGTGTATTTAAAGGCAGACCAAGTTTCTTTGGCCATTGGCCGCAGAGGAGTAAACATAAAACTAGCTTGTGAATTAACGGGTTATGAAATTGATGTATATCGTGAGGATGAAGAAATAAATGATGAGTTTGATATTGATATGGATGAATTCAGTGATGAAATTGAACCTTGGATTATTGATGAGTTTAAGAAAATTGGTTGTGATACCGCTCGTAGTATTCTTAAGTTAACGGCAGATGAATTAGAAAGAAGAACCGACTTGGAGCGTGAAACAATTGATGATGTAAGAAAGGTATTGCAAGAAGAATTTGATAGAGAAGAATAAGCAGCTATTTAGCACGTATCTTTGTCTTGAGCTTAATCGCAATAAGACATGGATTGGTGCCAATATGAAGATGTCCATGGACTATAGTCCATAACCCATGGACACGCGTTTGGACCATGGACTTAAAAACAAAGAATGTCAGAACTGAAATTACCGAGACTGTTAGCAGCCGCCAAAGAATTTAATGTTGGTCAGGACACCCTGATTGATTTTTTGGTGAAAAAAGGATTTAACAAGGATGACTTGAAGCCTACGGCCAAGCTTCAAGAAGACCAATACCGTGCCCTTCAGGCAGAGTTCCAAGGCGACAAAGTAGCCAAGAATAAAGCGGATTTGGTAGAGATACCTAAAGTTGCACAATCTGAAGCACGCAAAAAGAAAGATGAGGAAGAAATCACTTTCAGAAAAGAAGACAAAAAAGTAGTAGCAGCACCTAAAGAAGAAGTGAAATTGCCAGAGCCTATTCCGGCTCCAACTCCTGCGCCTACTCCTGTTGTGGAAGCGCCTGCACCTGCCCCTGAAAAACTGGTAGCTCCTGAAGTATTTGTTGCTCCTGTACCTGCTCCTGTTGTGGAAGCCCCTGCGCCTGCTCCTATTGTTGAAAAACCAGCCGAGCCAATTATTGAAGAGGTTCCCGTTGTTCCTACTCCTAAAGAAATTAAAAAAGAATCTGTTGTAATAGAAGGGCCTAGAGTGATAAATAAAATAGATCTTTCTACCATTGATTCCTCTACCCGTCCTAAAAAAACGGCTAAAAAAACCGAACCAGTTCCTTCTCCAAAAGTAGCTCCTGCCGCTGCAAAAGAAAAGCCTGCTCCTGCTCCTGTTGCAAAAGCACCTATTGTAGAAGTAGCTGCACCCGCAGCTCCCGCAGAGGCAGATCTTCCTCCTACCATAGAAAATATTCGTGCAGAGAAATTAGAAGGTCCTAAAATTTTAGGGAAAATAGAATTACCAGTTAATAGTGATACGCGTCCTAAACCAATGGGAAGAGACGAAAAGCGTAAGCGTAAACGTATTCCCGTTGACAAAAAAGGAGATAACCATACACCAGCACCTGTAGTAGCAAAAGATGCCAATGGGCGTCCATTAACTGGACCAAACCGTCCGATTGTTCCAGCTCGTAATAATAATCCTCAAGGAGGTGGAGGTGGTGGATTTAATCGCGGTGGCGGCGGTGGTTTTAACAGAGGCGGCCAAGGCGGAAATCGTGGTGGAAATAGAAATGATCGCAATGCACCTCGTGTAGAAGACAAAGAAATAGACCAAAAAGCAATACAGGAAAAAATTCGTGAAACACAGGCCAAGCTTGCGGGAACGGGTGGTAGAGGAAAGAGCCTGAAAGCTAAATATAGAAGAGCTAAGCGTGATGAAGCTGCAGAATCAATGGGTGAAGAGGGTGTAGACGACAACAAATTACAGGTTACGGAATTTGTAACGGTAAGTGAGTTGGCCAACTTGATGGATGTAAGCTTTGCCGATGTAATAGGAAAATGTATGAACCTGGGTATTATGGTTTCTATTAACCAGCGTTTAGATGCAGAAGTTATTGAATTAGTTGCCAGTGAATTTGGTTTTGAAGTAGAATTTATAGGATTAGAAGATGCTGCAGAAGAAGATGAAGAAGAAGAAGCAGAAGATGAAGCGGCTCAGGTTTACCGAGCTCCTATCGTTACAATTATGGGTCACGTGGATCATGGTAAAACTTCTTTACTAGATTATATCAGAAGTGCAAATGTGGTAGCAGGTGAAGCGGGTGGTATTACCCAACATATTGGTGCTTATGAAGTAACCCTTCCAAACGGAAGAGCCATTACTTTCTTAGATACGCCGGGTCACGAAGCATTTACAGCCATGCGTGCTCGTGGTGCAAAAGTAACCGATATAGCCATTATTGTGGTTGCTGCCGATGATGCCGTAATGCCTCAAACCAAAGAAGCCATTAGTCACGCGCAAGCGGCAAATGTTCCTATGATTTTTGCAGTTAATAAAATAGATAAAGACGGAGCCCAACCTCAAAAGATATATGAGCAATTGTCTCAAATGAATATCTTGGTAGAAGCATGGGGTGGTAAATATCAAAATCAGGAATTATCTGCAAAGCAAGGATTGAATGTAGATTTATTATTAGAAAAAGTGTTACTAGAGGCCGACTTATTAGACCTCAAAGCCAATCCAGATAAGGAAGCCAGTGGTACCATTATTGAAGCATCTTTAGATAAAGGTCGTGGATATATTGCTACTATATTAGTTCAAAATGGAACTTTAAAACAAGGTGATTTAATTGTATCGGGTCAACATTACGGTAGAATAAAAGCCATGTTCAATGAGCGTAATCAACGAAAAGACATTGCTCCACCATCAACTCCGGTAGTTATTTTAGGATTAAATGGTGCTCCTCAGGCAGGTGAAAAATTTAAAGTATTTCATGATGAAAGTGAAGCAAAAGAAGTAGCAACCAAACGTGCACAAATTTTACGTGAACAAGGTTTAAGGGCTAGAAAACATATAACTCTAGATGAGATAGGTAGAAGATTGGCACTTGGAAACTTTAAGGAACTCAATATCATCATCAAAGGTGATGTGGATGGATCTGTAGAAGCATTGAGTGATTCTCTGCAAAAATTATCTACCGAAGAAATTGCCGTTTGTGTAGTATTAAAAGGAGTGGGTCAAATTTCCGAAAGTGATGTATTACTTGCAACAGCATCTGATGCTATTATTATAGGATTTAACGTTCGACCTTCTACTCAAGCCAATAAACTATCAGAAACAGAAGGGGTGGAAATTAAATTGTACTCCATTATTTACACGGCTATTGATGAAATTAAGAGCGCAATGGAAGGTATGCTTGAACCGAAATATCAAGAGAAGATCATTGCCAACGTAGAAATTAGGGAAGTATATAAATTTGATAAAGCTACTGTTGCTGGTTGTTTTGTACTAGATGGTAAGTTGGCCAGAAATAGCAAAATCAGAATTATTAGAGATGGTATTGTTGAATATCCTAAAGGAGAAAACCAAAGTGCAGAGTTAGGAAGCTTGAAACGCTTTAAAGATGATGTAAAAGAAGTATCCTCTAATATGGAATGTGGGTTAACTATCAAAAACTATGATAATATCAAAGTAGGTGATATTGTAGAAGCATTTGAAGAAGAAGAAGTAAAACGTACATTGTAAGAAGTACTTAATCAAAGCCTCAAGCCCGCGCCATATTCTTTTTAGTACCGGCGGTTGGTTTGAGGCTTTTATATTTTGTTAAAAGCAGTTTGAGCAATACAAAACCGTTATTGTTTAATTACTTTTGGAAAGAAAACGAACAAACTACATTAATGAAACAACTGATAATTATAAGCGCATTACTCGCAGCAGGCATTTTTTCTAATTTGCAGGCGCAATCTAAAAAAGTGATTGCAGACAAAATTGTTGGTCAGGTGGGAGATAAAATTATTCTCCGTTCAGATATTTTAAATGCAATTGCCGATTTAAAAAGACAAGTGCAAGGGCAGGAAAATGCCATCATTCCATCTGAGTGCCAAGTTTTAGAAAGTCAATTAATAAGAAAAGCATTGTTATTGCAAGCTCAAAAAGATTCTTTATCTGTAAGCGAAGACGAAATTGAAGGGGAATTAGATAATAGAATAAGGCAAACCATTCAGCAATATGGTTCAAAAGATATTTTAGAAGAAATTGCCGGAAAAACAGTTTACCAATTAAAAGATGATTTTAGGGAGGCATTTAAAGAACAAAAACTTGCCGATCAAATGCAGCGTAAAATTGTAGATGCCATTAAAATTACACCAACAGAAGTAAAAGCCTACTACAATAAAATTCCAAAAGACAGTTTACCTTTTTATGAAAGTGAAGTAGAAGTTAGTCAAATTGTGATACATCCTAAGGCAAATAGAGATGTGGAGGATTATATTTCTAAACAGCTATACGATTATAAAAAACAGGCCGAAACCCTTGGTCCTAAAAAGTTTGAGCAGTTAGCAAAAAATTATTCAGAAGATCCTGCCGTTAAAGAAAATGCGGGTCAATATACCTTAAACAGAAATGATAAGTTTTGGGATCCAGCTTTTTTAGCAGGCGCATTTAGATTAAAAGAAGGTCAAATTTCTCCCGTAATTAAATCAAAATTTGGGTTACATATTATTATGATGATTAGCAGATCTGGAGATGAAGCCATTGTACGTCATATTCTACGTATTCCGCCAATAACAGAAGATGAAATTAAAGAAACCAAGGATAAATTAGATTCTATCAGGAACAACATTACTAATGGTAAAATTAGTTTTGCTGAAGCGGTTAATAAATTTAGTGATGATGAAGGCAGTAAATTTAGTGCGGGTGCATTTTCTGCAAGAGATGGTTCTACTTTTATTTCTTTAGATCAGTTAGATAAAAATATGATTAAGCCAATTAGTGAAATGAAACCTGGTGATATATCTAAACCAATTGATTATAAAGACGAAAGAGAGCAAAGAATGGTTAGAATAATATACTACAAATCTAAAAAAGAACCACATAGAGAAAACCTCAAGGAAGATTATAATCGCATTGCTCAGCGTGCATTAGAAGATAAAAAACAAGTGGTGTTAGAAAAATGGTTTAAAGAGCATATTCCAACTTACTATGTATTAATAGACAAGGATTTTGCAAATTGTACAGGATTAGATGATTGG
The DNA here is from genome assembly GCA_036170555.1 of Sediminibacterium sp. Lineage (GTDB taxonomy): Bacteria > Bacteroidota > Bacteroidia > Chitinophagales > Chitinophagaceae > Sediminibacterium. The sequence continues at coordinate 2,781 of JAVHPL010000108.1, read as the reverse complement.
AGAAAGGCTGCAGAGTCTGCTAGCAAGAGCAGAACTAATTAAAACATTACTATAAATTAGGGAGGGTTTAGCAGATTCAGTTTGCTAAACCCTTTTTAATGTCCCACCAACAGCGGAAAATTAATTTTGGAAATTATATGTATATACATGTATATTTGCATTGTGAAATTAGAACAAGCCATAAAAAGCAATAAATTCAAGAATGACATGCACAAAGCAAGCTTGAATATTTTGTACACAGCATGGTGGTTAAAAACGCAAATGAGTGGAGTTTTAAAAGAGTTTGGGCTAACCCACGAACAATACAATGTGTTGCGTATTTTAAAAGGAAAATATCCCGAGCAAGTATGTGTGAAGGATATCAGTTGCAGAATGATAGAAAAAAGCTCTAATGTTCCAAGAATCATTGATCGCTTGGTTGTAAAGAAATTGGTGAAGAGAGCAGATTCTCCGGTAGATAAGCGTGAAACCGTAACCACGTTAACCCAGGCTGGTTTGGCAGTTTTAGCTGCTTCAACCGAAAATATTAACCAGTTGATGAATGAGATAGTTAAAGTGGATGCATCGGAAGCAATTCAGTTAAACTTTTTGTTAGAAAGATTAAGAGGAACTATTTGATATTTTTTTATATTAATACATGTATATACACTTAAATTATAAATTATGAAAACAGTATTACACCAAGCAGCTACCAGAGGAAACAATAGTATTGGCTGGTTAAATAGCTACCATAGTTTTAGTTTTGCGCATTATTATAACCCAGAAAGAATGCATTTTGGGGCATTAAGGGTATTGAATGATGATACGATTGCTGCTGGAATGGGTTTTGGCAAACATCCTCATGATAATATGGAAATTGTTACTATTCCATTATTGGGAGATTTACATCATCAAGATAGTACTGGTAGGGATGAAATGATCAAGCAACATGATGTACAAATTATGAGTGCAGGTAGCGGAATTGCCCATAGTGAAATGAATGCTAATAAAAACATACCTGTTCAATTATTGCAAATATGGGTGCTACCTAAAGAAATAAATATTACCCCTCGCTATCAACAAAAATCGTTTAAGCCAGAAAATAGAATCAATCAAATATTAACAGTGGTTGCCCCTGATGATGATCAAGCCATTTGGATTAATCAAGATGCTTGGTTTTCATTAGCCAATTTATCGAAACATTTTACTGCTAGCTATCCCATTAAAAAATTAGGCAATGGAGTATATGTATTTGTAATAAAGGGAGATGTTTCCGTTAATGAAATAGCTATTCATGAAAGAGATGGATTGGGTATATATGATACAGATGTATTAAACATTTCTGCAGATTCGGATGCTGAATTATTATTAATAGATGTACCCATGCAAATAGCGGAGGGTTAGAGCCTATCAGCTAGATAAAATGAATGCACTTATAGAAGTATAATTTAACCACAATACGAATTAATCAATTATTTTAAAAACAAAAATCTACAAAATGGCAACTTACAAAATTGACCCAACTCACAGTGAAATTACTTTTAAAGTAAAACACTTAATGATCACCAATGTTACTGGTAGTTTTCAACAATTTGATGCAACATTAGAGGCTAACGCCGAAGATTTTAGTGATGCTACTATTCAATTTACTGCTGAGGTAAATAGCATTTCTACTAATAATGTACAAAGAGATGAGCACTTAAAAAGTGATGATTTTTTTGCTGCAGCTACCCATCCATCCATTCAATTTATATCAACAGCATTAACACCCAAATCTGCAGATCAATATGCTTTAAAAGGCAATCTCACTATTAAGGGTATCACTAAACCTGTAGAACTTGCCGTAGAATTTGGTGGTTTGATGACAGATTTTTATGGCCAGCACAAAGCAGGCTTTGAAATTACTGGTAAAATTAGCCGTAGTGAATTTGGTTTAACATGGAGTGCGGTAACCGAAGCTGGTGGTGTAGTAGTAAGCGATGAAATAAAATTAAATATGGCTGTTCAAATGGTTAAACAAGCTTAGTGCTAGTTTTGAACAAGAATGATCTTAAATTGTAATATTGTGTATGAATATTGAAATTATATCTGGTAGCCCGCGCCAAAATAGTGTTACGAATCGTTTGGCATTGCATCTTAAACAAGTGTTAAGTGAAACGTCTAATCATCAAGTTGGTATAATAGATGTTCGGGAATGGAATTTACCTTTGTTGCAAGATGTTTTTACTTCAGTAGATCAAACACCACATTTATTTAAGCCGTTGGCTAAACGTATGTTTTTGGCAGATGCCTTTATCTTAGTAACTCCAGAATATAACGGAAGCTATACACCTGCATTACAAAATTTATTAGATCATTTCCCTAAGCAATCTCGAAAAGCTTTTGGCTTAGCAACTGCTTCGGTAGGTGCCATGGGGGGCATGCGATCTAGCCAGCAGTTATTGCTATTAGTACCTGCATTATTTGGAATTGCTTCCCCTCACATGCTCATTACTCCTTTTGTAGATAAAAAGTTTACAGAAGATGGAAAATTGCTAGATGAGGGATTTAAAAAAACCGTAGACAACTTTTTGAACCAGTTTCTTTGGTTGGCAACCACTCTTTTGGCTCAAAAATAGTGTGTACATAATTAACGTAAAAAAAGGTGGCGGAGTTGTAACTTCGCCTCTTTCTTTTAATACATACCATGAGTGACGAAATAAAACACGAATGTGGCTTGGCGTATATCCGTTTACGTAAGCCCTTTTCTTATTATCTGCAAAAGCACGGTCATAAAAATCAGCTGCTTTCCTTCTTGCGGTA
>JAVHPL010000107.1:7781-13820 GCA_036170555.1 Sediminibacterium sp. | reverse complement strand
TCTTGTGGTGTGGGCCGGGATCGAACCGGCGACACAAGGATTTTCAGTCCTTTGCTCTACCGACTGAGCTACCGCACCTTAGTCGATTTTTTCTACTTTCTCAGCGAAGTCGCCTGTCCCGATGTAATCGGGAAGCTACCGCACCTTCCGTAGAATCCCCTTTCAGGGCTGCAAATATAGGGAGCCATTTGCTTATTCACGCATTATCCACCAATTTTTTATTAAAATAAGGCCTATCCCTAAAACTCACAATTATTAGGGGTTCTTGGAAATGCAATTACGTCGCGGATATTGGTCATTCCAGTAACAAACTGTACCATACGCTCAAACCCCAATCCAAATCCCGCGTGCGGAACAGTTCCAAATCTGCGAGTATCTAAATACCAGCTCATTTCTTCTGAAGGAATTTTCATATCTGCCATCCTTGCTTCTAATTTGTCTAAGCGCTCTTCACGCTGGCTTCCACCTACAATTTCACCAATACCTGGTGCCAAAATATCCATTGCCGCAACGGTTTCCTTGCCTGGCTCACAGCCATCATTCATGCGCATATAAAATGCTTTTATTTTAGCAGGATACCCAGTTACAATTACGGGCTTTTTAAAATGCTTCTCTACCAAATATCTTTCGTGTTCACTTTGCATATCTATTCCCCAGCTTACATCGTATTTAAACTTTTTCTTTTTATATGCTGGGCTATTTAATAATATAGCAATGGCTTCTGTATAAGTAATGCGTTCAAATTGATTATTAATTACAAAATTTAATTTGTCTATCAACCCCATTTCTGCTCGCTCTTGTTGTGGTTTCTGTTTTTCTTCTTCGGCTAATCTTCCATCTAAAAATTCAAGATCTTCTTTGTTATGATCCATCACATATTTAATCAAATATTGAATAAATGCTTCTGCCAAATTCATATTGTCTTCAATATCATGAAAAGCCATTTCGGGTTCAATCATCCAAAATTCTGCTAAGTGACGTGTAGTATTTGAATTCTCTGCTCTAAAAGTTGGTCCAAAAGTATAAATCTCCGAAAAAGCCATGGCGCCTAGCTCTCCTTCTAATTGACCACTCACAGTTAGGTTAGTGCTCTTGCCAAAAAAGTCTTCGGTATAATCTATATTTCCAGCAGCATCTTTTGTTGCACTACCATCCATTGGCAAAGTAGTTACCCTAAACATTTCTCCCGCTCCTTCTGCATCACTGGCAGTAATAATGGGTGTATGCAAATACACAAATCCCTTTTCATTAAAAAACTGGTGCACAGCAAAAGCTAGTGAATGCCGAATTCTAAAAATGGCTCCGAATGTATTGGTACGAAACCGCAAATGCGCTTTTTCCCTTAAAAATTCTAAACTATGTTTCTTTGGTTGAAGCGGGTATTTTTCTGCATCACTATCCCCTAGTATTTCTAAACTGGCTGCTTTCACTTCTATACTTTGACCTTTTCCTACAGATTCCACTACTTCGCCAATTACTTTTAATGAAGCACCCGTAGTAATTCTTTTTATTGTTTCATCATCTATCAAACCCAAAGACACTACTACCTGCAGATTATTATTGGTACTGCCGTCATTTAATGCAATGAATTGATTATTGCGGAATGTTCGTACCCATCCCATTACAATTACCTGTTCTCCTGGTTTTCCTGTTGTAAGCAGGGTCTTAATCTTTGTTCTGTTATTAAACATTTCGGCTATTTTGGCCTGCAAAGATAACTATCAGTTAGCTAAAACCCATATCAAACGCAATGTTTGCCTTTGTTTTACACCAATATGATGAAATAAATTAAGCAAATTTTTATTGGGTTTATTCAAAATGCAGTAATATTGCAATGGAAACAAGCTGATTTGCCTCCATTACCCCAGCATTTTAGCACACACTCTTTCCAATAATCAAAAAAAATCATTACCAGTTCTGAGTTCAATTTTCCTTAGGCTGGATCAACTTTTATAGACATTGTATTTCTCCCCGATTAACGAATTTTTATGTACGACATTCTGCAATTAAACGACATGTTATTGCCCGAGCTGCTAGATATTGCTGAGCAGTTAAAAATTACTGGAACTAAAAAATTAGACAAACAAGGTCTTATTTATAAAATCCTCGATTCGCAGGCGGTTAAAGCCAGCGAAGTTAAAGATGAGCCTAAGAAAAAAGGTGCTGCTGGCCGCCCTAAAAAAGCAGTGAGTATTAAAACAGCCAATATTACCGAAGAAGCGGAAGTAATGGAAAATACGGTACAAGAAGCACCTGTACAGGTGAAACCAACGGAGATTCCTACCCAAAGACCTATTAAAAAAGCAATACCTCCAGTTAAAAAAGGAGCTCCGCCACATGTGCCTAAAGTAAAAAATGATAAAGCCCATACGGAAACTCCTGAAGCTGTAAATAATAACAATCCTCAAGAAGACCCAACAAGTCAAATTGCTGCTGCTATTATTCAATCATTAGAAGCCAGTGAAAACAATGGAGAATCTGCTCAAGCTCCTGAAACACCCAATAATCAGGAACAACGACCACGTGCTCCTCAACCACGCAAAGAACCTATATTTAATATTGAGTTCGAAGGAGTAATTCCTGCTGAAGGCGTTTTAGAAATGATGCCAGATGGCTACGGTTTCTTACGTTCCTCCGATTATAATTACCTATCTTCTCCAGATGATGTTTATGTATCGCCTTCTCAAATTAAACTCTTTGGTTTAAAAACAGGAGACACGGTTTTGGGTTCTGTACGTCCTCCAAAAGAAGGAGAAAAATATTTTGCCTTATTAAAAGTAGATCTTATAAATGGTAAAAGACCCGATGAAGTTAGAGATCGTGTTCCTTTTGATTACCTCACTCCATTATTTCCGAATCAAAAACTAAATTTATTTACTACTGCCAATAATTATAGCACGCGTATTGTAGATTTATTTACTCCCATTGGTAAAGGACAAAGAGGATTGATTGTTGCACAACCTAAAACAGGTAAAACCATGTTGTTGAAAGAAATTGCCAATGCAATTGCTGCCAACCATCCTGAGTGTTATTTAATGGTTGTTTTAATTGATGAACGTCCTGAAGAAGTTACCGATATGGAACGTAGTGTTCACGCAGAAGTAATTGCTTCTACTTTTGATGAGCCAGCAGAAAAACACGTAAAAGTTTCTAGCATTGCTTTGCAAAAAGCAAAACGTTTGGTAGAGTGTGGCCATGATGTGGTAATTCTTTTAGATTCTATTACCCGTTTAGCTCGTGCCCACAATACCGTTGCACCAAGCAGTGGTAAAGTATTAAGTGGTGGTGTTGAAGCTAACGCATTATTAAAACCAAAACAGTTTTTTGGTGCAGCTCGTAAAATAGAAAATGGTGGATCATTAACTATTTTAGCAACCGCTTTAATTGATACAGGTAGTAAAATGGATGAAGTAATTTTTGAAGAATTCAAGGGTACTGGTAATATGGAATTACAGTTAGAAAGAAAATTATCTAACAAAAGAATATTCCCTGCCATTGACTTGGTAGGTTCTTCTACTCGTAGAGATGATTTATTATTAGATAAAGAAGTATTGGGCCGCATGAATATTTTGCGCCTATTCTTAAATGATATGAATCCAGAAGAAGCTATGAACGAATTACTCCGCAGAATGCGTGGTACCAAAGACAATGAAGAGTTTTTGGCAAGTATGAATAGATAAATATGAATACGTTTATATTCTACTTATAATACTTATTTTCTTCTATATATTCTCTAATTTTATCTGGTACTAAGTATCTTATGCTTTTACCTGATTGTATATTTTTTCTAATCAGCGTTGCGGAAATAGTTAATAGGGGAGCATCTAAAATTTGCAATTGAGCACCGTGGGTATCTTTCACTTCAAAGCCAGGTCTATTGTATACTACAAAGGAATAATTGCTAATAAGTAAGTCGGCATTTTTCCATTTGGGCAAGTTTTGAAAACTATCGCTTCCCATTACAATGGTAAACTCGTGTTGCGGATATTTTTCTTGTAAATAAATTAACGTGTCAATTGTATAAGATGGGCGAGGCAATTTAAATTCAATATCACTAGCTCGCAACCGTATATCGTCTTCCACTGCTAATTGTGCTAGATGTAAACGATGGTATTCGTTTAATAAATTGGCTTCTTGCTTAAATGGATTTTGAGGAGATACTACCAACCATACCTGTTGTAAATCTGTATGGTTTACTACATGACTTGCAATAATTAAATGACCCGTATGAATGGGATTAAAAGAACCAAAATAGAGGCCTATTTTCATACAAGTAACTGATATTCAATTAATTAAGAAATATTTTGTTCTACAAAAATAGCACTAGCTTCACTTAACCTTAAGCTTAAAGTGTATCCTGCTACAGAAATTGATATAGGATCACCCAAGGGAGCTACTTGCTCCACCCTAACTGCTTCTCCTGGTACACAACCCATTTCCATTAATTTGATAAAAATTTCATCTTTTTCAAAAGAGTGTATAATGCCCTGCTCCCCAGGGTGTAACTCAGATAATCGCTTCATTAAATTGATATTATTGTTAAAGGTAATGGGCTATGTATCGGTTTTGTTACGAATTTTGGAGTAATCATTTAATATGGCAAAAATCAGTTTTAATTCGGGCGATCGCCGTTTTATTTTTTCTAATAAAACCAAACTAAAAAAATTTATAGAGGCACTTTTTAAAAAAGAGCAACACCGGTTAAGCCATATTCACTATGTATTTTGCTCTGATGAATTCTTGCTGAATATCAACAATACTTTTTTACAGCACGATTATTATACCGATATCATCACTTTTGGATTATCTGAAAAAAAGGAACCAATTGAAGCAGAAATTTATATTAGTATAGATCGGGTAAAAGAAAATGCCAATGGCCTGGGAATTGGCTACCAGCAAGAAATGTTGCGGGTAATATTTCATGGTGCCCTTCATTTATGTGGCTATAAAGACAAAAAGAAAAGTGAAATTATTACGATGAGGGCAAAAGAGGATCAGTATTTGCAACGTTATCAGAAATTATAATCATGCTGGTTCAAGGGTTTAAACAATTCAATCATTTTACTTTTCTATTATTAAAAGGTAAACTATTCAAATATTTTATTCCTTGCAGTATTTTTATAACTAAAGCTACCCATAAACAAATTTTGATAAGGAAATTTTCTATTTCAAAGGGTTATTACTTACACTGTTTCATCATAGCTGGCGTTTTACTTTTATGTTTATCTGTTTCCAAGGCACAACCATATAGTACAGTTTCCCTTATAGATAAACCATTTATACTTTCAATTAACAAAAATCCCTATATCATTAAAAGATTAGAGGAAAATTCTATTTACAACAGTAGCTCATCTATTGAAAAAGATTTTATTTATTGGACCAACTTTGCACGACTTTTCCCTCATACATTTTGTGATAGTGTATTAATTCCTTTTACTAATGCTCAACCCAGTACTAAAGGAATATATGCTCAAAGCTTAATTGCAGATTTTAAAAAGGCCCAAGCCCTTCCCTTTTTAATTCCAGTAGATTTTTTAACCAATGCTGCCAGACACCATTCCAAAGATCTAGTGAATAATAGAGGAATAATTACTCATCAATCTAGCGATGGTACTAGTTTTGCCCAACGAATGAAAAGAGCTGGAGTTAACACTTGTGCAGCAGAAAATCTTTCTATGGGTCACGAAGACCCATTGGTTTCCTTGCTTTTATTGTATTTAGATATAGGACTCTTAGATGCTGGCCATAGACTAAATCTTCTGAACCCTGGTTTTACTCAAATAGGAGTTAGTATTAGGCGAATACCAGATAGCCAATACATTACGGTTCAAGACTTTGCTTGCAGTCCTAGATAAGTTTAATTTAAATAATGTTCCACGTATCCCAGTTCCCCAGTGGAACACTCGTTTTAATTTGATGAGGTTATTTCAAATAATATTCCGCGGAAGACCATTCCACAGTTGAACACATTTATTGGTTTCCCGAGTTTAATTTAAATAATGTTCCACGTATCCCAGTTCCCCAGTGGAACACTCGTTT
>JAVHPL010000107.1:0-7681 GCA_036170555.1 Sediminibacterium sp. | reverse complement strand
TCCCAGTTCCCCAGTGGAACACTCGTTTTAATTTGATGAGGTTATTTCAAATAATGTTCCACGTGTCACCGTTTCAACAAGGAACAAATAGTATATTCAAGAATGTCAACTCCGAAGGAAAAAACAAAACACATTCAATTTGCTGCCGACTCTTTATTTAAAGAGAAAAGAAAATGGCAACTAGCATTTCGCAGATATGTATTAGAAAATGCACTAAGTGAAAAATATGCTCCTTACTTTGGGCTTGATCACCAAACAATTCGCAAATGGTTTGAAATACAATTCACAGAAGGCCTAAACTGGGAGAACTTCGGATCTGCTTGGCAGTTTGATCATATCATTCCAATTGCCTATTTCAATTTTGAAATAGAGGAAGATCTATATCTATGTTGGAATTTTATCAATATCAGAATTGAAGCAATAATGCCCGATAATTCAAAGGCGGAACGTATTGATACCCTTGTTGCAAAAGCCTATTTCGAAAATCTCTATAGTCAAACGGAGTTCTCTATTTGCAAAAGATTACTAGATAAAATCAACCAATTGGAAGCAAATAGTATTCAAGAAAACTATCAAGAGATCAAAGCGTTTTTAATCAATCAAAAAGAATGGCTTGAACAAGTGGCAACACTTACCAAAGAGGAGTTTGCTCGTTTTAACAAAGGAACAAGCATTGAGAATGTAATGAAGGAAAGAGAAATATTAAAAAAATTCGGATAAGTTACACGCTAAGTATCTTTGCACTATGTTTTTAAAGTATGATATAATAGTAGTTGGAGCTGGGCATGCTGGTTGTGAAGCGGCAGCGGCCGCAGCTAATTTAGGTAGTAAGGTTTTACTTATTACTATGAATATGCAAACCATTGCCCAAATGAGTTGCAACCCTGCCATGGGTGGAATTGCCAAAGGACAAATAGTAAGAGAAATTGATGCAATGGGGGGTTATAGTGGTATAGTTACCGACCTAAGTACCATTCAATTTAGAATGTTGAATCTTAGCAAAGGACCTGCTATGTGGAGCCCAAGAGCACAAAATGATCGAATGTTATTTGCTGCAAAATGGAGGGAAATGCTAGAGCAAACCCCCAACGTAGATTTTTACCAAGATATGGTAAAGTCAATCATTATCAAAAATGGTAAAGCTGCAGGTGTAATTACTGGATTGGGTCATGAAATACTCTCTAAATCAGTTGTAGTAACTAGTGGTACTTTTTTAAATGGCATTATTCATATTGGCGAAAAACAATTTGGTGGGGGTAGGGTTGCTGAAACAGCAGCAACCGGAATCACCGAACAATTGGTGGCTTATGGTTTTGAAAGTGATCGCCTAAAAACCGGAACCCCTCCAAGAGTAGACGGAAGAAGCTTAGATTACTCTAAAATGGAGGAACAAAAAGGAGACGAACATATTGTAGGTTTTTCTTATATGAACATTCCTCGTGTGAGTCCCGAAAAGCAAAGAAGTTGTCATATAACCTATACAAATCAAGCGGTACATGATTTATTAAAAACGGGATTTGATAGAAGCCCAATGTATCAAGGTAGAATTGAAGGAGTAGGTCCAAGATATTGTCCCAGCATTGAAGATAAAATAAGTCGTTTTGCAGATAGAGATCGTCATCAAATTTTTGTAGAACCCGAAGGATGGAATACAGTTGAAATATATGTAAACGGATTTTCTACTTCATTACCAGAAGAGGTTCAAACAGCAGCATTAAGATTAATTCCTGGATTTGAAAATGCAAAAGTTTTTCGCCCTGGATATGCTATTGAGTATGACTATTTCATGCCCACTCAATTAACCCATTCACTAGAAACAAAACTATTACCCAATTTATTTTTTGCAGGACAAATTAATGGAACAACTGGGTATGAGGAGGCCGCATGTCAAGGTTTAATGGCTGGTATTAATGCACATCAAAAGGCAAATCATCAAGAACCATTTATCTTAAAAAGAAGTGATGCTTATATAGGCGTATTAATAGATGACTTAATTAATAAAGGTACTGATGAACCTTATAGAATGTTTACCAGCAGGGCTGAATTTAGAACCCTGCTCAGGCAAGACAATGCAGATATCAGACTAACTGAAAGAAGCTATCAGTTAGGTTTAGCAAAAGAAGAAAGATTGAAATTGGTTCAAAATAAAAAAAGGGAAGTTGAAGATGTTAAATCAATAATCAACCAACTAAATATAGAGCCTGAAGATATCAATACCTATTTTGAAGAAATTAATTCGGCTGCAATTACCGAAAAACAAAAAGCAACTAAAATAATTCTACGACCCAATGTATCCTTAACTGGATTAATGAATGTAATTCCAAGTTTAAAAGAAAAAACAAATCAATTCAGTTCAGACGCTATACAACAAACAGAAATTCAAATTAAATACGAACGGTATATAGAAAAAGAACAAGCATTGGTAAACAAAATGAGTGAATTGGAAAACATGAAAATTCCAGAAAATTTTGATTATAATAAACTTAGTGCACTGTCTAAAGAAGCCATACAAAAACTAACCAAAATAAAACCAACAACATTAGGTCAAGCCAGCAGAGTAAGTGGTGTTAATCCGAGTGATGTACAAATTTTAATGGTATATATGGGCAGATAAAATATAAATAAGATCCATGAAAAAACCAATTAAATATGTAGGAATACTATTAGCCTGTTTACTTGGTTTAATATTACTTGTATACATCAGCGCTAGCATTTATTTGCAGATTAACAAAAAAGAAATTATAGAAAAAATTGCAAGTACAGTAGAAAAGAAATTTCATTCACTTGTTACTATTGAAGATATAGATATTGCCATATTTGAACACTTTCCTAACCTTTCTGTTGAAGTAAAAAATATAGACGTAAAAGGACCACTCTTTTATATTCATGGCAAAAAGTTATTCAGCGCTTCTAAATTATATATCAGTATAGCAACCAAAAAATTATTAGTAGGTAAAATAAGAGTGGGAAAAACTACAATAAAAAACGGAAACATATTTATTTACACAGATTCAACAGGCCAAAGCAATCTTGATTTTTTAAGCTCACAAAACAAGAAACGTAAAAATAATGCGCCTCTTGAAATTCCAAAAAATATAGAATTCATAAATGTAGAATTAATTATTCAAGATATTTATCACGAAAAATACTTTTCGTTTATACTAAATAAATTATTTCTTAAAACAAATTCAGTAGGGAGTGGAGATCAAATACAATTAGATCAAGATATTTTAGTAAAGAGTATGTCTTTTAATTTAAAAAAAGGTAGTTATTTAGAAAACAAAAAGCTAATTGGAAAATACAAAATAACACTTGCTAATAAATTTACTGGTTTTGAATTTAACAAAATACAAATGACTATTTCAAAACAACCTTTTGTTTTTTCGGGTAAATTTCATTTTGGAGATAGCGGTTATTTTAACCTAGATATAAAAACAAACAATATTAATTTTCAATTTGCTAAATCTATATTAACCAAACATATTGCCAACGCATTAAATATAGTAGAACTGAATGCTCCTATTAATATCCATACAACAATAGCCGGTTCCCTTAACGGCGGAGACCCCATTGTATTGGCTAAATGGATAGTGAAAAATAGTGAACTTAAAACACCTTTGGTAAATTTTAAAAAAGCAAATTTTAGTGGTTATTTTTATAATGAAATGGTGAAGGGTTTACCAAGAAAAGATCCAAACTCTAAAATCCAAATAGATAGCCTAAAAGCTGAATGGGAAGGCATTCCAGTTATAGCTAACAAAATTCAACTACTAGATTTAAATAACCCTACAGTAACAGGTTCTTTTAATGCAAATTTTGAATTAGCCAATTTTAATAATGTTCTTAATAGTGAAGCAATAGAATTTTCAAAAGGAGTAGGAACTGTTAAAGTAGATTATAACGGTCCACTCAATCACATCAATAATAATAATGCAAAAATACATATTCAGTTTATGCTGAATAATGGAAGTATAACAGTTAAACCAATGGGCATTCATTTATCAGAATGTCTTACAGATTTAAGTATACAAAATTCCGATCTTATTTTACATAGTTTGGTTGCTAAGGGAAATAAAGGAAGTGTAATTAATATATGGGGTAATGCAACCAATATTTTTTCTTTTATAGAAACTGTTCCAGGAAAAGCAAATGTTCACCTAAACATGTATAGTCCTTTATTAAACATGACTAATTTAGCTGCACTTCTTACCCCAACAAAAAGAATAACTACAAAAAAATTAAGGAATTCATTAAATAAATCCATTAGTAAACTAGATCAAGTTTTAGAAAACGGAACGATAAGCCTTAATATAAAAGCAGATAAAATTGCATACAAACAATTATTAGCTTCAGATTTTACCGGTTTAATACAATTATCTGAAGGCAATTGGAAATTAAACAAATTGCAATTTAATTTGGCAGGAGGAAAACTAAATTTTAAAGCAAACATTAACAATCAAATTAATAATCAACATCCTATTAATGCAAGGTTTACCATTAAGAATATGGATGCAACAAAATTCTTTTACGCATTTAACGATTTTGGTTCTAACACATTTGGACATAAAAATATTTCGGGAATATTAAACACAAACGGCAACTTTTCTAGTTCAATAAATACAATGGGTAATATAAATAAAAAATTATTGAAAGCAACCCTAAAGTTCTCCCTAAAAAATGGTAGTCTTAAAAATATAGATGCATTAAAAAAAATACAAGAAAATGTTTTTAAAAATAGAAATTTCTCAGACATTCATTTTGCTGAAATAAAAAACACGGTTGTGGTTAAAGATGGTATGGTGAATATTCCCAGGATGCAAATAGAAAGTAGTGTGTTTGGATTATTTATCGAAGGCCAATATGGATTAATGGGTAATTCAGACTTACGAATTCAAGTGCCTTTAAAAAACCTGAATAACAAAAACAGTTCTAATAAACCAGTCATTAATGAAAAAAATTCCAAAGGAGGCATGAGTATATTTTTAAGAGCAAAATCGGGAAATGATGGAAAATGGTCTATAGGATTTGATCCTCTGGGTAGGTTTAGAAAAACCAATGTAAGCAAGCCAGCACAAAAAAGAAATAGCTAAACAAAATTCATCCATTCATCATATTAGTTAAGGTAGATAGAAGGCGTAAGGGGGAATTCATTAGCTTTATTATCCTTTCTAAACCAAATTAATTATGAGAAAATTCAAGCTATTGTTTTCAGGCTTGCTGTTTGCTTCATTACTGCAAGCACAGGAAACCTTTCCAGTAAACGGAGTGGCAGACAAACGTACAGGTACGTATGCTTTTACCAATGCTACCATTGTAAAAGATGCCCAAAACACTATTACCAATGCAACCATGGTAATTCGTGAAGGAAAAATTGTTTCCGTAGGATCGGGTATTAGTATACCAAAAGATGCAGTGATTGTTGATTGTAAGGATAAATACATTTATCCTTCCTTTATTGATATGTATACCGATTATGGTATTCCACAACCTCAAAGAGCTCAAGGCCCTAGCAGCCCTGCTGATTTTTTTAGATCTCAACAAATTTCATCTAATCAAAAAGGGGCTTATGGATGGAATCAGGCGCTTAAATCTGATATTGAAGCCATTCGTATTTTTTCTGCAGATGATGCTAAGGCAAAACCATATAGAGAAACTGGTTTTGGCACCGTGCTTACACACCAAAAAGATGGAATTGTTAGAGGTACTGGTGCAATTGTAACACTGGCAAACAATAAAGACAATTTTGTTATTGTTAAAGAAAAAGCAAGTGCCCATTATTCTTTTAGTAAAGGAACTTCTACCCAAAGTTATCCTTCCTCATTAATGGGAAGTATTGCACTATTGCGCCAAACTTATATTGATGCGGCTTGGTTTAAATCTAGCAACAGTGCAGCAAAGGATGAAGGGGTAAACCTTACATTAAAAAATTTCAATGATAACCAAACACTTCCTCAAATATTTGATGTTCAAGAAAGAGGTATAGATTTATGGAATGTATTACGTGCCGATAGAATTGGGGATGAATTTGGTGTACAGTATATAATTAAAGCAACAGGAAAAGAATATCAACGTATTAAAGAAGTGGCAGCAACAAAAGCGCCCCTGATTGTTTCTTTAAATTTTCCACAAGCACAAGATGTAGAAGATCCCAATGATGCCAGATTGGTTTCTTTGGCCGATATGAAAAATTGGGAACTAGCTCCTAGTAACCCCGCAATGATTGAAAAAGAGGGTATCCCCTTTTGTTTAACTGCAGCGGATTTAAAAGATCCTAAAACTTTCTTAAGCAACTTACGAAAAGCGGTAGATTATGGCTTATCGGAAAAAGGTGCAATAGATGCACTAACGAAAAATCCGGCTAGTTGGTTAGGAATATATGATCTGGTAGGAAGTATAGATGCCGGTAAAATGGCCAATTTTGTAATTACCAATGGTCCTGTTTTTGCCGAAAAAACGAGTATTTTACAAAACTGGATTCAAGGGGAAAAATACAGTGTTAAAGAAGATTTATGGTATAGCATTGCTGGTACATATAATTTAGTTGTTAATACCAATACGGGTAATCAAGTATATATATTAGATGTACTATCAAATAACGCAGCTAATGTTGTATCAAAAGATACGATGCTTGCTAAATTTAGCATGGATGGCAAAACCGTTAAAATTGGTTTTGCAGCAGGTATGCGTCGCAAACCAATGATGGGTGCTACTGGTTTTACTGCAATGGGAGGTGCTGCTCCACTGCCTGCAAATGCAACAAGGCTTACAGGGTTTAGTAATGGAAATACTTGGAATGGAACCGGCGTAGATGCTGAAGGCAATGCAGTAACATGGTCTGCTTCTTTAGTTTCTTTAACAAAGATAAAAATTGATAGTGTTAAACATAAAACAGCACCCAAATTAGGGGGATCTTTTTATCCTTTTACCGCTTTTGGTAATGCAGATAGCACTATTCCTAAACAAGAAAATTTATTGTTTAAAAACGCAACGGTTTGGACAAGTGAAAAAGAAGGCGTTTTACAAAGCACCGATGTTTTAGTTAAAAATGGTAAAATTGTAAAAATAGGAAAGGGCCTAAAAGATGCTAGTGCAAAATTAATAGATGCAACAGGTAAACATCTTACAGCAGGAATAATAGACGAACACTCACATATTGCAACCGCATCTGTGAATGAAGGCGCACAATCCGTAACATCAGAAGTTCGTATACAAGACAATATTGATCCAGATGATGTTAATATCTATCGTCAATTAAGTGGAGGTGTAACCAGTTCTCATATTCTACATGGTTCTGCCAACACCATTGGTGGACAAACACAACTCATAAAATTAAGATGGGGTGCTGATGATGAAGGAATGAAATTTAAAGGGGCCGATCCTTTTATTAAATTTGCTTTGGGAGAAAATGTAAAACGTTCTTCTACAACTACGGGGAATCCTCGTTTTCCAGATACCAGAATGGGTGTAGAACAAGTATTAACAGATGCATTTAATAGAGCTAAAGCTTATGAAGCTGCCATGAAAGCGGCAGAAATAAATAATAAAAAGAAAGGAGCAACACCAATTGTTTTTAGAAGAGATTTAGAATTAGATGCGCTGGTAGAAATAATGAATAGCAAAAGATTCATTACCTGTCATAGTTATATTGCCAGTGAAATTTTATCTACAATGCGTGTTGCAG
>JAVHPL010000106.1:0-13897 GCA_036170555.1 Sediminibacterium sp. | reverse complement strand
AGATTATTGTTTGATAGCTGTTGCTGATGCCGTATTTTTGGAAGCTTGCAAAAAAGCAAGAATTACCAAATTATGGCAAGAATCATTGGAGTAGCCAATCAAAAAGGAGGAGTAGGCAAAACCACCACCGCAATTAATGTGGCGGCTAGTTTGGCCGTTCTGGAATACAGAACATTATTAGTAGATGCCGACCCACAAGCAAACAGTACAACTGGAGTGGGTTTTGACCTGCACAATATTACCAATAGTTTGTACGACTGTATGGTGAATAGTGTAACCGCAACAGATGTTATTTTAAAGAGTGATGTACCTAACTTAGACATTATTCCTTCGCATATTGACTTGGTTGGCGCTGAAATTGAGATGATCAATTATCCTAACAGAGAAAATGTTTTGAAAAATATTTTAGATATTGTAAGAGATCGTTACGATTTTATCATCATAGATTGTTCACCTTCCTTGGGATTAATTACGGTAAATTCATTAGTGGCTGCTGATAGCGTATTAGTTCCTGTTCAATGCGAATTTTTTGCCTTGGAAGGATTGGGAAAATTATTGAATACAATAAAAATTGTGCAAAATCGGTTGAACCCTGCCTTACAAATTGAAGGTATATTAATGACCATGTATGATGGCCGTTTAAGATTGTGCAATCAAGTGGTGAGTGAAGTGAGAAGACATTTTGATGATATGGTATTCTCTACCATTATTCATAGAAATACCCGTTTAAGTGAAGCTCCAAGTGTTGGGAAGCCTGTAATATTATATGATGCAGAAAGCAAAGGATCTGTGAATTACCTTAACCTTGCGAAAGAAATTTTACAGAATAATGGAATGACCAAAATATCCAATGAGGATAGAATAATTGAATAATTATGAGTACTACAAAACAAAATAAAGATCTAATTGGAAAAGGACTTCGTTCTTTATTGAAAAATATAGATGAAGATTTAAAGAATACTACGGGCAATTTAAAAAATGAAGTAGTAGAGCAAGCCACCACCAGTAGTAGAATTAATTTGAACGAAATTCAAGTTAACCCTAAGCAACCGCGCAGAGATTTTGATGAACAATCCTTACAAGAATTAGCAACTTCTATTAAATTACATGACATCATTCAACCCTTAACAGTTACCAAACTAGCTTCGGGTAAATATCAATTAATTGCAGGTGAGAGAAGGTTTAGAGCAGCAAAATTAGCAGGTTTAAAAGATGTTCCCGCCTATATCAGACAAGCCAATGATCAACAATTACTTGAATTGGCTTTATTGGAAAATATTCAGCGCGAAAATTTAAATGCTGTTGAAATGGCGTTGAGTTTTAAACGCATGATGGAAGAATTGGATTATACCCAAGAACAGGTTGCAGAAAGAATGGGCAAGGAAAGAAGTACCGTAACCAATTACATTCGTTTATTAAAACTTCCTCCAGATATTTTATCTGCTGTAAGAAATAATTCGCTAAGCATGGGACATGCAAGAGCCTTGGTAAATATTGATACTATTGACAAGCAATTGTATGTATATAAAGAGATTCAACAAAAAGAATTGAGTGTACGCCAAACAGAAGAATTGGTAAGAAAATTATACAAAGGAGATAAACAAGGGCAATCTCCATCAGTTGCTAAAACAGATCTACCGCCGGCATATCAAAAAATTGAAGATAATTTAAGTTCTCATTTTAGCACAAAGGTAAAAATGACCCATAATAAAAAAGGCTACGGCAGCATTAATATAGAATACTATTCATTAGATGAGTTAAATAAGCTACTAGATTTAATGAATGTAACCGTGAGTTAACGTGGACCATGAAAAAAAATATTGCATTAAAAAATATTGCGCTGTTGCTGATCTTATTAGTAATTCAATTTTCTACTTTATATGCGCAACAAAATGTTGTATCAAACAAGGAAAATTTGATACTTGCATCTGATACAAAAATGTATATACCCATTGATTCTCCAAAATTATCTAAGAAGGTAAGAGATTCTATAAAATATGCTCACCATATCCCTCAAATTGCTACCAGAAGATCTGCCATCATTCCTGGATGGGGCCAAATTTACAATGGTGAATATTGGAAACTACCCTTGGTTTATGGAGTGTTGTCCATTCCTTCGGTAATGTATGTTTACAATCAAGGCTATTATAAAAAAACCAAATTTGCTTACGAAGCAAGGTTTAAAGCGGAAAATGGGGACAGTTCCGATATTGCCCAAATTGATCCCGAATTAACTGGGTTAGGTATTGGATCGTTGCAGAATTATCGAAACAGTTTTAGAAGAAATAGAGACTACTCAATTCTGTGGTTTCTGTTAGCTTGGGGCTTGCAAGTGGTAGATGCTACTGTATCTGCACATTTAAAGCAATTTAATGTGAACGATGACCTTAGTTTACAAATACATCCTACCATTAATCCTACCTCCAGAACTCCCGCGTTATCCTTCACTTTTAATTGGAGGGAAACAGCAAAAAAATCAACTATACTGGCTAGATAAACATTTACAAATAAAAATATGGCATTATGAATATTGCTTTAATTGGATATGGTAAAATGGGGAAAGCCATTGAATTGATTGCCCTAGAAAAAAATCATTCAATTGTTTTAAAAATAGATGTACTTAATGTTGCTGAGCTCACTATAGCTAATTTATCTAAAGCAGATGTAGCCATTGAATTTACGGGCCCTCAAAGTGCTGCAGCCAATATTAAAAAATGCATAGATGCTGGCGTTCCAGTAATATCTGGTTCAACTGGTTGGTTAGATGAATGGGAATCGGTTAAAGCATATTGTGAAGAAAAAAATGGCACCCTGATATATGCCAGCAATTACAGTATTGGCGTGAACCTGTTTTTTGAAATCAATAAACAATTAGCTTCATTAATGAATGCCTACCCAGATTATGCTATTACTTTAAAAGAAGTGCATCATACCGAAAAAAAAGATGCCCCAAGTGGAACTGCAATCACATTGGCTGAACAGGTTTTGGCTAATATTTCTAGAAAACAGTATTGGGTAAATGATATAAAAAACCCTAGTTCTGATGAACTGTTGATTGTTTCTGAAAGAATTGATCCAGCTCCAGGCACACACCACGTAAAGTATAGTTCTGCAATAGACGATATAGAAATCATTCATACAGCACATAATAGAATGGGATTTGCTGGTGGCGCAATTAAAGCAGCTGAATTTGCTATGGATAAAAAAGGTATTTTTGGTATGAAAGAGGTACTGGGATTATCT
Source organism: Sediminibacterium sp. (assembly GCA_036170555.1). Lineage (GTDB taxonomy): Bacteria > Bacteroidota > Bacteroidia > Chitinophagales > Chitinophagaceae > Sediminibacterium. The sequence goes on along the minus strand of JAVHPL010000106.1, from coordinate 10,654 downwards.
TAAAATTTTCAATACCTTACCTGTATGTTAGCTAAAAAAACACAATACGCATTAAAAGCCCTTACGTATATGGCAGAACAGCAATCTGCTGGCCCATTTTTAATTGCTGATATTGCCAAGAAGAAAAAAATACCTATTAAATTCTTAGAGACTATTTTACTAGAACTAAAAAAAGCAGGAATTCTAAATAGTAAAAAAGGTAAAGGAGGTGGGTACTTTTTTAATCAAGATCCTGCCACCATTCAATTGGCAACTATCATGCGATTAATAGATGGTCCTATTGCTTTGTTACCCTGCGTAAGTTTACATTTTTATAAAAAGTGTAATGATTGCAATGAAAAAAAATGCGGCTTAAACAAGATTATGAAAGAAGTAAGAGATAATACATTATCTATTTTAGAAAACAGAACAGTTCAAGATTTAATATAACCATTTACATTAAAATATAATTTATGAAAAAATTATTTGTAGTACTTATTTTTATTCCTTTTTTAGGTCAATCTCAACAGTTATTTGGCGGAAAAAATATTCTTAAAATGAGCCTTTCTTCATTGGCTTTAAATAATTATCATTTCACGTATGAAAGGAATTTATTTAAAAATATCTCCTTTTCCATCAGTTATAGATCTATGCCCAAGGGTTCCATCCCTTATCAAAACGAAATAAGGGATCAAATTAATAGTAACGAAATTAATTTTGATAAATTTTTAATAGGCAACACTGCTATTACTCCAGAATTAAGAATATATTTTAGCTTGCATAAAATGAAAGGATTTTATATTGCACCTTATGCAAGAATTGCCAATTTTGATGTTACTGTTCCAGTAAAATATACTAGCAATGGAACGGTTCCCCCTGCTAGTAAAGAAGCCTTAATGGATGGAAAAATTAAATCTACCAGTGCCGGCTTAATGATTGGATATCAATTTCAATTATTTAAAAAATTGGCATTGGATTTTCAAATTATTGGAGGACATTATGGAACTAGTAAGGGAGATTTATTTTTTGCTTCTACCTTAAGCCCATTTGAACAACAAACATTAAGAGATAATTTGAATAACTTAAAAGTAGATCCTTTTAAATTTACCAGTACTGTTAGTTCTACTGGTGCTCAAATAAATACAGACGGCCCTTGGGCTGGTATCAGGGCAATCAATTTGGGTTTAGGATTTAGATTTTAATTTGGTTCCCCTTTTAGGTTGGCGAACATATCTGCTGTCATTTTAGGCAAATCGTATTGGGGTTTCCAGCCCCAATCTTTTTGGGCAATACAGTCATCAATACTCTGTGGCCAACTATCTGCAATTTGCTGACGATAATCTGGATTATATTGAATAGCAAACTCAGGTATATGTGTTTGAATACTTGTAGCAATCTCTTTAGGAGAGAAACTCATTCCCGAAACATTGTAAGAAGTTCTTACTGTTATAGAGTTTGCTGGTGCTTCCATCAATTCTAAGGTAGCCCTTATTGCATCGGGCATATACATCATGGGTAAATAGGTATCGTCTCTTAAAAAGCAGTTGTATTTTTTTTGCTCCAATGCTTCTAGATAAATTTCTACTGCATAATCGGTAGTGCCTCCACCTGGTGCAGATTTATAGCTTATTAAACCAGGGTAACGAATACTCCTTACATCTACTCCAAAACGTTGATGATAATAATTACACCAAAATTCACCTGCATACTTACTAATTCCGTATACCGTAGTAGGTTCAATAACTGTTTTTTGAGGGCAATTGATTTTAGGTGAAGTAGGGCCAAAAACGGCAATACTGCTTGGCCAATATACTTTATGTAATTTTTCTTCCCTAGCAATGTCTAATACATTTAATAAACCTTGCATATTTAAATGCCAGGCCAAACTAGGATTTTTTTCTCCTGTTGCCGATAAAATGGCCGCCAATAAATATATCTGGGTAATTTTTTGTCTGATTACTTGCACATGAAGCATTTCTTTATTCATTACATCTAAACTTACATATGGGCCAGTACCACATAATAATGGGTTTTCTTCTCGTAAATCTGCAGCTACTACATTATTGTTGCCATATTGCTTTCTTAGGGCCATCGTTAGTTCTACACCAATTTGACCAGACGCACCTATCACTAAAATCTTATCTTTTCTAACAGGCATAATGATTCGTTTAGATTACAAAGGAACGAAAAAAGAACTTGCTTTCATCATGCAATTGAGCAATTACAGAACTTTGGTACAGGCGGTTAAATTGTTTAGATTTGTTATTTGTTTTAGTACTGCAACAAAGTGCTGAAGCATCATTTTAATATAACCAGCAATTATAACCAAATTTGTATGAGCTATACCCTTCCCCATTTTTTGCAAAATTTGTTTAGCAATCAACAATACAACCCAACCTCTTTTTTTTTAATTGCAGGACCATGCGTAGTTGAGAGTGAAGAACTTGTGATGGAAATTGCAGATAATGTATATACCACTTGTAAAAATTTAGGTATACCCTATATTTTTAAAGCCAGCTATAGAAAAGCAAATAGAACCAGTGCCAATTCTTTTACAGGAATTGGAGATGACAATGGATTATCGTTAATAAAAAAAGTAGGCAGCACTTATCAGATTCCTACTACCTCCGATATTCATGCCCATGAAGAAGCAGCCATAGCTGCAAAGTTTATAGATATTTTACAAATACCTGCATTCCTTTGCAGACAAACAGATTTGTTATTAGCAGCATCCGAAACCAATAAAATTGTAAATGTAAAAAAAGGGCAGTTTTTAAGTGGCACATCAATGAAATTTGCTGTAGATAAAATTCAAAAAGCAGGCAATCAAAAAGTAATGCTAACAGAAAGAGGCAATACATTTGGATACCAAGACTTAGTTGTAGATTATAGAAATATTCCTATCATGCAACAACAGGGAGTACCTGTAATAATGGATTGTACCCATTCATTGCAACAGCCCAATCAAACCAGTGGAATAACGGGTGGAAACCCAACTATGATTGGTACTATTGCTAAAGCAGCCATTGCAACTGGGGCCAACGGTTTATTTATAGAAACACACCCCAACCCGTCAATTGCCAAAAGCGACGGAGCCAATATGCTACCATTAGAATTACTTCCTGCACTTTTAGATAAATTGGTAAGATTAAGAGAATCTGTTGTAAAAAATGCGCTTTAATTCAATATGACCCATAAGCGCCATTTCTCTGTACTTACTGCTATGGCATTAGTAATTGCCAATATGATAGGAAGTGGTGTTTATACTAGTTTAGGATTTCAACTCATTGACTTTGAAAATGGTTTTAGTATTTTAATGTTATGGGTTGTTGGAGGAATGATTGCATTAAGTGGTGCATTAGTATATGCAGAATTAGCAACTGCACTTCCGAATAATGGGGGTGAAATGAATTTTTTAAGTAAGTTATACGGCCCAGTGTATGGATTTTTAGCAGGATGGATTTCTACCCTTGCTGGTTTTGCGGCCCCTGTAGCTATTGTTTGCATTGCCATTGGAAATTACGCACATCGTTTTTTACCGAATAGTACCCCAATTCTAATTTCAACAATTATTCTCCTAATTCTTACAGTGCTCCATGCATGGAAATCTACAATAAGTTCACGTTTTCAGCAATATGCTACATGGATGAATATATTCATTATTGGATTCATTGTAATTGCGTCATTTCTTTTAACGAACCAGCCATTTCCTAATATCATTCCCTCCTATCATACCCTTCATGAAATTACTGGTACAGGAAAATTTGCAGTGAATTTATATTGGGTATTATATGCTTATACAGGTTGGAATGCAGCCACGTATATTGCAGGTGAAATAAAAAATCCAATGCGTAACTTACCTATTGCATTAGTAGGTGGAACCATATTAGTAACCATTCTTTATTTACTATTGAATTATGCATTTTTGTTGGCAGCTCCTATAAACGAATTAAAAGGGAAAATAGATGTAGGATTTATTGCAGCAAACCATTTATTTGGAACAAATGGTGCAATGGTCATGAGTATTTGTATTTGTATTACTTTAATGAGTAGTGCAAGTGCCATGACTTTTGCTGGTCCAAGGGTTACGGCCGTAATGGGTGAAGAAATTCATTACCTACGTATTTTAAAAAAGCAAAATAAATTTGGTATTCCATATATAGCAGTATATACACAAAGTGCTTTAGCTTTATTAATGATTTGGTTAAATCAATTTCAATTTATTATTGATTTAATAGGTTTCCTATTAAGTGCGAGTACTTCATTAACCGTAGCAGGTGTTTTTGTATTAAGAAAAAAAATGCCAATGAATAAACTTGCCTATCAAACACCTTTATACCCATTTGTACCGCTATTTTTTTTAGGAGTAAATGCATGGATCTTATACTATGGTATTTCATTAAAACCGATTGTATCTTTATATGGAACAATCATTCTGTTGTTTGGAATATTTTTTTTCCAGTTGAATAAAAAGCATGCAGTTGAAACTATATAAAATGTTAATTAATACTAATTAATAAAAATAACACAAAAGGTTAATTAATTTACAATCTCAATTCATTCTATGAAATCATTCGTTATTTCCTTATGTTTACTTTTTTCTTATGCACAAATATCCGCTCAAAGTTTAGATGCATTATTAAAAAAAACAAAAAAATCAACGGATACTAGCTCTTCATCTTTAACTAATACACTTGGAAATTTACTAGGAGGAGTTAAGGGAAATCAATCTAAAACTATTGATATTGCCAATGGCTTAAAAGAGGCATTAGTAATTGGTGCAGAAAAAGGTACCGCAATGCTTTCAAAGCCTGATGGTTTTTTTGCCAATGCCGCATTAAAAATATTACTCCCTCCCGAAGCACAAAAAATTGAAACAACCCTAAGAAATATTGGTATGGGCACGCAAGTGGATGAAGCTATTTTAAGTATGAATAGAGCTGCAGAAGAAGCATGTAAAACAGCTACCCCCATTTTTACAAATGCCATTAAAGAAATGACTATTACCGATGCAATGGGTATTTTAAAAGGCAGTGATACTGCTGCTACCGCTTATCTTCAGCAAAAAACAACATCATCATTAACTAATTCTTTTAAGCCAATTATAGAAAAAGCATTACAAAAAACAGAAGCAACCAAACAGTGGAGTAAATTAATTTCCACTTATAATAAATTTAGTTTTAAAAAAATCAATCCAGATTTAGCTGGTTATGTAACTGAAAAATCTATGGCAGGGATTTATCAGCAGATTGCTATAGAAGAAAAAGAAATCAGAAAAAATCCGTTGGCAAGAACTAGCCAATTGCTCAAGAAAGTTTTTGGAGAATAAACCAATTAACTTATCCAGCCATTAAGCCATCTAAATTATTGGTTTTTTTAACGATACTTCTAATTTGCATATCCAGTTCATTGGCACTTTCTATCAAGTGATCGAAAATTTCTTTATTATGTACTGAATTGCTGTTATTGAGTACTTCAATTACACCTAGTATATTAGCCAATGGGCGTCTTACTTCATGAGATTGAATAAATGCAATATCCCTCAACACTTTATTCTGCGTTTTTAGTTTCTCTTGCACTTCTATATCATCTGTAATATTTCTATTTGTACCTATCAATCTAAGAATTTTACCAGTAGCAGACTTTTTAACTATGGCGTGAGACTCAATATGCCTAACCTTCCCATTGGGAGTGGTAATTCTATATACCGCAGAATCTATATCTCGCTTACCTTCTATTAATTGCCCTACAATGCGCTGCATCATTTCTAAATCATCTGGATGCATGGCTCTTTTCCAAATTTTATAGGGAGTAAAGGGGGTATCTTTTTCATACCCATATAAATCAAACATTTTATCATCCCAAATAACATTTCTGTCTTGTAAATCTATTTCCCAGATACCAATCTTTGCAGAATCCGTTGCCAACGTTAACCGCTGCAAAAGTTCCTGTTGCTCTAACTGCGCCTGTCTTCTTCTGGTGACATCATTTTCAATAGCCATGAAACCAATATGCAAATTATGCTCATCAAATAGAGGTTGGCAATCTACTTCTAACCAAATAGCCTGCCCATTCTTTGCATAGCTCAAAAATTCTTCTTTAAAGGAAAGTTTGTTGTCTAAAGCATGTTTTAATCTCAATTTAGCGCGCTCATCTATTTTGGGTCCATCCAAAGAATAGCCAATTTTTTTCCCTTTAATTTCCTCTAATGTATATCCACTAATTCTTGTAAAACCTTCATTTACCCAAATGATTTGTTGATCTATATCTGCTATTAATACAGAGTTAGTTGTGTTATGGGCAACCAGTGCAAGTCTTTTTACTTCATCCTCACTTCTTTCTAATGCTGCTTCTACTTTTTTACGATCGGTTATATCAAAAATAGTGCCTTCTATATAAGTATTCCCATCATTGGGTTCAAAAGTAATTCCCCCTCTTTCAAAAACCCATTTAATATCTCCATTTTTATGAATAAGTCTATATTCAATTTCAAAATGATGTTTTTGTAAAACAGCGTGTTGAATTGATTTTTTTACCATTTCTATATCATCCGCATGAATAAACTTATTGAGTCCATTCATTCGATTTTGCTGTAAAGATGCTGTATCATATCCTGTAAGTTCTTCTACCACATCGCTCAAAAACACTACAGTTAAATTTTCATCAGCCAAACAGCGATATACTATACCTGGTATATGTCCTATCAAAGATTTAAACTGATATTGTTGTGATTTCTTTTGATCTTGAGCTAAATCTAATGTTCTATTTACCACTTTATCTGTATTGGTAACATCATGCCCAATGGAAACAATCCCAATTCCATATCCTTGTTCGTTTTTCAACACCGAAACTTCCCAAGTGGTCCAAAAATAATCAGCATCTTCCGTTGCTTTTCTAACTGTTACCGTAGTGTGTTTTTCAGGATTTTTTATACAAGCTCTTGCTGCTTCATTACAAAGTTTTACATCATCTGCATATACAGTTTCTGCAAAATGAGCCATTTTTAAATCGGGAGCCAGATGAGAAAATTTATATTGAAAGAGTGGGTTAACATAAACAAACCTTCCCTCTAAGTTGGTAACAACTACAGAGAAAACCAATGAATTCAACAACTGCTCTGGGAACAGCTTAGATGCGTTCAAATGATCCATAGGGTGTGTACAATATGCTTTAAAATAATTGACATGTTCATTCAATTATTGTCAAAACGGATTAATTTAATTTGTTCGGTACGGGGGAACAAAAACAAATCAGGATAAAGATAACTAGTTTATCCCTTTTTTGAACAATCTGAAAGTAAAATACAAACTAGTAGGTATGCTAAAAAAAAGACCCCAATGGGGTCTTTTTTTTCAATATCTATTAGAAGCATCTTTAAATATCTATTGCTTCCCCGTATGCTGCAGCCGTAGCTTCTTTCATTCCTTCACTCATAGTTGGGTGTGGATGAACCGCATTTAAAATTTCGTGAGCAGTTGTTTCTAATTTACGAGCTACCACGGCTTCTGCAATCATTTCAGTTACATTGGTTCCAATCATATGGCAACCTAAGAATTCTCCATATTTAGCATCATAAATCACTTTCACAAATCCCTCTGTAACACCAGCGGCACTTGCTTTTCCACTGGCCATAAATGGAAATTTTCCTACCTTAATTTCATATCCAGCATCTTTAGCAGCCTTTTCTGTATAGCCAACGCTAGCAATTTCTGGAATACAATAGGTACAACCAGGAATATTGTTATAATCTATTGCTTCGGGCAAATGTTGGAATTTCTTTTCTATATATCCAATATGTTCTGCTGCATTAATTCCTTCTTTAGCGGCAACATGCGCCAAGGCTTGTCCGGGTGAACAATCTCCAATGGCATAAATACCTGCTACTGAAGTTTGACCATATTTATCTACTACAATTTTTCCTTTTTCTGTTTTAATACCATTCTCTTCAAGGCCAATTTGTTCTATATTGGCCACCACGCCTACCGCACTTAAAACAATATCTGCTTCAAGTACTACCACAGAACCATCCTGTTTTTTAACAGAAGCTTTCACTCCAGTTCCAGTTGTATCTACCGATTCTACCGAAGCATTGGTCATGATTTCCACACCCATTTTTTTGTATTGCTTCTCTAGTTCTTTAGAAATATCTTCATCTTCCACAGGAACAATACGTGGCAGGAATTCAACAATAGTTACCTTAGTACCCATACTGTTGTATACATAGGCAAACTCTACTCCTATAGCACCACTGCCAACTATAATCATACTTTTAGGCTGCTCTGGCAATACCATTGCTTCCCTGTAGCCAATTATTTTTTTTCCATCCTGTTTTAAGTTGGGTAATTCTCTACTTCGGCCACCTGTTGCAATAATAATATTTTTAGCTTCTACAATTTGCTTAGACCCATCAGCCGCAGTTACTTCAACTTGCCCTTTGGCTTTGATTTTACCATAGCCCATCACAACATCAATCTTATTCTTTTTCATTAGAAATTGAACCCCTTTGCTCATTTTATCAGCAACTCCCCTGCTTCTTTTTACTACGGCTCCAAAATCATGTTGAACGCCAGTAGCATTAATTCCATAATTAGCACTGTGTTTCATATAGTCATACACTTGAGCACTTTTTATGAGGGCCTTAGTAGGAATACAACCCCAGTTTAAACAAACACCTCCCAAACTTTCTTTTTCTATGATAGCTACTTTAAAGCCTAATTGAGATGCGCGGATTGCTGCGGGATAACCACCAGGACCACTTCCTAGTACAATTACATCATATGCCATTTTACAAGTATTAGTTGATTGTATAATTAAACAAATTAGAGTGCGAAAATACTCGCAAATAAGCAAACTAAAAAAGAGAATAAAATGCTTTACTCGAAGAAAACCCTAATTGTTTGATAAAACCACTTATTCCCAGCTGATGCACCCGCTTTTTGCATTTGTTCATTATACCCTTGAAGCCCAAATAAACCAGCCATATTGCCATTTCTTAACGCAATTTCTAAATATCCTGCAGAATTAAACCAAGCCATTTTTTCATGCTCTGGCACCCCAGAATAATTGTTACTCAATTGTTCAATGGTTTCATTTCGCTTGAACATGATTTTAAATTTCCTCCCCCTCCCATGCTCTTCAAAATCTTGTTTTGTAATATTGATTACTACATTTTCAAAATTGTCTATAAATAGAATTTGCCCATCTATCCAATCAGGTCCTGCGGTTGGCCGTAGTGGATATTTTTCTATAATTTCTGTTGCAACAGCACCTGCAGCAGTAAGTTTCTTATATTCTTCCAGTTTCAACACAGCGGCGGCTAAATCGGCTGTAATCGTTAATAAATTCGCATTTTTAGAAATGGGAACTTTCACTATTTCTTTAGGCTTATCCCCAGAAATCATGGTAATCAATCCATTATCAGGGCAAATAATATATTGATTATGATGCAATGCAATTAAAAAATGATCAAAAGCCGATTCAAAAACATTAATTAAAATAAGATGATATGTACTGTGAGGGTAATATTTAAAAGCATTATTACAAGTATACGCTGCTAATGGGAAGTTCGTTTGAGATAAATAGTGTGTAATATCAACCATATTCATGGTTGGTATCAATTGCAAAAACTGTCCTTTTATGGCGCCAACGATGTAATCCCGCTGGCCAATATCGGTTGACAACGTAAGAATGGGCATTCTAACACGATAACGCAAAACAAAAGCAAGTTATTTCACCAACTCCCCGTTTTTAAAGAAAAATTTTCGAACCAATTTATCGGCAATACCCGGGAAAAATTTATTCAGGAATACAGTTCTTTTTCCAGTAAAAGTTAGCACCAAGGTTCTTTTCCTCTTTTTAATTGCAGTAAGTATATGACTGGCACATTCCAATGAACTCATCATACTAGATTCATCCATGGGAGATTCTCCCTGAGCTTTTCCCTCTTTATTTAAAGCTGCATTACGAATATTAGAAGAAGTAAAACCTGGGCAAACCCACATCACATTGGTACCTGATGCTAACAATTCTGTTCTCAACGATTCTAGCCAACCATTCACTGCAAATTTTGATGCAGAATAACCACTTCTACCTGGAAGTCCTCTATAACCAGCGATGGAGGAAACGCCCACCACGGTTCCATTGTTTTGCAGTATATATGGCAACGCAAATTTGGTACAATAAACGGTTCCCCAAAAATTAATGTCCATTACTTTACGTATGGTATCTATTTCAACATCACTAACTAGAGATCGCATAGAAACTCCTGCATTATTGATTAATATATCAATTGTGCCAAATTGTTTAATGACTACTTGAATGAAATTGATACAATCTTGTTCTTTGCTCACATCTGCAGCGTGTATCACCAATGGTTTTCCACTGTGTTTTGATTGTAATTGGTATAACTTATCGTAATTTCTTCCGCAAGTGGCTACTTTGGCACCTTCCTGAATAAATAAATCTACCATGGCCTTGCCAATTCCTTCAGAACCACCTGTGATCACTACTACCTTATTGTTGAACTCGAACATGGATAACAATTTTAATGCTACTACAAATGTACACAGAAGAAATGAGTACATAAAAAAGCCCCACATATTTGTGAGGCTTAGTGATCCCGCTGGGACTCGAACCCAGGACCCATACATTAAAAGTGTATTGCTCTACCAACTGA
>JAVHPL010000105.1:0-13914 GCA_036170555.1 Sediminibacterium sp. | reverse complement strand
TGCAACGAGGTTTGGCAGTCTTGGCAAAATAAACCCTGCAACAACCGAAGGTTGGCATTTTAACTTAAAAACACTTCTGCAGGAATATTAAGTTCTTGGTGAAAAAGCCTAGCTAGTTCAAGAGTTAAAGGTTTTCTTTTATTTAATAGTGCGGATATATGTCCTTTGCTTCCAAATTTTCCAACCAAATCCTTATTCTTCAAACCAATTTCATTCATTTTTATCCGAATAGCATCTATAGGATCAGGCATAGGAATTGTGTAGTGGATATCTTCGTATTGTTTAATTAATAAAAGTGCTATTTCTACTTTATTTCCTTCTAATGAATTAGGCTTAACTTTTTTATCAAACATAGTATCTACCCAATCTAAATAGGCATTATACTGTTTTTTCGTTTTAATTATTTTTAATTCCATTATTATTTTTTTTATAATTTATTGTTGTTACATCAATTTTATCATATTCGATATGGCTGCCAAACCATTTTATTTGTATTGCTTTAAAATCAAATACAATTCTTACAACTAATCTATATTTATTGCCCATTATATTAAAAACGACCCTGTCGTCTCCAACTATGCTAGCATTTGGATAATATCTTTTTAATTCGTTGAAATTCTTAAAACTATATAAGATCAACTCATGATACCATTCCATTAGTGCTGGGGCAGCCGCTGGATACTTTTTACAATATTCTAATAATGTTTTTCTAGTTATTATATTAAACACCATACAAATGTAGTAAAAGTTTTCTAATAGAAAACATTTGTTACAGCAATTAAGCCAATAGCATTTGAAGACAAACCGAGTGCAACGAGGTTTGGCAGTCTTGGCGACAAATTTTTCATTTTTTTGAAAATGTAGCTACAATGTAATAACTTTGAACTATGCGTTTAAAAGTAGTTGATATTGGCAATAGCAAGGGCATCCGTTTTCCTCAAACCTTAATTCAACAATACAATTTCGTAAATGAGATAAATGTAGAATTTAAAAAAGAGGGTATTATGATTACGCCAACTCAACAGCCTCGTGCTGATTGGGAAGAAAAGTTTAAACAAGCAACTACTAAAATTTCTTCAGAGGAAAAAACTTGGATGGAAGCTGGTAATAGTTTTGATCAGGAGGAATGGACATGGAAGTAAAACGAACTGAAATTTGGTTGGTTGAACTAAATCCTACTGTAGGTAGTGAAGTGAAAAAATCACGACCCTGTATCATTATATCCCCTAACGAAGCAAATAAATACCTAAATACTGTTACGATTGCCCCTTTAACCTCCACAATAAAATTATATCCAACAAGAGTTAAATGTTCATTTGAAGGAAAAGAAGGTCAAATTGCAATTGATCAAGTAAGAGCAGTAGATAAACTAAGGCTTAAAAAAAAATTGGGAACATTAGATAAACGCACCGTTGAAAAAGTTTTTCAAACATTGCAGGATTATTTTTCATTTTAAAATTGCCTTTGAATTACTATCTTGTTCTTACAGCCAACAATAACCGTAGCTGTCCATATTTAACGATTTGCCTAAACCATTTGTATGCAATCATTACAACCCACTGATTACATTGTATTTCTTTTTTATTTTATTATTGTTGCTGGATATGGCTGGTGGGTATATCAACGAAAGAAATCAAAAATTGCCAGTTCAACCGACTATTTTTTAGCCGAAGGTTCTTTAACCTGGTGGGCCATTGGGGCATCTTTAATTGCTTCTAATATTTCTACCGAACAATTTATTGGCATGAGCGGTAGTGGTTTTAAAATGGGCCTTGCCATTGCTAGTTATGAATGGATGGCGGCTGTTTCTTTAATTGTAGTAGGTGTTTTCTTTATGCCAGTGTACTTAAAGAACAAGATTTTTACCATGCCGCAGTTTTTGCAAGTACGCTATAATTCAACAGTGGCCATGATTATGGCGGTATTTTGGTTGCTCTTGTACATTTTTGTAAATCTTACTTCCATTCTTTTTTTAGGTGCATTGGCCATTAGCAGTATTTCTGGAATTTCTTTTGCAATTTGTATGATAGTGCTTGCATTTTTTGCTGTAATTATTACATTGGGTGGAATGAAAGTAATTGGATATACCGATGTTATTCAAGTATTTTTTTTAATACTGGGTGGATTAGCAGCTACTTATATTGCCCTTAATTTAGTGGCAGAACATAATGGTACCAGTGGAATTTTTAATGGTTTTAATGTATTACGTGAAAAAGCAGATGATCATTTTCACATGATTTTTAAAAGGGATAATCCCAATTTTATGGATTTACCCGGTTTAACAGTTTTAATTGGAGGCTTATGGGTTGCCAATTTAAATTACTGGGGTTGTAATCAATATATCACGCAACGTGCTTTGGGTGCTAGCCTGCCCACTGCAAGAAATGGATTGTTATTTGCTGGTTTCTTAAAACTCATCATGCCCATCATTGTAGTATTGCCCGGTATTGCTGCGTATGTATTGTATCAACAAGGGTATTTTCAAACAGAGATGTTGCAAAACGGAGAAGTGAATCCCGATAGGGCTTACCCTGTTTTATTAAACTTATTACCCGTTGGTTTAAAAGGACTTTCTTTTGCTGCACTTACTGCTGCAGTAGTAGCATCCCTTGCAGGTAAAGCCAATAGTATTGCCACTATTTTTACGTTAGATATTTATAAGAAAAAAATACATGCTGCTGCATCAGAACAACAATTGGTGAAAATAGGACGAATAGCCATTGTTGTTTCCATGCTCATGGCAATGGCTGTTGCCCCTTTTTTGGGTATTGATAAAAAAGGTGGCTTTCAATATATTCAAGAGTATACAGGCTTTGTTTCTCCTGGTGTATTTGCTATGTTTTTTCTGGGATTTTTCTGGAAAAAAACTACATCCAATGCAGCCCTTTTTGCAACCATTGGAGGGTTTGCTTTATCCCTATTGTTTAAATTTTTACCAGGGTTTGTAGATGTATCTTTCTTGGCTTCATTGGGCTATGCCATTGCAAACGATGCTGGTATTTATGAAATTCCATTCTTAGATAGAATGGGAATAGTGTTTGCTATTTGTATAATTGGGATGTATATTATTAGTACCATTGAACAAAAGAAAGGGGTGCATGCTAACGGATTGCAAATAGATCGTTCTATGTTTAAACTACATCCTGCTTTTGCCGTTGGGGTGCTTATTTTATTTGGAATTATTGCCGCACTCTATACCTTGCTTTGGTAAACTTATTTTCCAAATGCGGAGATATTGGTACTAAATATTTTTACGGCAATTGCTAATAGAATTACCCCAAAAAATTTTCTTACAGCCAATAAACCTGCATCACCCAATACTTTTTTAATAATGGCCAATGATTTTAATCCTAGGTATACTATGATTAAATTAATAAGGATACCCATTAAAATATAGGTTTCTTCGTAGTTGGCTTTTAAAGACATAATGGTGGTGAGTGTTCCGCTTCCGGCAATAATAGGAAAGGCAATGGGAACAACGGTTCCAGATTTTGCATTGGCATCTCCTTTAAATATTTCATGACCTAATACCATTTCTAAACCCAATAAAAATATTACCACAGAACCACCCACTGCAAATGAGCGAATATCTAAGCCCAGAATTTTTAAAAATGGTCTGCCTGCATATAAAAACAAAATCATTAGGGCACCTGAAACAACAGTTGCTTGTAATGATCTAATGCCGCCCATTTTCTCTTTTAATGAAATAAGCAGGGGGATAGATCCAACAATATCTATTACCGCAAAAAGGGTAAACGTAACGGTTAGCAATTCATCCACTTGAAAATTCATATACATATTTTAATAAAGATACGTGCTTAGTTTTTACTGGGCCTATGCCACTCTTTTCCCTGCCTAGAAAAGTTGTACAATACTTCATATCTTAAACCCAATTCGCCCTCAGTAATTTTTACCACACAACCATAATGTAAGGTGAATGCATCAAAAGATTCTTTCAGTGGTGTTTGGGTAATATGAGAAAGAATGCTTCTTAAAACACCCCCATGTGCAACTATTACAGCACTTTCTCCTTGGCTTTTGATGTTTTCAAATTGATTCACCACCCGTTGATGCATGGTTACATAACTTTCTCCATTGGGTACGGTAATATGTACAAAATCATCCATCCATGGTTGAATTTCTTCCTTAGGTATTTCATCCCATTTTTGCATTTCCCAATCTCCGCAGTTCAGCTCCATCAAATCAGGGTGGCATTCTACCAAATTAGGATGGTATAAAGCAGAAGCTAATTTTTTACATCGTTGCAAGGGGCTGCTATATACTTTAATATGATTGCTGGGAATATGGGGCCGAATCATTTCCACTTCTTCTTCAAAACTATCTGTGATATCTAAATCGGTTTGCCCATAGCAAATTCCTTTTTCAACCAATGGGGTAGTATGTCTTATTAAATAAATTTCCATAGCAGCAAAATTCCTATATAAAATGCAATTTCACAAACCTGTTGTGTTGCGCCTAAACAATCACCTGTATAACCTCCAATCCATTTTTTAAAATAGTTACCTGCAATATATCGAACAATAATGCTGGGCACTATTGACCATATTAAATAAAATACTGCGTATGATTTTGTGTGTAGGCTGCTGTAATAATATAAAAAAATAAATGGAATCAATAAGCCCATAAAAAGTATCAACCCTTCTTTTTTATTTAATACCCTATCTGCCAAAGGCTTGCTTTTACTGGCATCTATATCTTGAACGTATGGTAATTGTTGCATAATGCTTACTGCCATGAATCTGCTAAAACTGTGGGCACATAAAATAATTAGGGCAATGGTTGTTACAGGTATATACCTAAACAGTTCTAATAGTAATAAAAATTTAATAATCAGTGCAGCCATTAATCCTACAACACCGTAAGTTCCCAAGCGGCTATCTTTCATGATGGTTAGGATTTTTTCTTTTGTCCAACCACCTCCAAATGCATCACAAGAATCGGCCAGCCCATCTTCATGAAATGATCCAGTTAATAAAATGGTAAATAACATAGATAATGCAATACTAAGGGCAGGTGAAAAAATCATATTGGCTAAATACAGTAGGGAACCTCCTGAAATTCCTACCAATATACCCACCCAAGTAAAATACCGCGCGGATGCTTGTAAAATAGGTTGCGTATAAGGAAGATTTTTCCCCACAGGTATTCTGGTTAAAAACATCACTGCAGTTTTAAACAGTGTCCATTGATATTGAAGCATTCCCAATAACCTATTCGTTTAATAAATTAAGATAAATGAAGTTGGGCAAACGCCCAAGTATTCATTTATTTATTGCTCACATTGGCTTCTTCAAAGCTGGCCATTTCGTTTAAAAAAGCTACTGCTGTTTTAATAATGGGCATGGCAATGGCTGCTCCTGTTCCTTCTCCCAAGCGTAACCCTAAATTAAGCAATGGTTTAGCTTGTAGAAATTGTAACATTTTTTCGTGTCCTTTTTCTCCACTCGTATGAGCAAAAAGGCAATGTTGGGTAATGGATTTTTCTACTTGTTGCGCCACTAATAATGCAGCAGTAGCTATAAATCCATCTACTACAATCAGCATGTTTTTTTCATAAGCTGCCAAATAAGCTCCTGTGATCATAGCAATTTCAAAGCCTCCTACCTTACTTAATAATTGTACTGGATGGTTATTAAATAAATGCAATTGATGTTTTAAATGAACCACCCTTAGGGTATCTATTTTAGTTGCTAGTTGTACTTCATTTACACCTGTTCCATATCCGGTGCAATCTTCTATACTTAAACCAGTAATTGCACTCATAATTAAGGAAGCAGCAGCAGTATTGCTAATACCCATTTCTCCAAACCCTATACAATTGCATCCATTTGCTGCAAGGGTATTTACTATTTCTTTTCCTTTTTCAATGGCATTATTTACCTCATCTATGCTCATGGCATTTTCTTGTAAATAATTTTTTGTACCATAGCCCTGCTTTGCATGTATAAACCAATCACCAAAATGGGTATTACTAAAATCGGCGTTTACACCTGCATCTACCACGTATAATGCTAGCTCATGTAACTTAGTAAATACATTAATAGCAGCCCCCTTATTCATAAAATTCATCACCATTTGTGCTGTAACTGCTTGTGGGTAAGGATTTACCAGCCCAGTTGCTGCAATACCATGATCTGCCGCAAACACTACAATGGTAGGCTTGCTAATAGTAGGGCTAATGGTTTGTTGCAATAAACCTACTTGTAAAGCAATATCTTCTAGTACACCCAGTGCGCCCAGTGGTTTTGTTTTGGTATTAATTTTATGCGTAAGTGTTTCTTTCAGTGATTGGTTCATGATTATAAATTGATGGTGATTCCTGTATTAATCATCATTGGGATGCTATTGAATCCTCTTAAATCTACAAATGTTTTATTCCCTATATTTTGAGCATCAGCAAAAATCTTTATTTTTTGGTGAATACGATATTCTGCATAAGCGTTCACTATCATATATCCTGCCATGGCTATATCGGCTTTTTTATAGCCACCAATATCGTATCTGCTACTCACATACTTTGTACTAATACTTGCAAAGAAATGATCTTGCTGATAATTGAATGATGCATTGATATTAATGCCTGGTCTTCTTAATCCGTACACATATCCTGTATCTTTAAAGCTTTGTCTGCTTTGAGTAGAATCATTAATAGATAAAAAACTAAAATTGGCTTTAAATTCTAATTGCTTACTAAGTTTTGTACTGGTTTCGTATTCTACACCTATGGCCGATTGTTTTACAAAATTAAAATAGTTAGAGCGCACATAGTCGTAGTCTATTCCACTATTGATATCTCTATAAAACACTACCAGCCTACTGTTGAAGCCGCTGTGCATAGTAGCAATACCTGCTTCATAAGTAACACTTTTTTCTGGTTGCAAATTTGGATTGCCACTAAACTTATCGAATAACTGATATAAGGAAGGAGCTTTAAATCCGGATGCAATGCTTCCAAAAATTCTAACCGTTTCCGATACAGAATAAGATGGATTAATTGTAAAAGTAGTATTGTTTCCGTACTTGGCATGTTTGTTAAATCGTATACCAAGATCTGTAAAAAATCCTTTCTTATTATTAATTTGTAAAGAAGTGTATGCCGAGCTTTGACTGATACTGGTATCATTAAATCCAAATGCATAAGGGCCGTAAACACTTACAGAATTATAATTATTATTCATACTTCCATAACGATATTCAAAGCCTTGTAATAAATGAATATAGTTGTTGATGGGTAGGGTTGCGTATAATTCTGCAAACTGGGTTTTAGAAAAATAAGTATTTCTTACAAAGAAACTAAATGCGGATTTATCTAAACTGTCTCGTTCATAATTTCTATTTGTTTGACTAAACTGGTAGTTTCCAGTAAGGGTAATTTTGGGTAATTTATATTGAAACCCTGTACCTGTATTCAACACATTATTGTGTAGGTTATAATATTTATCATCATTAAAAACACCAGCATCAATTCCTGTTTTATAGGCACTATACATGCCAAATGCTTTAATGGATAATTTATTGTTTACTTGATATTGTGCACTTGCACTACTTGCATTTCCGTGGTACTCATCTTTATCAAAATTTTTAATACCTGTTGTATCAGTTGCTGCACTAAATCCATTGGTATTTATTTGTGCTGTTCTAACTGAGTAAGCAAGTTTATTTATTTTGCCATACAATTGTACGCTATTTCTAAACGTACCTAAATTACCTGCCGATAAAGTAGCGTTTACATTAATTGCTTTACTAGCATTGGGTTTGATGGTAATGATATTTATCACCCCTGCAATGGCATCACTACCATATACGGTGCTTTGCGCGCCTTTACAAATTTCAATGCGTTCTACATCGTTGATGCTAAACAAATTTAAATCGAATTCATTGTTTATTTGAGATGGATCACTCACTGGAATTCCATCTAATAAAATCAAGGTTCTACCTGTTGCGGCGCCGCGCATAAATACCGATTGATTGGTACCTGCATTATTGTACGTTCCATTGATAGTAATACCTACAGTTTCATTTAATACTTGTGCTACTGTGCGGCCCATGCTTTTGTTTATTTGATCTTTTGCAATAACGGTAATTACTTTACCCGTACTGCTTTGTTTTTGTTCTAGCTTATTGGCCGTAACAACTACTTCGTCTAGTACACGAGTACCAGCACTGTCTTTTTGTGCATGCAGGATATGGCCTGATAGCAAGGTTAGGAGGAGCATTAATTTTTTGCTCATTGTTCATTCAGTTAAAAGGTTAACAATGAGCTTCCAGGAAAATAAAAAAACGGAGAAAAATAAATTACCGCTGCAGCAGCACTTTATATTCCATGCTTTTCACCCGAAAGCCGTGAATCTTGTTGTATTTGGCAGGTCTTCTGACTCTCCGCCTTTTGAACCTCCTTCCCATCCCAATACAATTGGAACAGTGGATGTAGTTGTTCAAAAGTGGCCGCAAACGGCGGCGGAATTACAGCTACGGGGATAGTGACGGGATTACACCGAACTTCCCTTTTAATCATCTGCCTGAGGCAGGTGAACCAAGTACAAGGCAAATGTAAAGGGAGAGAATTGATTGTTGCATTAATTTTATAAACATGAATCTGTATAACTATATTTTGCTTTATTTCAATACATACTATTTGCAGCATTTTCTTAAACTTATTTACCTATTTTAGGCAAATGAAAGGAAACCAACAATTAAACCGTTTTAGTTTTACCATGATTGTGGTGGGCTTAGTAATAGGGATGGGTATTTTTAGATCGGCTGCAACCAGTGCACAAAATGCTATTGCTCCTTCGGTATATTTTGCTGCCTGGTTATTAGGTGGATTTGTTGCACTCTGTGGGGCACTTACCTATGCTGAAATAGGCAGTAGGTTTCCTGTTACTGGTGGTTATTATAAAGTATTTTCTTATGCGTACCATCCCAGTATTGCCTTTGCTATTAATTGTATTATTCTCATTAGTAATGCCGCTAGTTTAAGTGTGGTAGCCATTATTGGAAGTGGATATATTGCTAAATTATTTCCCGGAACTCCTTGGACGGATGTACATAAAGCTTTACTGAGTGCAGGTGCCATTATTTTATTTTATATAATAAATTTAAAAGGGCTTCGCATGAGTTCAAGGGCACAAAATGTACTCATGATTATTAAAATTGGAATGATCTTGGTGCTAATTGCTGCCTTATTTTTTCCTTTTGAACATACTACCATTGTTGCTACTACTGCTGCTGCTGTAACGCCCACGATGGGATGGTTACAGAGCTTAGGGGTTAGTTTAATTGCTGTATCTTTTACTTATGGAGGCTATCAGCAAACCATCAATTTTGGAAGTGAGGTAAAAAATCCTGCAAAGAATATTCCTAAAGGAATTTTTATGGGCATCGGTATTATTATTGTGTTGTATTTATTGGTAAACTTTAGCTACTATCAAATTATTGGGTTTGAACAAATGAAGGGCGAAAAAGAAATTGCCTTTGTGGTAATAGAAAAAGTATTTGGTGCAAAAGGAGCGGCTATTTTTTCTTTCTTTTTATTTTTTGGGGTATTGGCCTATGTAAACGCACTATTAATGAGTAACCCAAGGGTAATGTATGCCATGAGTGATGAAGGAACCATTCCTAAAATATTCTCCAAACAAAATGAAAAAAATGGAGTACTGGTTGTTTCACTCACTGTATTTGCCCTTACTTGTTTAGTGATCCTTTTCTTTGCGCAAACCTTCGAAGCCATTCTTAACTTCACCATATTTTTAGATTGCTTTGGCATGGTTGCTTCTAGCGCTACTATTTTTAAATTGCGCAAACAAACCAAGCATTTAGATGGAACGGGTATTTATAAAATGAAACTGTTTCCTTTATTGCCCCTCATATTTATGCTTACTTATTGTTTTGTAGGTATTAGTATTGCTATACAAACGCCTAAAACGGCTGTGATTGGGTTGATTGTATTGGGTGCTTTTATGCTGATCTATTACATCTCTCAAAGATTTAAAAAAGGGTAATATGGCTGAAATACGCCTTTCATAACAGTTTTTGCGCAAAAGAGTAGCCGAAGTTTCCGCCTGTCTAAATTTTAATGTAGGGTAATAGAATGCCCCTACTTTTGTAATATGAATAGAATTTTTATCATCGGCCTTGGTTGTTTCCTGTTCTTCTATCAAGGAAAGGCGCAAGAAAATGCCAATAAATGGAATCTTCAACGTTGTGTAGAATATGCGTCTAAAAATAATATATCAGTAAAACAGGCAGATATTCAAGCAAGATTGGCTGTATTAGAAAATGAGCGTACCAAATTAGCTCAATATCCTAATATTTCTTTTGGAACCAATTTAGGAACCCAATTCGGTAGATCCATTGACCCTACTACCAACCAGTTCACTACTACTCAATTATTATTTCAAGGGGGTAATGTAAATGTAAACGTTCCTATTTTTAATTGGGGTGCATTACAAACAGACAGAAAAATTGCCAGTTTTAATGCTCAAGCTGCTGCAACTGATATGGAAAGAATCATCAATGATGTTTCCTTAACCATTGCTACTTATTTTTTACAAGTGGTTGCTGCACAAAAGCAAATTGAAATTGCCCAAGTGCAAATTGCTCAATCCAATGCACAATTTGGATTCACTAAAAAGCGGGTAGAAGCAGGGGTTTTACCCGAATTAAGTGCTGCCGAAATTGAAGCCCAACTTGCAAGAGATACCACAACGTTAGTAAATGCTCAAGCTAATTATTCACAAGCACTTATTCAATTAAAAGCGGCTATCAATTTAGATATGGCTGCACCATTTGAAGTAGAAATTCCGGCTGTTGAAAATATTCCTTTAGCGCCATTATCAGAATTAGAGCCAGCTATTTTATATCAGTTGGCGCTGAACAATCAACCTGCTCAAAAAGTAAATACCTTTCGATTAAAATCGGCAGAAGAATCTGTAAAGCGCGCCCGGTCTGCATTTTATCCTACTCTTTCTGCTTTTGGAAGTTTGGCTACCAACTTTGCTGGTTCAGGACAAGAAATTATTGGTGCCAATATTTTAGGAACAAGACCCACTACTGGTTTTGTTACGGTTGGTGGAAGTAATTATTTTGTAAATCAACCAGACATACAATTAATTACCCAAAAGAAATCATTTGGTAAAATGTGGAAAGGCTGGGGAACTCAATTAGATCAAAACTTTCGTCAAAGCTTTGGCATTAATTTATCTGTACCCATCTTTAATAATGGTTCTGCTCGTTTAGGTTACGAAAGAGCTAAATTAAATCAGCGTACTATTCAAGTTTCTTCATCACAAACCGATTTAACTTTACAGCAGAATATTTATCAATCTCATGCCAATGCCTTGGCTGCCATGTTGCGCTACAATGCCAGCAAAAAAAGTGTTGAAGCATCTCAAAAAGCATTTGATTTTGCAACTAAAAGGTATGAAGCAGGTTTAAGTAACACGCTAGATCTTATTACCAATCAAAATAATTTATTAAGAACTAAACTAGATCAACTCAATAGTCAATTCGATTATATATTTAGAATTAAACTACTTGAATTTTATAAGGGTCAGGGTATAAAACTATAGCCAAATATATATTGGCATCAAACTGAAAAAAACTGTTATGAGTAAAAAATTGATTTGGATTATTGTTGGGTTGGTTTTACTAATTGTAGTATTAGTAGGCTTAAAGAAAGCGGGTGTGATTGGGAAAGAAGAAGGAATAACTGTTTCTGCTGAAAAAGCGGCACTAAGAACTATTACCGAAACGGTAAATGCCAGTGGGAAAGTGTATCCCGAAGTAGAAGTGAAAGTAAGCCCCGACGTAAGTGGTGAAATTGTAGAGCTAAATGTAAACGAAGGTGATAGTGTAAAAAAAGGTCAGGTATTAGCCAGAATTTATGCAGATATCTTGGGATCTCAAAGAGACCAAGTTGCTGCTGGGGTTAATCAACAGAAAGCTCAAGTAAATAATTCAACTGCACAATTAGGCGCATTAAAAGCAACATTAGATCAAGCAGAATCACAATACAATCGTCAGAAAAAATTATTGGCCGAAAAAGTAATTAGCCGATTAGAATTTGAACAAGCAGAACAAGCTTTTAAAAGTGCTAGAGCAAATTATACTGCCGCAACCGAAGGCGTTAAAAGTGCTCAAGCCGCTGTTCAAAGTGTACAAGCACAATTAAATAGAGCCAATAAAGATATTAGCAGAACGGTGATTGTTTCTCCAATGGATGGAGTGATTAGTTTATTGGCCATTAAAAAAGGAGAGCGTGTTGCTGGTAATAGTTTTAATGTAGGTACCGAAATGATGCGTGTTGCCGATATGCGCAGTATAGAAGTAAGGGTAGATGTAGGAGAAAATGATATACCAAAAGTAAAACTTGGCGATACTGCCATTGTAGAAGTAGATGCGTATACTAGTAGAAAATTCAAGGGCTTGGTATATAAAATTGCCAATCCTAATACGGGTTCTGCTTTGGGTTCATCTGCTTCAAATGCCGAAGTAACCAACTATAAAGTGCATATTCGTTTGTTGCCCCAGAGCTATTCCGATTTAATTGTGCCTGGAAGAAGTTTCCCTTTTCGCCCGGGTATGACTGCTAGTGCAGATATTCAAACCAAGAGTAGATTCAATGTATTGTCGGTTCCTTTAAATGCGGTAACTACAAGAGATGCAAAAGACAGTGTAGATAAAAAAGATACCGATAAAAAAGACAATAAAACATCCGCTACAACAGATGCTCCTAAATCGGTAAGTGCAGATGATGGTATTCAGGAAGTAGTTTTTGTATTGCAAAAAGATAATAAGGTAAAAAAAGTTCGAGTAAAAACGGCTATTCAAGATTTAAACAATATAGAAATTTTAGACGGGCTAAAAGTAGGAGATATGGTAATTACAGGGCCTTATTCTATTGTAAGTAAAACCTTAAAAGATGGAGCTTTAGTAAAAGTAGTAGAGAAAGAAAAATTATTTGAAGAGAAGAAAAAAGAATAGTTCAGCAGATTCATTATTTTAGCGCATGCAATTTGGAATATTAGGAAGTGGAAGTTGGGCAACTGCAATCGCAAAAATATTAACCGATAATGGCAATACCATTCATTGGTGGATTCGCAATAGTGATAATATTCACTATATAAAAAAGCGAAAACATAATCCGCATTATTTAAGTGGGGCTTATTTTAATCCTGCGCAGCTTTTATTGAATGATGATATTCAACAGGTAATTGCCAATTCGAATGTTTTGGTAATTGCCATTCCCTCCGCCTTTGTGGCAGATGCATTGGCTACAGTTCCTAAAGAAGCCTGGGTAGGAAAAAAAATAGTTTCTGCGGTGAAAGGAATTTTGCCGCTCAACAATAAACTACTCAATGAGTACCTGGCAGAAACGGCAGGGTTTAGTATGGATAATTATTTTACTTTACTAGGGCCATGTCATGCAGAAGAAGTTGCTGCTGAAAAACTTTCTTATCTTACTTTTTCGGGTAGTAAAACAGAAACTACTGCGGGTATTGCCGCTTATTTTAAAACAGAATATATTAATACCACCATCAATACCGATGTATTGGGAGTGCAATATGCGGCGGTATTAAAAAATATTTATGCGTTGGGTGCAGGTATTGCGCATGGGCTAGAATATGGAGACAATTTCTTAAGTGTATATATTGCTGCTTGCGCCAATGAAATGGCGGTATTTTTAAGAAAAATTTCGGGAGATGACCTTACCAAAAACGGAGTTCAGCATAATTATGCTGCATCTGTTTACTTAGGAGATTTATTGGTAACCTGTTATTCTCTATATAGCCGAAACCGCACATTTGGTAATATGTTGGGAAAGGGTTATTCGGTAAAAGCGGCAAAACTAGAATTAAATATGGTTGCTGAAGGGTATAATGCCAGTAAGTG
>JAVHPL010000104.1:0-14122 GCA_036170555.1 Sediminibacterium sp. | reverse complement strand
TTTGGCGCTTTGACTTTTTTAGTGGTGTTGTTCTTCTTGCCTTTCGTTTGCCCCTCACCTATTTCCTCATTAAAAATTATGGAATCATTGGCTCTGCGTTTGCAGAACTTACTGCATATAGTATATATAATTTTATTCGTTACGAATTTCTGCGCCGAAAATTCAATATGCAGCCTTTTACTATTAAAACGGTTATTTCAATTTTAATTGCAATTCTTGCCTATGCTTTTTCTTATTATATATTCAATGGAATGAGTGGTTGGATGGGTATCATTTTGCGCTCTGTAATGTTCTCTACTATAATGATTATTTCTGTTTTTTCTTTTAATCTTACTCCTGATGCTGGCCAGTTATACAATAATTTTAAAGAGAAATTCCTTAGCAAATAATGTTCACATACAAATATTTTTTTTCAATTTTCTTCAGGCAATTCAGGCTTAATAGTATAAAAGTTGGCAGTATAGAGGAGATTTAAAAATGTTCGCTAACGAACAATATATTCATTACCATTATTTTAACTGATACACTCAATTTTTATTAGAGAGCATAATTTTTTCACAAAATGATTTTTTTTGTAAGGATTTTTTTGTTTTACTGTCATACCAATATACATATTTAATAATCAGTTGAAATTTTTAAAATGAATACAGGTAAAAAAATAGGATTAATTTCAGTTATTGTATTAGTAATTGCTTTTGGTATAGGATCTTATTTATATTTTAAGCCACATAGAGATGTACAAGCTTCTGAAGCTTTCGCCAAATTATCTGTTCAAGATTTGGTGAGTGAGTTTACTGTTGATGCTAAAAAGGCAAACTCAAAATACTTATTGAGTGATGGAAATTCAAGAATTTTAATCATTACAGGTAGGGTTCATCTAATATCCGCTAATCAATTGGGTGAAACAGTAATTATATTAAAAGATTCTTTAGATAAAGTAGGTGTTATAGCAACCTTTACAAAAGAAGCAAGTAAACATGTAGAAAAATATAAAATGAATGATCTAATAAATGTTAAGGGAGCAATTACTGCAGGTAATAGTTATGATGCCGATTTAGACTTATTTGAACATGCAGTTTTAATTCAATGTGACATTATTGATTAATTTTCAAAACTAAATTAAATTAAATTTTTTGCCTTTTTGTGTTAATTATTTGATGTTGAGTTACAATTAATTTGATGGTTTAATTAAATAATAATTTGTAGGTAAATTAAAGTTTAATTCTTCCTCCACCTCTATACTTTGGAAGCCAGTATTTATCGTTCAAATCGGTAATTGTAACACCAATAGATGTTGAGGCATGTACAAATTTATTATTTTGCAAATAAATACCTACATGACTAATTGAATTTTTGTCATAACCAAAAAATACAAGATCACCTTCTTGTAAATCCTCGCGTTCTATTCTTTGTGCTACATTATATTGCTCCTGAGAAGTACGTGGTAATGGTGTATTGAATACATCACGCATCATATTAACTGTAAATCCAGAACAGTCTATACAGCTTTCGGTATTCCCTCCAATGCAATAACGAACCCCCCACCAATGTTCTATTTGTTCTAATAATAAAATATTGCTAAGTGTTTCAACTGGGGCTCCAATGATTACTGAGTATTTTAACTGCAGCCAATTGGCTTTTTCTATATCTGCTTTATTAGAGCTTTGATTTGTTGTAGTGTTTTTTTTGCTACTAGATGATATACTGCTTGTTTTTTGTTTAGTTGTGGTAACCGTACCTAAGGTAACTTGAATACCGTTAATAAATTCCCTTTTTTCTGAACTATATTTTTTGCTAACAATATTTCTACCAGTATGATCTTTATGGGTAACATTGCGAACTGTTTTACAGCTTGCCAAAAATGCAATTACAGCTAGTATTGATATATATGATTTCATTTTCATATAAAATGCAAAGTAAGCTGTTTATTTTATATAAAATTGCCAATAAAATAAAGGGTTAAGACTTATTGTGGAAAACAGTTTTAGGCGGGTGCTTACTTAAAATACGATATTTGTTTTACATGTGCCAATTCTCTCATTTACACGTACACACCCAGTTTTCTTTATTAGACGGAGCTGCCCCAATTGATGAATTGTATAAAAAAGCGGCTAAACATAATATGCCAGCATTGGCGATAACCGACCATGGAAATATGTTTGGTGCATTTGAATTTGTAAGTGAAGCATGGAAGAATACTAAAGTTATAGGAAAAGATGCAGCGGGTAAAGATATTTTAACACCATCTGTTAAGCCCATTGTAGGTTGTGAATTTTATGTAGTAAAAGACAGACATATTAAATCATTTACAAAAGAATTAAAAGACAATCGGTATCATCAGGTACTATTGGCAAAAAACAAGATAGGCTATCAGAATCTGGTTAAATTAACATCTCTTGGATATATAGAGGGTATGTACAGCAAGTATCCTCGTATAGATAAAGAATTGATAGAGAAATACCATGAAGGAATTATTGCTACAACTTGTTGCATTGGGGCGTATGTGCCTCAAACTATTTTAAAACAATCCGAAGAAAATGCAGAACAAGAATTTAAGTGGTGGCTTAATTTATTTGGAGAAGACTATTATATAGAAATTCAACGACACAATATACCTGAGCAAGAAATTATTAATCAAACCTTACTGAAATTTGCAAAAAAATACAATGTGCCTGTAATTGCTACTAATGATAGCCATTATGTAGAACAAGACGATGCTAACGCACATGATATTTTGCTATGTATTAATACGGGTGAAAAACAAAGTACTCCTGGTTTTGATGACTTTGTGAATGATGAACTTCAAATTAAAAATCGCAGGTTTAAATTTCCAAACGATCAGTTTTATTTTAAAACGCCTGAGGAAATGCAAACACTTTTTCATGATATTCCAGAGAGTATAGACAATACTAATATGATTGTGGATAAAGTAGATGTTCTTAATTTAAAAAAAGACATTCTGCTTCCTGCCTTCCCAATTCCACAATCCTTTCAGATACATACGGATGCCAATATGAACCAGTGGGAGTATTTAAAACACCTCACTTATGAAGGAGCTCATAAACGATATAATAATGTAACTGCAGCAATTCAAGAACGAATAGACTTTGAATTATTTACAATTCGTACTATGGGTTTTGCAGGTTACTTCTTAATTGTTAGTGACTTTATAAAAGCAGGCAGAGAAATGGGCGTGTTCATTGGGCCTGGTCGTGGATCAGCAGCGGGTAGTGTTGTAGCATTTTGTATTGGTATCACTAATATTGATCCTATTAAATACAATTTACTATTTGAGCGATTCTTGAATCCCGATAGAAAAAGTATGCCAGATATAGATACAGATTTTGATGATGAGGGCCGCCAAAAAGTAATTGATTATGTAGTAAATAAATATGGTAAGAGTCAGGTAGCACAAATTATTACCTATGGTACCATGGCTGCGAAAATGAGTATAAAAGATGTAGCACGTGTGTTGGATTTGCCCTTATCAGAAAGTAATATGTTGGCAAAGCTAGTACCAGACAAACCAGGTACAGAATTAGGTAGAGTATTAAAAGCGCCAATTACAATTAAGGAAGGACCAAAATCTTTAGAAGAAAAAGAGGGATATCAACAAGAGGATATTGAGAATGTTAAAAAATTAAGAGAAATTTATTATGGGAATGATATTCGTTCTCAAGTATTAAAAGAAGCTGAAAGATTAGAGGGATCGGTTAGAAATACAGGTATACATGCAGCAGGTATCATCATTGCCCCTTGTGATTTAACCGATTTAATTCCGGTGTCTACTGCAAAAGATTCTGATTTATGGGTTACACAAATAGAAGGAAGTATCATAGAAGCTGCCGGGGTTATCAAGATGGACTTTTTGGGATTAAAAACCCTTTCGATTATAAAAACAGCACTTGAATTAATAAAACAGAATCACGGTATAACCATTGATATAGATAATATTCCGCTAGATGATGAAAAAACATTTAACCTGTATCAACGAGGCGAAACCAATGCTACATTTCAATTTGAAAGTGTGGGCATGCAAAAGCACTTGCGTGAATTAAAGCCCGATCAATTTGACGACCTGATTGCGATGAACGCCCTATATCGTCCTGGCCCAATGGCCTATATACCTAATTTCATAGATCGTAAACATGGCAAAGAACTTATCAGCTACGATTTAGCCGATATGGAAGAGTATTTAGCTGATACCTATGGGATAACAGTATATCAAGAACAAGTGATGTTGCTCTCTCAAAAAATTGGAGGTTTCTCTAAAGGAGATGCAGATGTACTTCGTAAAGCGATGGGTAAAAAAGATCGTAATACGTTAGATAAAATGAAGGACCAGTTTATAACAGGTGCCACTAAAAAAGGACATTCTACTGAAACCTTAAAAAAAATCTGGACCGATTGGGAAGCATTTGCTCAATATGCTTTTAATAAATCGCACTCTACTTGCTATGCGTTTGTAGCATATCAAACCGCTTATTTAAAAGCTCATTATCCAGGAGAATATATGAGTGCGGTGTTAAACCACCAAGGTAATATAGAAAAGATTACTTTTTTTATGGAAGAGTGCAAACGCATGGGCATCAAAGTTTTGGGGCCAGATATCAATGAATCACTAAAAGGGTTTGCGGTAAACAAAAAAGGCGAAATAAGATTTGGATTAGGTGGATTAAAAGGTGTGGGAGAAATGGCTATTGAGAGTTTAATTTCGGAAAGAGAAAAAAATGGTACCTACACAGATATATTTGATTTTGTAAAAAGAGTATTGCAAAAAAGTTTCAATAAAAAATCTTTAGAAAGCTTAGCCTATTCTGGAGCATTTGATTGTTTTCCGGCTTTGCATAGGGCTCAATATTTTAATATCCCTGATGGAGAACGCATTACTGGGATAGAAAAAATTATTCAATATGGGCAACAAATGCAAACTAAATCAAACGCTAATACAAATACCTTGTTTGGAGATTTACCCGGAGCTATGGCAGTTCCACTTCCTAAAATTGCTCATTGTGAGCCATGGACCTTAACTGAATTGTTAAATTACGAAAAAGAAGTTACTGGGATGTTTATGAGTGGACATCCATTGGATCATTTTAAATTCGAATTAAAACATTATGAAATTACCAATATTGCCGAATTCAACGAAGTAAAAGATTATTTAGTAGATAAACCTAAGATGCTAGGTAAAATGTTTAGGGTAGCAGGTTTAGTTACAGAAGTACAACATAGAGTAACTAAAACAGGAAAAAATTTTGGATCCTTTACTATTGAAGATTTTAGTGGTAAAACAGCCTATACATTGTGGAGTGAAGACTATGTGAAATTTCAAAACTATTTAGTGCAAGGACAAAATATTTTGTTGAATGGATTTTTTAGAAACCGATACAATCAGCCCAATGTTTTTGAGTTTAAGATTAATACCATGAGTTTGTTAGAAACGGTGAAGCAAACGCTTACCAGAAGCATTGAAATAAATATGCATCCTAGTGCAATTAACCAAACAATGGTTCAATTTTTAGTTAAAAATACCAAAGCATACCCTGGAAAATCTACCCTTAAATTTACGGTAACAGAGCCCAAGGAAAACCTTAAAGTTAGTATGTATACCATTGATCGGGGTTTTATGATGAACGAAGAAATGGCCAATTTTTTAATGAATAATCCCGATGTAGAAGTAAAAGTTGGGCTTGTTGGGTAAAACTGCCCACTTGTCAGTTAAAACACTCAAAATAAACTAATAACATTGGTGGAAAAGTCAAATGAGCAGTTGATAAGCTTTGGTTGTAAATTTGATTAGTAACTTGAGATAAATCATCCATAAAAAATAAAATATGTCATTAGAATTAACAGATGCTAATTTCCAAACAACAGTATTGGATAGTGATAAACTAACCTTAGTAGATTTTTGGGCAGAATGGTGTGGACCTTGCAGAGCAATAGGGCCAGTAGTAGAAGAATTGGCCAAAGAATATGAAGGTCAAATTAATGTAGGTAAGGTAAATGTAGATGTAAACCCAACTTTAAGTGTAAACTATGGTATTACTTCAATCCCCGCCATTTTGTTTATTAAAGGAGGCCAAATTGTAGATAAGCAAATTGGAGCAGTTCCAAAATCGGTTTTAGACAAAAAAATCAAAGCACATTTATAAGTAAAAAAACAGTCCAATAAAAAGGCCCCTAGTGGGTCTTTTTTTATTTTAAGAAGTCTCTTTATACTATAGATACAATCACTCCTAAAACTTAACATAAACATCATTTTCTAAACCTTATTTGCGTATCTTTCCCGCAATAAAACTACCGCTAACCAGTTTATTATGGAAAGATTTCAAGGATTATTTGGCGTAATATTAATTTTAGTAATTGCATTTATATTCTCTAATAATAAAAAGCGAATTAACTACAGATTGGTTATCAGTGGTATTTTATTACAGGTTTTCATTGCCGTAATGATATTAAAAGTTCCTCCAGTTACTCGTTTTTTTCAATTTTTAGGACATGGGATGGAGAAGATAGAAAAATTTGCTCGGGAAGGGGTGGCTTTTGTGTATAGAGGGGTAATGGTAAATGCTCCTGGTGGGGTAAAAGACTTTGGAGAAGGAGGTTTTGTTTTTGCATTTAGTGTAACATCTACCATCATATTGGTTTGTGTATTGGTGGCTATTTTATATCATTTTGGCGTAATGCAGTTTATTGTTTCCATTATTGCCAAGGCCATGAATTTTATCATGCGTGTAAGTGGTGCAGAAGCCTTGAGTAATGTGGCCAGTGCATTTGTAGGGCAGGTTGAGGCGCAAGTAATGATTCGTCCTTATTTACCAACAATGACCAAGAGTGAATTGCTAGCAAGTATGAGTGGATCTTTGGCCTGTATTGCAGGCGGTATTTTAATTGTATATGCCAATATGGGAGCAAAAGCGGAATATTTATTGGCTGCAAGTTTGATGGCCGCGCCTGGTGCCTTGGTAATTTCTAAAATTGTTTTTCCAGAAACGGAAGAATCTCAAACTATGGGAGAAGTAAAATTAGAGGTTAAAAGCCCTTACAGCAATATTATTGATGCTATTTCACATGGGGCCAGTGATGGTATGAAAATATCTGTGAATGTGATAGCCATGTTAATTGGTTTTATTGCGTTAATAGCTTTTTTAAACTGGGGTATTGGTAAAATGATACCAGGGGTAACATTGGATGTGATTTTTAGTAAAATATTTTATCCAATGACTTGGGCCATGGGTGTACCAAACACAGATATAGCCAATGCAGCATCATTATTGGGGCAAAAGCTTACCATCAATGAGTTTGTAGCGTTTAACAATTTAACTACAAAGGCTGTTCCTATTGTAACAGAAAAAGGATTATTGATTGTAAGTATTGCTATATGTGGCTTTGCAAATTTTAGCAGTGTTGGTATGCAAATTGGTGGAATTGGAGAATTAGCACCTACACGTCGTGCTGACCTTGCTAAATTGGGTATGAGGGCACTATTATGCGGAACACTTGCCTCCTATTTGTCTGCAACCATTGCTGGTATTTTAATGTCTTAAATCATACCATTGCTGCCCGATTGTTTTGTAACTTCGCATTCTAATATGAGTATGATGAGTACAGCAGCAATATCCGTTTTAGTGAGTGCCGAAAAAGATCTTATTTTAAAAGCAATCGGACAAAAAGTAATCAATCAAGAACGCATTAACTTTAATGAAGGCGTTCAATTATTTGAACGAGGATCACTCTCCTATTTAGGTGCATTGGCCAATTGGGTAAGAGAACATAAACATGGCAATAAAACGTATTTCAATAGAAACTTTCATATAGAGCCAACCAATGTTTGTGTATTTTCTTGTGCATTTTGTTCATATTCTAGATTATATAGTAATAGAGAAGAGGGATGGGAATTGAGTATTGAGCAAATGATGCATATTGTAAAAAGTTATGATGGCAAACCTGTAACTGAAGTTCATATTGTAGGAGGCGTGCATCCAAAAATGAATCTGAATTTTTTCTTAGAATTATTACGCACCATTAAGAATCATCGCCCCGAATTGCATATCAAAGCATTTACCCCAGTAGAGTTAGATTATATGTTTAGAAAGGCCAATGTAAGCATAGAAGAAGGTATGCGTCTAGCGCATGAAGCAGGCCTAGATTCATTGCCAGGTGGTGGTGCAGAAATATTTCATCCAGATGTACGAACCAAAATTTGTGCAGATAAAGTGGATGCAGATGGATGGTTAAAGATTCATGAAACAGCACACAATTTAGGAATGCATAGCAATGCAACATTGTTATATGGTCATATTGAATCTTACGTCCATAGAATAGATCATATGGAACGTTTACGCAGCTTACAAGACAAAACAGGCGGATTTAATACATTCATTCCATTGAAATTTCGCAATCAAGACAATGATATGAGTCATATAAAAGAATCTACCATTGTTGAGGATATGAAAATGTATGCAGTAAGTAGAATTTACATGGATAATTTTCCTCACATAAAAGCTTATTGGCCCATGTTGGGCCGGCAGAATGCACAGTTAACACTATCATTTGGAGTGAACGATATAGATGGTACCATTGATGATTCTACAAAGATATATGCTATGGCAGGAAGCGAGGAACAAACCCCTACCATGAGCACGGCCGATTTGGTGCGATTGATTAAACAAGTAAACCGCCAGCCAGTAGAACGCGGAACACTGTACAATGAAATAAAAGATTATTCATTGGTAGATGCCGATTCTTTGGAATTAGATCCTCAAATGAATTAAGTAATATCAATACTTATTACAAACGCTGCATTTATTAAAGTTTAATTGCAGCGTTTTTTATTGCAAGTAGCTAATCATAAAACTATCAAAGTCTTTGAGGGACTTATCTTCATACACCATAATGAATTGCTTAAACTGCATGTACCCATATACATAAGGGTCTTTTGTAGCTTGTTCGTAGTTTTTAGTAAAGTAATCTTCCATAGTGCTGCCTGATGGAATGGGATTAGGCAATTTAGCCCATACTTTTTTAGCCATTTCATAGCAAGTTTTTAGTTCCGCACTACGACCTTGTTTTTTCCACCAAAGCATGGCTACAATATTGGCAAAGTACTCTTCTTGATAAGAGCCTTTTAATATACCTTTTGTAGCATGTTCTACTGCATGACCCAATTCATGAGGCAAATAAAATCCATTGAAGAAAAGCCCAAATAGTTTTTTTCCTTCTGCTTCATTTCCAGCAACTTCATAAAAAAATTGTTTCTGTGGTTCAATTACCTGATCCCATTTAGGTAGGTTGGCTGTTCTGTCACTTCCTTCTCCATAGTAATAAATTAAATAAGGAGTAGTATTAAGAATGGCTTTTACATTTAAATCAATACTAGGTTTTAATTTTTTTATATCCTTGGCAAATGCAGTGGTGATATCTGTTGCATCATTTACCAACGTGGCAGAATCAGTATAAAGGCTGAACCAATTTTTTTGTGCAATACCTGCAGTAAAAACAAAACAAAGAATAAAGATTGTTGCGGTTTTTTTCATTTGAGGTTTATATAGTGATTTTAGATTGATGCTTAAATTAAAAATAAAATATTTTACTTGGTAACCAGATTAAATTATGATAAAACTTTTAGAGCTATTTAAGCAATTTTTTTGCCAATAAACCCATGGGGATATAGGCTACTACAATATCCAATACCGAAAACCACATGGGGGAAGGCAACTGAATAATATTGATAATACCACCAATCAGAAATAGGGTGCTCACTAGCATTGCAATTACTAATTTGTATGAAGCAGCTATTTTAACAGCAATTAATGCACCAACCAATGTACCTATTGCATGTGCCAGAAATGGAAATACAAAATGTTGTGGATGAAATAAATGCATGGATTCTTTAAGCCCTTCAATAGTAGTAGTATCAGCGCCTTCTGGTGGTTGAATAATGGAACTGCTCATTAAAATGATTAACATGTTTACAATGCTGCCAAGAATGGCTCCAGACAAAATGGCCAAACCGTTTTTTTGTATTGGGTTCATGTTATCATAATTAAATTAATGTATAATAGAATTTAAAACTATTTAAATTTATTTATCTGCATTATACAATTAAATTAGCACTCACTCAATCCTAATGGCACTTGAACTGCTAAGCCTCCATCGGCAGTTTCTTTGTATTTGCTATTCATGTCTAAGGCGGTGGTCCACATAGTAGCAATTACTTTATCCAGACTCACAAGAGCAAAATCAGGTTGGCTTTGCA
The DNA here is from genome assembly GCA_036170555.1 of Sediminibacterium sp. Taxonomy (GTDB): domain Bacteria; phylum Bacteroidota; class Bacteroidia; order Chitinophagales; family Chitinophagaceae; genus Sediminibacterium. The sequence goes on along the minus strand of JAVHPL010000104.1, from coordinate 3,864 downwards.
AAGCTAATTGAGATGCGGTGATGGCTTTAATAGCACCCATGGTATTGCGTTCTATACAAGGTATTTGAACCAAACCTCCAATAGGATCGCAGGTAAGACCTAAATGATGTTCCATGGCAATCTCTGCTGCCATCAATGCTTGGCGTTGTGTGCCCCCCATACATTCGGTTAATGCAGCAGCAGCCATGGCCGATGATACACCAATTTCCGCTTGACATCCGCCCATTGCCGCAGATATGGTAGCACCTTTTTTGAATATGCTACCAATTTCCGAGGCAGTTAATAAGAATTGTATAATCTTGTCTTCTGTAACATTTTCACAAAATGCAATATAATATTGCAATACTGCTGGTATAACACCTGCAGCACCATTAGTAGGTGCTGTTACTACCCTACCAAATGAGGCATTTTCTTCGTTTACAGCTAAAGCAAAACAACTTACCCAATCTAAAATATATTGAAAGCTAGTTCCTCCTTTTTTGATTGCGTTCATCCAACTATCATAATTATTATATACTTGGTCCTTAATTAATTTTTTATTTAATTTATATGCCCTGCGTTGTACTTGCAAACCTCCTGGTAGTTCACCCTGTGTATGGCATCCTCTATAAGAACAGTTTTTCATGGCATTCCATATCTCTAGAACCTTTCGTTTAGTATCTGCCTCGTTTTGCCATACAGTTTCATTTTCTAATACTACTTCATGAATTGCCATTCCTGTTTTTCTACACCAATGCAATAAATCATCTGCTGTATTAATAGGGAAAGGTAAATCTACTTTTCCTTTGGTACTCCCTTCCTCCCCTTCTTTTACAACAAAACCACCTCCAATAGAATAAAATGTTTCACTGTATTGTGCTCCTTGCTTGGTAGTAATTAAAAAGCTTAAGCCATTGGGATGAAAGGGTAAACTTTCTTTGTTTAAAAATTGTACTTGATCTTTAAAAATAAATGGTATGGATATTTCCCCTCCTAATAATAAAGTTTGGTTATGCAAGATGGTATTTACCTTAGATGTGATTGAGTTCACCTCTATCGTAACAGGATCTTCTCCACTTAAACCCATCATGACGGCAATATCGGTTCCATGCCCTTTGCCTGTTTTGGCCAATGATCCATACAGTAATACAGTAATAGAGGCTATTGCATCCAAACCCGAACGAAGGCGCAGGATTTCTACACAACGCAGCGCTGCCTTCCAAGGCCCCAGCGTATGTGAGCTGGATGGTCCTACCCCTATTTTAAACATGTCAAATACCGAAATACTCTCGTGTGGCATAGGGTAAAGTTACAGTTTTAAATGGTTTTGTTTAAGTTTGAACTATGAGAATGCTTACCCTTATACTACAACTAATCTTGCCATTGGCCAATATTCATGCTCAAGTGAATCCATTAGATTCTATTCTTAACAATACACTTGCATTAAAACAATTTATTGCCCATAAAGACAGTTTACGCATTCAAATTGTGTATACTCAAATTAATCGCAATAAAAACAATAAACCTAGTTTTACTGAGTATCGTTTTAATGTAGATAATAACAATTATTTTTATCCGGCTAGTTGTGTTAAAATGCCTATTGCTTTTTTGGCCTTAGAAAAACTACACGATTTAAAAATCAAAGGCCTTGATAGAAATAGCACGATGATTACGGATAGCTCGGCTCCATCACAAGATGTTGTATATACTTTACCACAATCATCTGATAGTCGCCCTTCCATTGAAAATTACATTCAACAAATTTTTTTAGTTAGCAGTAATGATGCTTTTAATAGATTATACGAGTTTTTAGGACAAGAATATATTCAACAAAAGCTTACTCAAAAAGGATATCCCAATGCTATCGTAAGGCATCGTTTAAGTATCAGCAAAACTCCTGAACAAAATGCAATAACCAATGGTATTCGTTTTTTTGATACCAGCGGTAATCTATTGTATCAACAAGCAGCACAATTTAGTAAAGCACAATATCCAACAATAAATACATCATTGGGTAAGGGGTTTATTGCTAGTGGCCAATTGGTAAATGAACCTTTTTCTTTTGCAACCAAAAATAGATTCTTTCTTACCGATCTTCATCATATTTTACAATCGGTATTATTTCCACAACAATTTACTAAAAAACAACGATTTCATTTTTCAGCATCCGATGATGCCTTTATAAAAAAGTGGATGAGTTATTATGCTAATCATGATAGCAGCAGTAGTAATAAAATATTATACTATGGTAATGGATCTGAACCTGCAAATAGACATATTCGCATCTTTAACAAAACTGGTGGTGCTTATGGGTTTTTATTAGATATTTCTTATGTGATGGATACATTGAATAATATTGAATACATGTTAAGTGCGGTAATATCTTGTAACCAAGATGGAATTTACAATGATGATCAATACGATTATGATTCCATTGGGTATCCTTTTATGAAAAACCTAGGCCGAGCAATACATCAATTTGAAACGAACCGCAAACGGAATCATCTCCCAAATTTCAGTAATCTTCTGTTTAATTACTAATATACTTACAGTTGTTAGGATTGTTTTTACGAACTTTAAAGCCTAATTTCTTTTTTATAACTATTAATTTAATCATGGAACTTTCTTCTCTTTTAAATAGGTTTTCAGAACCCGAAACCTTAAAAATGGCCAAATTAGGCCGCGAATTACGCGCTAGTGGTGTAGATGTAATTGATTTAAGTTTGGGCGAGCCAGATTTTGATACACCACAACATATTAAAGATGCAGCAATTAAAGCTATCAATAATAACTTTAGTCATTATACCCCAGTTGCTGGCTTTGCCGATTTACGTGAAGCGGTTTGTACCAAATTAAAAAGAGATAATAATCTAGAATTTAAACCAGAACAAGTAGTTTGTTCTACAGGTGCCAAGCAAAGTTTGGCTAATGCAATACTAGCATTGGTAGATGAAAATGATGAAGTAATTATTCCTACTCCATACTGGGTTACTTATTCCGAATTGGTAAAAATTGCGCGTGGCAAAGTAGTAGAGATAAGAACAACTGTAAAAAATAAATTCAAAGTATCTGCAGCAGAAGTAGAAGCTGCCATTACTCCTCTTACTAAAGTATTTATGTTCTCTTCACCTTGTAATCCATCTGGTGCAGTTTACAGTAAAGCTGAATTAGTAGAACTTGTTGAGGTATTTAAAAAATATCCAAATATTACCATTCTCTCCGATGAAATTTATGAGTACATTAATTTCATGGGTAAACACGAAAGCATTGCTCAATTTAATGAAATTAAAGATCGTGTAGTAGTGATTAATGGATTGAGTAAAGGTTTTGCCATGACTGGCTGGCGTTTAGGATATACTGCTAGCCATATAACCATTGCTAAAGCCATGGAAAAATTGCAAGGCCAATTTACCAGTGGCACCTGCTCTATCACACAAAAAGCTGCCGTAGAGGCACTTACTGGCGATCTTCGACCTTCACTAGAAATGACCGAAGAATTTACACGCAGAAGAGCTCGTACTTTAGAATTAGTAAAAGCTATACCTGGTTTCAATTGTTTTGAACCCGAAGGTGCTTTTTATGTATTCCCCGATGTAAGTGCTTATTATGGAAAAAGTAATGGAACTGAAACCATAAAAAATGCTGCCGATTTTAGTATGTATCTTTTAAATATCGCGCACGTTTCATCTGTTATGGGGGATGCTTTTGGAGAGCCCAATTGTGTACGTTTTTCCTTTGCCAATAGCATGGAAAATATAGAAAGAGCTTGGAAGCGAATTGAAGAAGCTTTAGCTAAATTAAATTAATTCAGCATCAGGATACATTCAAAATTATTAGTGTCCGACAAAAGTCGGGAAAATTCATTTTTTTAAATATAAGCCAATC
>JAVHPL010000103.1:12519-14267 GCA_036170555.1 Sediminibacterium sp. | reverse complement strand
TTGAATCCATTGGTACAGGGGCAAATGGGTGTAAAAAAATTGCTGTTTTTTCAGGTAGTACTTCATTAGGAATATCAACTACACTGAATGCTGCAGGTTGTTCAGGAGGATCATCTATAGATCCTTTATATCAACAATGTTATCCTACTAATTCTTGGGGGAAAAAGTATGGAGTTACTCCTTTTAGAGGTAAAAATAAATTGAATTATAGAGTAATAGCTAGTGAAGACAATACCACAGTCTTAACCAATGGGTCAAATCCTATCATACTCAATAAAGGAGAATTTAATACAGTTTTTGCAGATATGAATGGTGCGAATAATCTAAAGCCTCCTTTTATAATTGAGTCGGATAAACCAATTGCAGTAGCCCAATTTAGCTTAACCCAATCCTGCGACATGGGAGTAGGAGATCCTGACATGATTTTTTTAAACCCAGTAGAACAAAGTATCAGTGATATAACTGTTTTTTTATCATCAAAGCAAGCAATTACAGATCAGAATATTAATATTTTTATTAAAAATGCAGGAACTGCCATTTCTTCTTTTAAAATAAATGGGGTAAGTGAACCTATATCTTCTTTTATTGCTATTGGTAATACTGGATATTCCTATTTACAAAAACAATTTATAGTGGGTGCTTCAAGTTCTTCTAGTATTCAGTTAACTTCTGATAGTGGGTTTAATGCCATTTGTTATGGATTTGGATCTTACGAGTCTTATGGATATTCAGCAGGAACCAATATTATTGATTTGAATCCTCCTATTACTATTCAAAATGAATTTTCAGCATCCAATATTGCCTACTCTGCAACTTGCAGCAATGCTCCATTTAAAATTAATCTTGCGTTAACTTATCAACCCACAAGTATTACCGTTGATTTTAATACTGTTCCTGCATCTGGTTTGCAGTCTTTTACTTATTCAGCTATTGGTATGGTAACTTTAAATGTTGATTCATCCTATATTTTTAATGGTAAGTTATATTATTTGTATAGGATTCCACAATTGTATCAATTTAGTGCTACAGGATCTTATCCAGTTAAAATTACAACCGTTAGTTCAACTACTTTATCGGATGGTTGCAGTAATAATAATACACAAGAAATTACAGATAATATTGTAGTAAACCCTCCGCCAATTGCTGATTTTAAAATTGAATCGGATGGCTGTATTAATAATGCTATTGCTTTAACGGATTTATCTAATGGAACAGGCCGACCTATAGTTCGTTGGCTTTGGGAATTTAGTGATGGCACTACATCTGCTGCACAAAATCCTACAAAAACATTTACAATAGCCAATAATTATACGGCTAAACTTACCAGTATAACCGATTTTGGTTGTATCGCACAAATTATAAAGCCAATCAACGTTTCAGCAAAACCAATTGCTGGGTATACTGTACCTGCTACTCGTTGTTTAAATAACGATATTGTTTTTACAGATGCATCTTCTATTGAACCAGGGACAAATTCAAATACCATTTCGCAATGGAGATGGAATTTAGATAATGGGGCAGGGGTTATTGCCGCAACCAGTAATGCAGTTCAAAGTTTTAATTATACAACTTGGGGAAATAAAAATGTGTACTTAGTAACAGAATCCAATACAGGATGTATTAGTGATACATTTCGTTTAGCTGGGTTTAAAATTAATCCTTTACCCGAAGTTGGATTTGTTATTCCTGAAGTTTGTTTAGATGATGCATTTGCACCATTTAGAGATACATCAAAAATTGCCGATGGA
>JAVHPL010000103.1:0-12419 GCA_036170555.1 Sediminibacterium sp. | reverse complement strand
TTGTTTAGATGATGCATTTGCACCATTTAGAGATACATCAAAAATTGCCGATGGATCAGCCGCCTCGTTCTTAAGAAATTGGAAGTTTAATGATGGGGTAGTGCCAAAAGTTAAAGCACCTATACCTGCAATTATTGATAATGAAATTAATCCTAAGCCTTCATATAAAGACACTGGTAATTATGTAGTTACATTAAAAATAACTTCAAATAATGGATGTGTAGCCAGTTTAAGTGAACCATTTAAAGTAAATGGCAGTGTTCCTAATGCACAGTTTACTGTATTGCAAAACAATCCACTTTGTAGTAACGATTCTATAAAAATTACTAATAATTCAATAGTAAATTTTGGGGATGTAACTAGAATTGATATTTATTGGGATTCATTAGGATTTCCAATAGATTTTGTAAATGATGAAGCTCCTTATTTAGGAAAAGTATATAGTAATTTATACCCACCATTTGTGTTAGCTTCAACTCCTCAATCTGCTGATTTTAAAATTAGTTTAGTGGCTTATTCTGGTCAATCGGACGCTTGTAGAAAGTCATCACCCAAAGTCATCACAATAAATAACAGCCCTAAAGCAACTTTTACCGACATACGCGATATATGTTATGATGCTGCACCAAGGCAAATTAATCAGGGGAGTTTTGTGTCTGCAATGGCTGCTACAGAAACCTATTCGGGAAAGGGTATTGATGTAAATGGTTTATTTAATCCTGCAACAATGGGGGTTGGAAATGAACAATTAAAATACTTGGTACAAAATGCTTCAGGTTGTAAAGATTCCGCATTTCAACCCATTACTGTTTGGCCTTCTCCTGTTGCCAATTGGAATGTACAATCAATTGTTTGTGAAAAAAATGACCTTGCATTTACCGATTTATCTGTTCCTAATTACAGCAATATTGTTTCGCGCAATTGGATTTTTGGGGATGGTACTACTTTAGCCAATACAACCAATAATAGCTTCACCAAAAAATATGCAAGTGCCCAAAACTATTCGGCCAGTTTACAAGTAATTACAGATAGTGGTTGCAAAAGCAATATCAATCAGCAGGTAATAAAAGTAAATCCTTTACCCAATGTAAATTTTACTTTACCCAGTATTTGTTTGCCAGATGGGCGAGGTACATTTAATAATCAATCATCTATTGCTGATGGCTCAGAAACTTTGTTTAGTTATCAATGGAATTTTGGGGATACTCAAGATTTAACTAGCTCCACATTAAAAAATCCTACGCATAAATTTATTGCACTCGGGCCTTATGATATTCAATTAAAAGTTAGTTCAAAAGAAGGTTGTGTAGATTCACTCACCAGAAGTCTTACTACTATTTATCCATGGCCCAAAGCGGCATTCTCTGCAACACCAACTGAAATTTGTTTAGGAGACAATATACAATTCAATGATTTGGGAAATGGTATCAGTAGTAATGCAGTTACTTGGAATTGGAATTTAGCCAATGGAAATACATCTACTTTACAAAATCCTAGTAAACGTTTTTCTGATTCTGGAACTTTTGATATTCAATTTTACTTTTTTAATGAACAAGGTTGTGTGAGTGACACGTTAACTAAACAAATTATCGTACATCCTTACCCAAAACTAATATTAGGTAAAAAAATAAATGTGTTAGAAGGTGGATCTTCACCAATAAAGCCACAATATAAATATGGCAACAGTCTTCAATATGTATGGACACCTTCAACTTATTTAAATAGTAGTATAGATTCAATACCTATTACTACGCCTTTAACCGATATTACGTATACATTAGCCTTAACTGGAATAGGCGGATGTACTGTAACAGATCAAATTGAGGTTAAACTATTATTAAACCCAGTTGTGCCCAATGCATTTTCTCCCAATGGAGATGGTTTCAATGATAAATGGAGCATTCTTTATTTAGAAAGCTATCCTGGCGCAACAGTGGATGTATATAACCGGTATGGGCAAGTGGTTTTTAGTAGTGTGGGCTATTCGGTGGATTGGGATGGAACATCAAAAGGCAAAGATTTACCCATTGGTACTTATTATTATATTATCAATCCAAAAAACGGGCGTAAAATTGTAAACGGTTCTGTAACTATAATAAGATAAATGATGCATGGAAGAATATTGTTTTTGTTTTGCTTGTTAACCCTTGGGCTTTCTGCTCAACAAAGGCCATATTATACTCAGTATATAATGAATAATTATATCATTAATCCTGCAGTTGCTGGTATAGAAAACTACACGGATATTAAAGCGAGTCATCGAATGCAATGGGTTGGAATAGCAGATGCTCCTGTAACAACTTATATAACTATCCATGGGCCTTTAAAAAAATCGGCCTATGAAAGAGAATCAGCCACCAGTTTTAGGGCTAGGGGCGAGAATCCTCGCGGAACTGCTTATTGGCAAGATTATCAATCGGCAGAGCCGCATGGTGGAGTGGGTTTTACCATGATCAATGATAAAACAGGACCTCTCAACAGATTTGCTGCTTTTGGAACCTATGCTTATCATATAGGGTTATCTCCGCATACCAATTTATCTGCAGGAATATCTGCCGGATTTACCAATATGAGTTTAGATGCGTCAAAATTAAATTTTGGATCTATATCGGTAGATCCTGCAGTAGCAGGAAGTGGTACTATAAATAGAATTAAACCTGATATCAGTGCGGGTTTATGGTTATATTCTAATAACTATTTTGTTGGGTTGGCTGCACAGCAAATTGTACCTCAAAATATTAGTTTCTCCGATAATACTGTGTCACTTACACAAGGTAAATTAATTCCGCACTTATTTTTAAGCGCTGGGTATCGAATGCAGGTGTCTGATGATGTTTCTTTTTTACCTTCTGCATTATTGCGTTATGTGAGTCCTTTACCATTGGGGGTAGATTTAAATGTGAAGTTTCAATACCAAGATATACTTTGGTTGGGGGCTTCTTACCGATACAAAGATGGATTTGCTGCCATGCTAGGGGTGAACTTGAGCAATACCATTAATATTGGATATTCCTATGATTTACAAACCTCGGCCATCAATACCGTTAGTAAAGGCACTCATGAATTATTAATTGGTTTTATGCTTGGGAATAAATGGGGTGATTGGTGCCCTAGAAATCTTTGGTGACACTATACCTGTTTTAACATCCAAATATCACAACCATTATGACCGCTATTGCCCATTGGTTTTTTTAAGTAGGAGAAACCAAATTGTTCATATACTGCAACAGCTTTGTTAAGTTCGGGCATGGTTTCTAAATACACTTGTTCAAAGCCTTTTGTTTTAGCAACTAAAAGGCAATGGTTAATCATTTTTCTTCCCAAACCCAATCCCCTGGCTTCTTTACTGAGGTACATTTTTACCAATTCACATGTATTTTTGGGTAATCCATCAGTAGGGTATATGCCTGCGCCACCTACAATCACTCCATTTTTTACTGCAATAAAATAGGCACTCAATGGTTCATTGGTAAACAGTTCATATAAATGATCTGTACTATCATCAAAATAAACAGTACCCGGTTTATTGGCACCAAATTCAGTTAAAGCTGTACGAATAATGGTGGCAATAAATGGGTTGTCTTCAGGTTCAATAGATCTTATGACAATATCTTGCATCCGCTTATTTTCTAAACTGTTTATATGCGTTAATAAGCCCATTGGTTGAGCTATCGTGATCGGTAACTTTTTCTTCTTTCAATAGTTCAGGCAAAATTTTATTGGCCATTTGTTTGCCCAATTCTACCCCCCATTGATCAAAGCTGAATATATTCCAGATAATACCTTGCACAAAAATTTTATGTTCATATAGTGCAATTAACATGCCCAATGTATATGGATTAATTTCTTTTAATAAAATGGAATTGGTAGGTTTATTACCTCCAAATACTTTAAAAGGAGTAAGGGTTTTTATTTCATCGTCTGTTTTATTCTGTTTCATTCCTTCTACTTTTACTTCATTCTCCGATTTCCCATTCATCAATGCCTCTGTTTGTGCAAAGAAATTACTCATAAGCTTAGCATGATGATCACCTAATGGGTTGTGACTGATGGCAGGTGCAATAAAGTCGGCAGGAATCATAATAGTACCTTGATGAATCAATTGATAAAAAGCATGTTGCCCATTGGTTCCGGGCTCTCCCCAGATTACTGGCCCAGTTGAATAGTTAACCGGATTGCCATTTCGGTCTACACTTTTGCCATTACTTTCCATATTCCCTTGTTGAAAATAGGCTGGAAAGCGATGCATGTATTGATCGTAAGGAAGAATGACTTCGCTTTGTGCTCCAAAAAAATTAGTATACCAAATGCCAATTAATGCCATTAAAACGGGGATATTTTTATCGAATTTTTCAATTTTAAAATGTTCATCTGTAATGGAAGCACCTTTAAGTAATTGCTCAAAATTTTCATATCCAATAGTAAGTGCAATAGATAAACCAATGGCACTCCATAAGGAATATCTTCCACCAACCCAATCCCAAAATTCAAACATATTGGCTTTGTCTATTCCAAATTCGGTAACTGCTTTTTCATTGGTACTTAATGCTGCAAAATGTTTAGCAATCTGTTTTTCATCTATTGCTTGCTTTAAAAACCAAGCCCTTGCAGTATGTGCATTGGTCATGGTTTCTTGTGTTGTAAATGTTTTAGAAGCTATCAAGAAAAGGGTTTCTTCAGGATTAATTTTTTTCAATGTTTCAGCAATATGCGTTCCATCAATATTGCTTACAAAAAAGGTTTGAATGCCTTCTATCCAAAATGGTTTAAGGGCTTCTGTTACCATCACTGGTCCTAAATCACTTCCACCAATTCCAATATTTACAATATATTTTATTTTTTTTCCTGTATAACCCTTCCAAGTTCCACTATGAATTTGTTCACAGAACGCAGACATTTGATTTTGTACCTTTCTCACTTTTGGCATGATATCTTTTCCATCAACCAAAATAGGGGTATCAGAAAAATTTCTTAATGCAGTGTGTAAAACAGATCGCTGCTCTGTTTCATTAATTTTAATACCTGCAAAAAGATCGTGGATTGCATCTTGTAATTTGCACTCATCGGCTAATTGTAGCAATAATTGCAGAGATTTTTGATTGATGATATTTTTAGAATAATCAAAAACAAGTTGATCAAGACAGAGAGAGAAATGTTGAAATCTTTCTGGATCTGAAGCAAACAAATCTCGCATGTGCTTTCGACTCATTTCATCTTCGTAGTGCTTCTTTAATAAAAACCAGGCCTGTGTATTTGTTGGGTTAATTCTTGGTAACATAATCTCTTTTAAAAGCGGTAAAAATTTTGGCTGGCAAATATACCTATAATGACTCAATCACCCCAATCGTTTGATCTACCATCTCCTTACTAATATTTAAGTGCAATACAATTCTTACAATGGTAGGAGCCATTGCAATCGTTTGTATATGATGTTGTAAAAATTTTTGTACTAAATCTTTTGCTGTAAATCTTCCACCAACTTTAAATATGATGATATTGGTTTCTACTGGAAAAATATTTTCTACAAAATCTTTAGCTTGTAAAGCGGTTGCAATTTGTTTAGCGTGCAAATGATCCTCTGTTAAACGATCTACTTGATTTTGCAATCCATACAAAGCACCAGCAGCAATAAATCCGGCTTGCCTCATTCCACCCCCCATTACTTTTCTAATTCTTCGGGCCTTGGTTATAAAATTAGTTGACCCTAATAATACGCTTCCAACGGGTGCTCCAATTCCTTTGCTTAAACATACCGAAATAGAATCAAACACCTGACCATATAAAATGGGGCTTTCCTTTTTTGCAATAAGTGCATTGAATATTCTGGCTCCATCTAAATGCAAACCCAATTTATTTTCTAGGCACACTTTTTTTATTGCTTGAATTTCATGATAATCATAACAAGCACCACCGCCTCTGTTCGTGGTATTTTCTAAACTTACCAAAGAGGTGATGGGGCGATGTATATCTAATGGATTATTGATGCTTGCCAATACTTGATCTGCTGTAATTCTACCATAATTTCCTTCAATTAATTTTACAGAAGCTCCAGAATTATAAGCAATTCCTCCCCCTTCATATAAGTACACATGGGAGAGTTGTTCACAAATAATTTCTTGACCGGGCTGTGTATGACATTTTATGGCAATCTGATTGGTCATTGTTCCACTTGGGCAAAATAGCCCAGATTCCATGCCAAAAAGTTGGGCAGTATATTGTTCAAGTTCATTTACAGTGGGGTCTTCCCCAAAAACATCATCCCCAACTTGGGCAGTATACATGGCATCTAGCATGCCAGGAGTTGGTTTGGTAAGGGTATCGGATCTAAAATCAATCATCATATTGGCAAATTTGGCTTTTTTTTTCTATATTTTATATATAATGCAATCGAAAAATCGTAATTTTGCTAGCTTCCGCAATTTTGGATGATTTTGGTCAGTTTTGTGGATCATGAAACATTTAGAGACATATTCTCGTTATATTTAAAAGCAATATCAACACATGAGGCAACTCAAGATCGCTACCCAGATTACTAATAGAGACTCGCAGGCAGTAGAGAAGTATTTACAGGAAATTTCTAAAATTCCCATGATCAACCCCGAAGAGGAAACTACTTTGGCGCAGAAGATTAAAATGGGAGATCAACGTGCTTTAGACAAATTAGTTCAAGCAAATTTACGTTTCGTAGTATCCGTTGCAAAACAATATCAACACCAAGGTCTTTCTCTGAGTGATTTGATCAATGAAGGAAATTTAGGCTTAATTAAAGCCGCTCAACGTTTTGATGAAACCAAAGGATTTAAATTTATTTCTTATGCAGTTTGGTGGATTCGTCAATCTATTTTACAAGCTTTGGCCGAGCAAGGTAGATTGGTTCGTTTGCCACAAAATAAAATTGGTACGTATAATAAAGCCAATAAAGCGTACATGGCTTTTGAGCAAGAGCATGAGCGTGAACCTTCAACAGAAGAATTGGCTGAAATTTTGGAAATGAGTGAAACGGAAATCAATAATATTTTCCAAAGTAATACACGTCATACCTCATTAGATGCACCTGTGCATGAGGCAGAAGATGTTGCTATGGGTGATTTATTAGAAGGATCTGATGATACAGATGAAGATGTGATGAAAGATTCTTTAAGAGAAGAAATTAGACGTGTATTAAAATCATTAAGTCCAAGAGAAGCTGAAATTGTAAATGCTTATTTTGGATTAGATGGTGAAAATGGGGTTACTATTGAGCAAATTGGTATGAAATATGACTTAACTAAAGAACGTATTCGTCAAATTAAAGAACGTGCTATAAAACGTTTGCAAAAAGCAAGATATAGCAACGCTTTAAAAGCATATTTGGGATAATATAGTTGAGATAGTGGAATTCTAACTGTTAAATAATACTCAAAACGCCTCTGTTATGCAACAGAGGCGTTTTTTATTCATCTTTTTCGAATTAATTTTGTTATACTAGTATGCGTTTATACCATTTCATTTACACTTATTTCATTTTAATAGCTCTAGTTAGTTGTGAAAAAGCCATTCAAATAACCCCAGTAGAATCAACTGCTAAGTTGGTGGTGGATGCGCAAATTGAAGATGGGGAACCTCCCATTGTGGTACTCTCTACTTCTTTACATTATTTCAGTAGCATTGATACTGCTGAGTTATATGCCTCTTTTGTGAAAGATGCAAAAGTGACCATTTCTGATGGCATTAAAACGGCCCAACTTCGGTTTTTTCAAGTGAATACACCTAGTGGGGCAAAATATTATTTTTATACCAACGATCCTACTAGTCCTTCAACTGCTATCATTGGAGCTTTCGGTAAAAAGTATCAACTGAAGATTGAAAGGAATGGAATTACTTATGTTAGTTCAACAGAAATACCATTACTAAAGAAAACGATAGATTCAATTTGGTATAAGCCAGTTCCCAATAGACCTCCAACAGATAGTTTTGTAGTAGTTTCTGCTAAAATTACTGACCCAATAGGATTAGGAAACTACATCCGTTATTTTACTAAGGTAAATTCTCAAGAATATTTTGCAGGATACAATAGTGTTTTTGATGATGCAGTTATTGACGGTAAAACCTACTCCATTGATATTCCTCGTGGGGTAGATAAAAATCAACTATTAGAAAGAGAAAATTATGGATTCTTTAAAAAAGGAGATACCATAACCATTAAGTATGCTAATATCAATAAAGACACATATGATTTTTGGAGAACTTGGGAATACACGTATCAATCCGTAGGTAATCCCTTTGCATCTCCTGGAGTTGTTATTGGGAATGTAAGTAATGGAGCATTAGGTGCTTTCTGTGGTTACGCATCTCAATACAAGAAAATCATTATCCCTAAATAAGCCTAATTTCGTAAAAAAAACAGATATATAAACCTCTGTAACTGTGTAAACATTTATTGTTTTAAAAAATAAAATATGAAACAAGAAGAGACTATAGAAAAAGTGAGTTTGTTGATTATTGGATCTGGCCCTGCAGGGTATACTGCAGCAATTTATGCAGCAAGAGCAAATATGAAGCCCTTGTTATATCAAGGAATTCAGCCTGGAGGTCAATTAACTATTACTACTGAAGTAGAAAATTATCCTGGATATCCAGATGGAATTCAAGGACCTGAAATGATGGTTCATTTTGAAAAGCAAGCTACACGTATGGGTGCAGATATTCGATATGGCTTAGCAACCAAAGTAGATTTTAGTGCAAGGCCCTTTAAGGTATGGATTGATGAAGAGAAAGAAATTCATGCAGAATCTGTAATTATTTGCACAGGAGCATCTGCTAAATGGTTAGGTATTGAAAGCGAACAACGCTTAAATGGTTTTGGAGTTAGTGCTTGTGCTGTTTGTGATGGATTCTTTTTTAAAGGTAAAGATGTGGCCATTGTAGGGGCAGGTGATACGGCTGCTGAAGAAGCGCATTATTTATCTAAGCTTTGTACTACAGTACACATGTTTATTAGAAGAGATAAAATGCGTGCTAGTAAAATAATGCAAGAGCGAATTTTGAGTACACCCAATATCAAGATGTATTGGAATACCGATACAGATGAAATATTAGGGGATAAAAAAGTAGAAGCTGTTCGTATTAAAAACAACCAAACCAATGAAACGCAAGTAATTTCCATTAGTGGGTTCTTTGTAGCAATAGGTCATCAACCAAATAGTGATATTTTTAAAGGCTTTTTAGATATGGATGAAACTGGTTATATTCTAACACAGCCTGGTACTACTAAAACCAATATTGAAGGGGTTTTTGCTGCTGGAGATGTGCAAGATAAAAATTATCGTCAGGCGGTAACTGCTGCAGGAAGTGGTTGTATGGCTGCTTTAGATGCAGAAAGATATCTTGCGGCAATGGGCATAGGGCATTAACCTATTAAATGTACTTCATGCAAATTCATTTACAAGAGCTTAAATTTTTTGCGTATCATGGGTTATACGCCCATGAAAAACAATTGGGTAATTATTTTGAATTGAACATTCATTTAACAGTTACCACTACATCACTACCCATTAAAGAAATACATGAAACGGTTAATTATGTTGCTGTATTTGAACTAGTAGCAAAACGGATGGCCATACCTACGCCTTTGTTAGAAACAGTGGCTTCTGAAATAGCCATGCAAATTTTAGCACAGTTTTCCCTTGTAGAGGAGGTTACTATTTCTCTGTATAAACTTCAACCACCCATACCTCAATTTGAGGGTAAGGTAGGTGTTTCATTTATTTTAAACAGATCCTAATATGCGTTGGATAAAACCTTTTTTTATATTATTCTTATTCAACTTTGTAACAATATTGTTGATAGCTCAAGACTTATCCATTCAATTAAAAGAAGCTGATAATTTAGAAAAAAAATTAAATGAACCAGCCGCATTAGAAAAGTACAAACAAATATTGGTGATTAATCCAAACAATGTAAAAGCCTTGGTGAAAGCGGCAGAATTAAATGTACTATTAGGAGGGAAAGAGCAAAATAAAACCAATAAAAGATTGTATTACCAAACCAGCTTAAGCTTTGCAAAAAGGGCTTTATCATCGGATATGGTTAATCCAGATGCTTATTATGCAATGGCGATGTGCTCGGGAAAATTAACTGATGTAGAAACAGAAAATAAGAAAATAGTAGCATTTGTAAAAGATGTAAAAACATTTGCAGATAAGGCACTTCAATTGAATGCTAACCATGCAAAAGCTAATTATATTTTAGGAAAATGGCATTACGAAATGGTTACCCTTTCTGGCATTAAAAAAATTGCAGTTAAATTATTGTATGGTGGTTTACCAGATGGAGATATTGACAAAGCCATTGCTTATATGGAAAAATGTAAATTGTTAGAACCTTATTTTATACCTAATTATTTAGATTTAGGTAAGGCATACCAAGAAAATAATCAGCCTGCTAAAGCCATAGAAGTATTGGAGCGTTTGGTTAAATTGCCTACAAGAAGTACAGAAGATATTGACCTAAAAGCAGAAGGAGCAAAATTATTAGCATCATTACAATAGTGAATTCAATTTTTAAAAAATACATTTATGGAACTAACCACTTTATTTGAACAAGCTGTAGCCAATAGTAAAACATTGGCTCAAAAACCCGATAACGAAACCTTATTAAAACTCTATTCTTTATTTAAACAAGCTACAGAAGGGGATAATACTGAAAGCGGACCTTCCAATGCGTTTGATTTTGTAGCTAAGTTTAAGCATGATGCCTGGGCAAAACTAAAAGGAATATCAAAAGAGGAAGCTATGCAGCAATATATTAACCTTATAACCGAATTAAAAGGTTAAATTTTAAAATGCTTCCATCTATTACTTTGAATATACCAAAAAGATGGGATTAACATAATACTCCAATAAAGCCATTCACTTGCCCATCCCCATGTGATGGGGAGTTGTAGTTTTTCCAAAACAATGTATATATAAATGATATAAAAAATAATCGTAGTAATTTCAGTGTACAAATTCATTTTTGAATTACCAGTACCCGTAACCGCATTCACCCAAACTACGGCTACCGACATCATTACCATTGCAACAGAAACAATGCGCATAACTGGTATTGCAGCTACAATAAATTCTTCCCCTTGGCCATAAATTCCTAAGAATAATCTAGGGGAAATATTTAAAATAATAAAAACGCAAACAGCAAATCCTACACTCCATTTGAGAATGCGATAAATTAAGGGGAGTACTTCATTTTGTTTCCCTTGGCCAATCACATTACTAACCATTGTATTAGTTGTTGCTGCAAATGCCCAAGTAAAACAACCAAAAAATCCAAATAAATTTCGCATTGTATTAGAAACGGCTAAGTCTCTTGCTCCATGATGCTCAATTAAGATATAAAAATATTCCCAACTCATAATACTGATAGCATGCTGTAAAATCAACGGATATGATTGAACTAATATTAATTGAGTATATTTTTTTTGATAAGCTACTTTTTTAAATAAATGCAACTGTTTACTAATTCCAATAAGTTTAATTACAAGAAATACTGCAATTAGGCCTGCAATTTCGGCAATGATGGAAGCGTATGCAGCACCATTAAATCCCAACTTGGGTAAGCCCAGTTTGCCATAAATAAAACCATAATCAAGCACAATATTTACAATGGCTTCGGTAGCAGTTCCTAAAATTAAATAGTTACTTTGATTGGTTCCTACCAATAATGCATTACGCATTTGATAGATATACAAAAAGGGGAGCCCCATTATTCTAATTGTTAAAAAGCTGATGGCTATTTTAATTCCTCCTGCATCGTGTAATGACCACCCCAAAACGGTAGGAGCCACAAACCAAGTAATTAAAATGCCTATTAGGGCAATCACAAGGGCAATTCTAACTCCATGCCAAAAAAGTACCCCAATTTCGTCTGTTTTATTTTCTCCAGCTCTCCTAGAAATTAATGCTTGTAATCCATTATTTAATCCGTTTCCGATAACTGCAAATAATAAATAATAAACTCCTGTGATACCTGCTATGCCTAGTTCTAACTGGCCTAGCCCACCTAAAAATATATTATTGGTGATAAAATTTATTTGTGGAACAATGATGGATGCCGAAATGGGTAAAGCTATCCGAAGGATTTGTTTGCTACTGGTATTTACCTGAAGTTGTAAAGAAGAATTCGAAACGCTCATATTGTAAAGTAAAGGTAGTAAATTGAGCATTCAAGTACATTGGTTCCTTTTGGAGAAATTTTTTATTAATATTGCAATAATTAATTGGGATGGCCAGAAAAAAAATAGGATTATACAAACCAGATTCAAACTTTGCATACAATCATCAATTGTTTGTTGAATTGGGTGATGATGAGTTGGTTTGCTTGGTTAAAAATGAAGAAACTGGGGAAATTGATGGGTTTGAGCTATTTAGTTTAGATAACTCTAC
>JAVHPL010000102.1:0-2931 GCA_036170555.1 Sediminibacterium sp. | reverse complement strand
GTTATTAAAAATATTACAGTTTTGATAAATTTCTAAGAATGAAGTTCCCTTATGTGCATTTGCACGAGTTAACATATACTGAAGATGTTTGGGGTCCCTATCCATCGTTCTACCAATAAAACTAGCATCCGCGCCCATGGCCAATGCCAATGGATTAAATGGATGATCTATACTACCCATCGGTGAACTTTTGGTTATTTTATCCTGTTCGGAAGTAGGGGAATATTGCCCTTTTGTTAATCCATAAATTTGGTTATTGAACACCAAAAAATTCACATCAAAATTTCTTCTTAAAATATGAATGGTGTGGTTGCCACCAATACTTAAACTATCTCCATCTCCCGAAACAATCCAAACACTTAATTCGGGGCGAGCTGCTTTTAACCCACTCGCAATTGCTGCCGCTCTACCATGAATACTATGCATACCATAGGTATTCATATAATAAGGAAACCTACTGCTGCAACCTATTCCACTGATAATGGCAATATTTTCACGTGGCACTCCAATAGTTGGCATTACTTTTTGAACCTGTGCTAGTATTGAATAATCTCCACAACCAGGGCACCATCTTACTTCCTGGTCTGTTGCAAAATCTTTTGATGTTAATGGGGCAGCGGCAGTTAATGTACTCATATCTCTCTTATTTCGGGCTACAAGTTACGAAATTTGATTGCTTTTTTAAGTGAGAATTTTACTGAAACTATAAAATAATCATTTTAACCCTTAGAAGAATCCTCCTGCAAGGCCTCCCAATACTCTGCAGCTCTTCTGGTATGCGGTATTACAATAGTTCCCCCTACAATATTTGCCACAGCAAACAATTCATACATTTCCGCGGTACTTACGCCTAGTTCATTGCTTTTCCCTAAATGATATTTTATACAATCATCACATCTTAACACCATACTGGCAACTAAGCCTAATAATTCCTTGGTTTTTTTATCTAAGGCCCCTTCCTCATAGGTATTGGTATCTAAATTCCAAAGCCTTTTCATAACCAAATTATTCTTGCTTAAAATTACCTCATTCATTTTTTCGCGGTAATCATTAAACTCCTTTATTATTTCACTCATACAATATTTTTAGAGGGCAAAAATACAGCAGCGGTGCTTTCAGCGGCTAAATTCTTTGTACTTTACTTGCTCAAAAAATACCCCATGAAGAAATACTTACTCCTACTCCTGCTCCCCATCATTGGTTTTAGCCAACAAAAAGGAGACTTCATTAAAATATCGGATATGCTTAAGATGAAGCAAATGAGTGGCATTCGTATTAGCCCCGATGGTAGCAAGGCTGTTTTTGTTTTAAATAGTATTGATCAAGATGGTGATAGTAAGTGGGAATACAAATACAATAATCAATTGTATATTGTACCTACCGATGGCAGTGCTGCCCCAAAACCCTTAACAGCAAAGGATCCTGCTTCACAACCTGTTTGGAGCCCAGATGGAAAACAATTGGCTTTTGTAAGAGCAGTTGAGGGAAAACCGCAAATATTTCTATTGTCTTTTGAAGGGGGTGAACCCATTCAGTTAACCAAATTTAAATATGGTGCAAGTAGCCCAAAATTTAGCCCAAACGGTAAACAAATTTTATTTAGTGCATCCGTTTCGTTGAAAGATTTATTAAAAGACACTGTACTAAACCCTACAAAAGCATTGCCCGAATGGCCCATGGAAAAACCAGGATTCACCAACAATGAATTTTTAAAAAGCAATATGGCCAAGGCTGATCCTGATGGCAATATGGATGAAATACGTGCTTATTTAGATTTGAATGTAGCTGATAGAAAAGCCAAAGTAATCAATAAGCTTAATTTTCAAGAGGAATCCACTACCTCTGGAGACCTTTCTTTTGCGCATATTTTTATTGTTGCTACCGAAGTTGGTGCAACACCCAAAGCCATTACCAGCGGATTTTATCGTTTTAATAGTCCCGAATTTTCTGCTGATGGAAAGAAAATTGTTTTCAGCGGAAATATGGATGCTACCCAACATCCCGATCGTGCGTTGGAAAGCCAAATTTTTATTGCAGATGCAGATGGAAGTAATTTTACCAAATTATTAGGTGCCAGTGGCAAAACTTTCACCAGCCCTATATTGTCTCCTAGTGGAAAATGGTTGGCCTTTTTAGAGGGTACTGTTTCTTTTGTAAATGTGCCTAGTTTAGCCATCATGCCAATTAATGGCAATCTTGACAATGCAATTACCCTTCCATTTGATCGGAATAAAGGAAACCTTCATTGGACCAAGGATGAAAAATATATTTATTTTAATGCGCAAAGCAATGGTGGTGCCCCTATTTATAGGGTAGCCTTAAAAACCAAACAAGTAGAACAGCTTACCGAAACCGATGCAGGAATTAGTAGCTATGATTTATTTGAAAATAAGTTGGTATTTGCTAAAACTACAGTTGCTAACCCATTTGAATTATATAGCAGTGATGCTGCAGGAAAAAATACCTTAAGAATTAGCAGCTTTAATTATGATTGGGTGAGCAATAAAAGTGTAAGTTTTCCTGTAAAGAAAAA
Source organism: Sediminibacterium sp. (assembly GCA_036170555.1). Lineage (GTDB taxonomy): Bacteria > Bacteroidota > Bacteroidia > Chitinophagales > Chitinophagaceae > Sediminibacterium. Next base: position 398 of record JAVHPL010000102.1, on the reverse strand, counting down.
CTTTGTGAACGAGCAAGGAATGACCATAGATTATTGGATTATGAAACCGGCCAATTTTGAAGCAGGAAAAAAATATCCAACTATTGTAAATATTCACGGGGGGCCTTCTGCTATGTGGGGTCCGGGCGAAAGCTCTATGTGGCATGAGTTTCAGTATTATACCGCTAAAGGATATGTAGTGGTATATACTAACCAAAGAGGTTCTGGTGGATATGGAACTGATTTTTTAAGATCTAATTTAAATGATTGGGGTAAGGGCCCAACTTCCGATGTATTAACTGCATTAGACCTTGCTGCGAAAGAGGGTTTTATTGACACCTCAAAATTGGCTGTAACGGGTGGTTCTTACGCAGGTTATTTAGTAGCCTGGATCATTAGCCAAGACCAACGTTTCAAAG
>JAVHPL010000101.1:0-14481 GCA_036170555.1 Sediminibacterium sp. | reverse complement strand
TCATTGGATAGCATTGGTTTAAAGAATGCATTTCAATTAAGCAATAAGAATTTTTTTACCAATATAAGCTACCGCCAATTTTTAGGAAATGGCTGGAAATTGAATACTGCAGTAAGTGTTAGCTATAATCAAGATCGTATTGTGAATGAGGTGCAAAATCAACAGAACCAAAAAATTCCTATAGTAAATATTTCCGTGATAGATTATGCCCAATTTAATTTAACTACCCGTCAGTGGATGGTACAAGCCAGGGCTGTTGTTGATAAAAGGTTTGGGGCAATCAATACACTCAGATTTGGTGCCGAAGTTTGGAACAATCAGGATACCAGCAGGTACAGAAATTTAGCAGGATCGTTTGCTTCAAAAATTTCCGACTTTTATACTGCTGCATTTGCAGAAAGTGATTTATACATTACCAATAATCTAGCGTTTCGCCCAGGTATAAGATTAGAATATAGTTCTTTATTAAATAAATGGAATATTGCACCAAGAGCTGCATTATCTTATAAAGTGGGTGCACAAAGTCAGGTGTCTGCAGATTATGGTATTTTTTATCAAACCCCAGAGCGTAAATATTTAGCTAATAATACTGCATTTGATTTTTTAAGAGCGGATCATTATATTCTTACCTATCAGTATATCTCTAACAAGTATACTTTTAGAACACAAGTATTTTATAAAAACTATATCAGTTTATTAAAAACAGATGCAACAGGTACATCAGCCATCAATACAAATGGAGAAGGCTTTGCACAAGGGTTAGAATTGTTTTGGAGAGATAAAAAAACCTTTAAGAATTTTGACTACTGGATCACTTATTCATACTTAGATACCAAAAGAAATTATAACAATTATCCTATTGCTGCCATGCCCACATTTGCTGCAAATCACAGCGGTAGCATTGTACTAAAAAAGTTCTGGGTAAAAAATATGTTTGGTGTAAATTGGAGCTGGAACTGGAGTACAGGCCGTCCTTATTATAATCCCAACAAATCTTCCAATGAATTTTTAAGTGATAAAACCATTGCGTACAGTAGCAATAACTTCAGCTTAAACTGGTTACCTAAATTGGGTAAGGCCAATACTGTTGTTGTGGTAGGTATTAATAATGTATTTAATGAAATTCAAATATTTGGATACAATTACAGTAGTAGATTAAAAGACAGCAATGGTCAATTAATTAATTCTGCAGTTATTCCACCTGCTCCTCGTAACTTTTTCTTGGGAGTATTCTTTAGTTGGGGTGTAGATAGAACACAGCAGAATATAAATGGAAATCTTTAATCAATCATTTAATAAAATTAAAACATCTAATAAAACCAATCAACATCATCATGAAAAAAATACTCGTAATTATCACCATGTTCATTATTGGAACTGTTGCTGCTCAATCAAAGTACGATGCTGGAATGGGTAGGGGATTAACCCAATTTAAAGAAGCCAAATCTGCAGATGATATGCTAGCCGCTGCTGCTTTTTTTGAAAGAGTTGCTGATGCTGAAAAAGATAAATGGTTGCCATTTTATTATGCAGCACAAACTACCATTTTAGCAACTTGGATGAACCCTAAAGCCGATAAAGATAAAACTGCTGAAAAAGTAAAAGAATTACTTACGAAAGCAGAAGTTCTTGAGCCCAATAATTCAGAATTAAATTGTTTAAAACAAATGGTTGCTGTTTTACAGTTAACCGTAGACCCAATGAGTAGATGGCAAACGTATGGAGCAGTTGCATCCGAAGCAATTGCAAAGGCTAAAACAATTGATCCTACCAATCCTCGCCCTTATATGTTAGAAGGCCAATATATCATGAATGTTCCTGAAGCCTTTGGTGGTGGTAAAGCGGTTGCAAAAAAATTATTAGAGAAATCTATAGTACTTTTTGAAACATTTAAACCGGCATCTCCTTTTCATCCAAATTGGGGTAGGGAGCAAGCAGACAAATCATTGGCTGCTTGTCAGTAATTTGTGTACCTGATTTTTCGTAGCCCCGTTTTGCGGGGCTACCTTTATACTATAAATGGTTCCCATGAATCACCAAAATAAACTATCTGCAGAATCTAGCTTAGCGCTCATTGAAAGTATGATTAACAAAGCCCAAAATAAGTTTTCCGAAAATGGAACATTGTATTTAGTTTGGGGTTGGGTAGTAACTATTTGCTCTTTGGGGCAATACCTATTGCTAAAATTGAATATGACCAATTTTAAACAATCAGGTTTTATTTGGTTAATGACCATTCCTATAATGATTTATCAAATTTTCTTTTTGATTCAAAAGAAAAAAGCTGAAAAAGTTAAAACCTATACCGATGAAATCATCGGATATGTATGGATGACTTTTGGTATTTGTATGGGTTTGTTTTCCTATATCATGGCCATGCTTCAAATTTGGAATTTGTTTTATCCATTTATTTTTTTATTCTACGGCATTCCTACATTTTTATCGGGCGCCATTATGCGTTTCAGACCGTTGATGGTTGGTGGAATTATTTGTTGGATATTGTCATTGGTTTCAGTTCAAAATCATTCGATTGAAGTTATTCTCCTTCTAATTCCAGCAGTTTTATTTGGATGGATTATTCCAGGTTATCTTTTAAGAGCAAGATTTAAATCAGCTTAATATGCCAGAAGAAAAAGAATTTTCGGAACAGGATAGTTTGCAGCTAATTGCTGAAATGATTAAAAAAGCCAAGGGAAGTTACCATGATACGGGTATTGGCTCCTTGCTTTGGGGGGCAGTGGTATCTATTGCTTCATTCATGAGTTATTTGCAAAGAGAATATAATTTCACACTTCTAATAGATATTTGGTGGCTGGTATTTGCCGCCATTATACCTCAGCTATATATATCTATAAAAGAGAAGAAAAATGTAAAAGCCAAGCAATACGACAATGACGTGGTGAATGCAGTTTGGTTGGTATTTGGCATTAGTATTTTTGCATTGAGTTTTTTTCAAAATATTGTTCCTGTTCAAACTGAAAAACTATTTGCGCAAGATGGTTTTACTCTAATGAAACATTATACAGATGGGCGTGTAGATGAAGTAATAAAACCTTTTACTCCCTCATTATATTCCATTTATATTTTAATTTATGCATTTCCAACCATGGTTACTGGAATGGTAAAAAAGTTTACCCCCATGAAAGTAGGAGCAATTGTTACGTATGGCTTTTTTATGCTAAGCTTATTTACTCAAAGTAAATACGATATGTTACTTGGGTCTGCATCAGCCTTGGTATGCTGGTTTATACCTGGCATTATTTTAAGAAAAAAATATCTGGCTCAGATTACATTGAATGTTTAAAGAATTAGATCCCATATTACATTCACAGTTAAGATTAGCAATCATGAGCTTACTCATCAGTGTTAAAGAAGCTGAATTTACATTTATCAGGGAGAAAACGAATTCTACTGCGGGTAATTTAAGTGTGCAGGTTCAAAAATTAAAAGAAGTTGGTTATATAAGTGTACTTAAACAATTTAAAGACAATTACCCTCAAACAACTTGTAAAATTACACCTACTGGTGTATTAGCTTTTGAAAACTATGTAAAAAATTTGCAAGTATATTTAAAAGTGGGTAAATAGCTATTTCTAACATTATTTTGAACAACTTGAGTATCTTTATGTTATAGTTAAAGATGCAGGATATTGTAAAAGTTGCTAATCTTACAAAGCATTTTGGCCAATTGACGGCTGTAGATGATCTCTCTTTTTCTGTACAATCAGGAGATGTGTACGGATTTTTAGGACAAAATGGAGCTGGCAAAAGTACAAGCATTAGAATGTTGCTAACCCTTATCACACCTACGAGTGGCCATATTGAATTATTCGGTTATAATTTACAAACACATCGAAAAGAAATATTACAACAAATTGGGGCTGTTATAGAAAAACCAGATGTTTACAAATATCTTTCTGCCTACCAAAATTTAAAATTATTTGCAAAACTAAGTGGAGTTCAAGCATCAAATGCCATGTTGATGGAACAATTAGAAATGGTAGGTTTGGCTAATCGGGCTCATGGTACGGTAAAAACTTTTTCTCAAGGAATGAAACAGCGTTTGGGAATTGCCATTGCTCTAGTACACAATCCTCAATTGATTATTTTAGATGAGCCAACTAATGGATTAGATCCACAGGGAATAGCCGATATAAGAAATTTAATATTGATTTTAAGTAAAGAACAAAAGAAAACAGTTATTGTATCTTCTCACTTGCTTAATGAAATTGAACAAATAGCTAGTAAAATTTTAATTATAGATAAAGGTAAAAAACTGGTAGAAGGAAAGGCTGAAGAACTTTTTAATACAACTCAAACTGTTTTACAGATAGATACAACCAATAATGTACAAACAGCCCAATTTTTACTAAATAGTAAATGGGCTAATCATGTTCAACCCATGCGTGATGGGCAACTTATTATTCAGTTAGATAAAGCGTCAATTCCTTTTTTGAACAACGATTTAGTAGCTAATGGTGTTCAAGTTTTATTACTTCAACCAAGGCATAGTTTAGAAGATTATTTTTTACAAATAACAGCAGGCAAACAACATGTGGGCACATTTACAAATTGAACTGTATAAAATTTTTCGCAGACCCAGAACTTATCTGGCTTTTGCTGCTATTACTGCCCTTATTGGGGTAATCCAATTGGGTTTATTGGTAGATGGAAAAGAGTACACTTCGTTTGTAATGGCCGATTTTACCAGTTCATTTGCTGTTGATGGAAATATCCTTAATGGATATTTTATTTGCTATGTTATACTTCAACTTTTGTTGGTTCATGTACCATTATTAATTGCTTTAATTGCTGCTGATATGATTTCGGGTGAAGCTAATATGGGAACTTTGCGTTTGTTGCTTACCAAACCTCAATCTAGAACGGCAATAGTTACGGCTAAATTTTTAGCTTCTGTAATTTATACTTTGTTATTACTCATTTGGATTGCCGTGATGGGGCTTTTTGTAAGCATGCTCATTTTTGGTACCGATGATCTATTTCTAATGAAAAGTAACTATGTAGTAATTGTAAAAGAATCAGATGTATTTTGGAGATATGCTGGTGCATTTTGTTTTGCGGCTTTGGCTATGTTAACGGTAACTGCCTTAGCATTCTTTCTCTCTTTCTTTGCTGAAAATTCCATTGGGCCAATTGTTGCCACCATGAGCATCATTATTGTATTTACTATTTTAAGTACGATGAATATTCCTATATTCAATATCATTAAACCATATTTATTTACTTCTCACATGATAACCTGGAAGGAGTTTTTTGATTTTAAAGTAAATGATGCCAATGAGGCCATAATAGGTAGTATACAGTACCCTGAAAAAATTATTCGATCGGCTTCTATTTTATTGATTCATATAGTAGGATTTGCTGGTAGTGCTATATTATTATTTAGAAAAAAAGATATTTTAAGTTAGGATGGGCAAATTGCTCGTAAAGAAAATTCCATGTTGAAAAAAAAAATAATTAGTATCATATTGAATATTGCCATACTAATTTGTATTGGTAATAATACCTGGGCACAGGATATGAATTCCTTAGTAATGAAAGTTAAAGCCAAATTAGATTTGGTAAACGATTATACAGCAGAAGGAAAAATGAAAACTGATGTAGCATTTATTAAAGCACCTATTGGAAAAATTAAAGTTTTTTATAAAAAACCCAACCGTTTTAGATTACAACGTAATGGTGGTATTTCTGTTTTACCCAAAGGAGGGGTGAGTATCAATATAGGAAATATGATATTAACTACCGGATTTGTAGCTATTGATGCTGGTACGGCAACGATTGGTAAAATTAAAACCAGAATAGTAAAGTTGCTTCCTAGTGGTGATAACAATGAAGTAATTTTATCTACATTATATATTAATGAAGCTAGTTTACTCATTATAAAATCGGTAACTACAACCAGAGAAAATGGTACTTATGAAATGGAAATGAGTTACGGGAAATTTGCTTCTTATGCTCTTCCCGATAAGGTTTTTTTTAGCTTTAATGCCAAAGATTATAAATTACCTAAAGGAATTACCTTGGAATTTGATGATACCGATAAAGCAGTAAAAGATAAAATGAAAGCAAAAAAAGGTAGGGTAGAAATTAATTATACTTCTTATGAAATTAATAAAGGAATTTCAGATGCCGTTTTTAAATAATTAGTAAAGGGTAACGCTCCAGCTTCTGCTCATTAATTCGGAAGGTGTTAATAAATGGATGCCTTCTTTTTTTCTTAATTCACCAGTTGCATCTACAGAATCGGCAATGCCGCACCAGGGTTCTATACAAACAAAGTTAGCATTCTTTGCACTCCAAATACCCATGTAGGGAAAATTGCTGTACGAAAATGTAAAACCATGCTTAGTATTTTTACTTTGTAATGAAATGCTATTTGATTGAAGCCCTTTAAATACCAAAGCATCTCCATAAAAAAGACTTTTTTGTAAATCAATCTTATTGGTTTGATTAAAAAATGGAACGGGTGAATTTTCAATGAGCCCATCTGAATTTAACGGCCACCTGCCAGCGGTTTCATTTTCATTAAACAGTAAATGGTAATCTTCAAAAGAAGTTCCTTCTACTAGTGGTACTTTAAAGGCAGGATGAGCACCCACTGAAAAAAAGAGAGGTTTAACATCTATATTAGTTATTTGATAATTACAAGTAACTATATTTTCATGAAGTGAATATGTAATTACAAAGCGAAATAAAAAAGGAAATTGTAGTAGGGTAGTTTCATTGGCATTTAGCGTAAAACTGATACGATTATTTTCTTTTGCAGTAAGCGTAAATTCCATGTCTCTGGCAAATCCATGTCTATTTAATTGGTAAGCAGTTCCATTGTGTTGGTAGGTATTGTTTTTTAATCCTCCAACAATTGGAAATAATACAGGGCTTTTTTTGCCCCAAAATGCAGGATCTCCACTCCATAAATAGTCTAATTGTGTATCCTTGCAAAAAATACTTTGCAATTCTGCACCTTTGGTATTTACAGAAATACGTACATGGCTATTTTCTAATTGAATCATAATATTATTCTTCGGTTTCTTCAATACGTTCATCTACTGCATTGGCAAACATTCTGGCACTTATTTTTCTCAACCGGTTTTGCCTCATTTCTGTGTAACCAAAACGCATGCGAATAATTTCTAGGCATTCAAATGTAGCCGCCATGAAAGAGCTATGATCGGCCTTGCCTTGTCCTGCAATATCAAAAGCAGTTCCATGATCGGGACTGGTTCTGATAACAGGTAATCCTGCGGTATAATTTACCCCTTCTCCAAAAGCAAGGGATTTAAATGGAATTAATCCTTGGTCGTGGTACATGGCCAACACGGCGTCGAATTGATCATATTGTGCTCTTGCAAAAAAAGCATCTGCACTAAATGGGCCAAAAGCAAGCATGCTATTTCTTGCTTCTTTAATGGTTGGCTTAATAATTTCTTCTTCTTGTTTTCCTATTAAACCTTCATCACCTGCATGTGGATTGAGCCCTAATACGGCAATTTTGGGTTTATCTATGCCAAAATCTTTTTGTAAACTACTATGCATGATATTTAGTTTACTTAAGATATTTTCACGGGTGATATGTTTTGAAACATCTTCGATGGTAACATGTTCTGTTACCAAACCAACCCGCATATTTTCTGCTACTAAAAACATCAGTACATCCGAAACATTAAAAAATTCCTTTAAGTAAGGTGTATGCCCACTATAATGGAAACTTGCTGATTGTATATTTTTTTTATGAATAGGTGCTGTAATTAGTCCTTGAATATGGCCTTCTTTAAGGGCTTTGGTAGCTTCTTGCAAAGATAATAAGGCATATTTACCTCCAGTTTCGTTTAATTGCCCCGGCATGATAGCCACTTCCTCTTCCCAAACGTTAAAAATATTTACCTGTTTAGGGTTGATTCTGCTATATTCCTTAATACTTGTATAATTAAAATTAGCATCGGGTAAATTTTTTCTATAAAAATTAAGTGACTTATTGCTAGCAAATACAATAGGCACGCAGATTTCCAACAAACGCTGGTCTGAAAGTGTTTTGATGATTATTTCCATACCAATGCCATTTAAATCTCCGCAACTGAAGCCAATGATTGGTTTTTGTAAATCGTTACTCATGAACCTTTATTTAGGATGCTAAATTACTACTTTTGCAGCCATGCAATATACGCTCAAAAAATCGCTGGGTCAGCATTTCCTAATTGATGAATCTATTTGTAAGAAAATAGTAAAATCCTTACAAGAAAATCCATTTGAGCAATTGCTTGAAGTTGGGCCAGGTGGAGGAGCCCTCACCAAATACCTAATAGGATTAAGAGGCATTCAATTTAAAGCAGTAGAGTTAGACAATGAGAAAATAAGGTACCTGCTGCATATATATCCAACTATGGCAAATCAATTGGTAGAAGGAGATATTTTAAGTATTCCTGCACCTTTTGACAATCAATTTACATTGGTAGGCAATTTTCCTTACAATATTTCTACACAAATTGTATTTAAGGTATTAGAATGGAAGCAACAAATACCGGTAATGATTGGTATGTTTCAAAAAGAAGTGGCCGAGAGAATTGTTTCAAAGCCACACACAAAAGTGTATGGAATTTTGAGTGTATTGGTACAAGCATTTTATGATGTAGACTATTTATATGATGTGCCTCCGGAAAGTTTTAATCCACCTCCCAAAGTTACCAGCGGTATTATTCGATTGCTTCGGAAAAAACAATTTGTACCTATGAAATCGGAGAAAGCTTTTTTTACATTGGTTAAAGCTGCATTTAATCAACGAAGAAAAATGTTGAGAAATCCTCTAAAGCCTTTTTTTAATACAACTGTTTTACAAGAACCTATTTTTACTAAAAGAGCAGAACAATTAACAGTAGAAGACTTTGCTGCATTAACTTTTAGAATGGGTAGTAATGGATTGTTGGAAGAGGCGAACTAATTTTATTAAACGAATTTGAAACTAAAATATGGCCAATAAAGTAATTATAACAGCCAATGCACATCCCTATCTTAGCGAATATTTAGTAGCAAAAGGCTTTGATGTAATGGTGGCTTCTACTATTAGTTATCATGAATTGAAAAATCAACTTGCAGATACTATTGGATTAATTGTAACCACTCGATTAACAATTGATGCTGCATTAATAGATGCTGCAGAAAATTTACAATGGATTGGTAGATTGGGAAGTGGAATGGAATTGATAGATGTGCAATATGCAAAAAGTAAAGGAATAATATGTGAAAGTAGTCCTGAAGGTAATAGAAATGCAGTAGCCGAACATGCATTGGGTTTATTATTAAATTTAATGAACCGAATAAATAGTAGCTATGATGAAATTAAAAAAGGGCAATGGATAAGAGATGAAAATAGAGGAGATGAATTGAGTGGAAAAACCGTTGGAATTATTGGGTTCGGAAATACGGGATCGGCATTTGCAAAATTATTGAGTTCTTTTGATGTAAAAATTTTGGCACACGATAAATATAAAACGAATTTTTCTACTAACAACGTTCAGGAAACAACACTAGAAACCATTTTAAGTAAAGCAGATATTATTAGTTTGCATTTGCCATTAACCAAAGAAACCTTTCATTATGCCAATGAGGTTTTTTTTAATTCCATGCAAAAGCAACCGTATTTCATAAATACCTGTAGAGGTAGCATAACGGATACGGAAGCTCTTATTAAGGCATTATCTGTTCATCAAGTTAAGGCAGCAGGATTAGACGTTTTGGAAAATGAGAAATTAGCTAACTTATCTTCTGTAGAGCAATTGCAGCTAAAAACCCTGATTTCTTTTCCTCAAGTGATTATTACGCCGCATATTGCCGGTTACAGTAAGGAGGCATTCTTACGAATGGCCCAGGTGTTGATTAAAAAACTGGGAATTTAATAGGGTTTATTTAAGCTATTTCAGTAAATTTGCAATATATGCAACGCTTCAATCAAATGTGGCGTTGTATTTTTTTTACCATTCTTAAAGCAAGTGTATGACGGTTAATAATATGTATGTTACGCAAGAAACTTTCGATAAAATGCGTGGAGAATTGCATCGAATGAAATCGGTTGATCGCCCTGCCGCTTCAAAAGCAATTGCTGAAGCAAGAGAAAAAGGAGATTTAAAAGAGAATGCTGAATATGATTCTGCAAAAGAAGCACAAGGAATGCTTGAAGCTAGAATTAAGCAATTAGAAGGTGTTATAGCAAATGCTAAAATTGTAGATACAACTACTATTGATACCAGTAAGGTAACCATCCTTACCAAAGTTACCATTACCAATATGGCTACTAAAAAAACAGTTACTTATCAAATTGTTGGAGAAAAAGAGGCCGATTTAAAATTGGGCAAAATTTCTGCAGGTTCCCCAATAGGTAAAGGCCTGATGGGAAAAGTAAGAGGTGAAGTAGCCGAAATTCAGGCCCCCAATGGAATTTTAAAATTTAAAGTGGAAGACATAACTGTATAACCAATGACTATTTTTTCTAAAATTATTGCGGGTCAAATACCTTCCTATAAAATTGCAGAAAACGAATATTTTTTTGCCTTCTTAGATATATTTCCACTTGTAAAAGGGCATGTATTGGTTGTGCCTAAAATAGAAACGGATTGTTTTTTTGATTTGGATAAAACTTATTTGCAAGAGATATTGGTATTTGCTCAACCCATTGCTAAAGCCATTGAGAAATCTTTCCCATGTAATCGTTGTGGGCTATCTGTAATTGGATTAGAAGTTCCTCATGCTCACTTGCATTTGGTTCCCATAAACCGTGCGGATGATTTAAATTTTAATAAACCTAAATTAACTTTAACTCCCGAAGAGTTAAAAGAAGTTCAGCAAGCGATTCTGCGTAATCTCTAACGTTTTTGTTTATAGAAATAAAGGTAAACGCCACTATTTTTTTAAACGTTCTGGATGTTGATTTACAAAATCTCCCCAGCCTCCCAATTTAGTTCCTGTTCTGTTACCTGGCTTATTTGCTGATATAGATTTAATGCCATTGGTTTGGTAAAAATGGCATAGTGCTACAGCTAAAGCGTCTGTTGCATCGTATTGTTTGGGTTTTACTTTTATTTGCATCAAAGTTTGAAGCATTTTCCATACTTGATCTTTATCGGCATTTCCATTACCAGTAATAGATTGTTTTACTTTTTTGGGTGCATATTCTGTAACTGGTAATTGGGTTTGCATGGCTGCTGCAATGGCCACTCCTTGAGCTCTCCCAAGTTTGAGCATACTTTGTATATTTTTGCCAAAAAAGGGAGCTTCAATTGCAAAAGATGTAGGATGATATTGTTGAATGATGGCTATTATTTTTGTATAAATCATTTCTAGCCTTGCATAAATATTTTTTTCTTTTGTAAGTTTTAATACATCCATTAACAATAAGGCAGGTTCACCTTTGGTAATGCCAATCAAGGCAAAGCCCATTAATTGTGTACCAGGATCTATTCCTAAAATAACTGAATCGTATTTCATGCAATGTAAAATTAAGCATTTCACTACTTGATTTTATAATCTCTATTCATCTGCAAGGGTTTACTCCCTTATCTTTGTTTTAAAACCAGTTTTTGACTAAACAGCAGAAAAATATTTTAAATTATATAGTTGGGCCCTTGCTATTTATTTGGTTGTCTTATTCCATTTACAGGCAGGTTCAACATCAATCTGATGTACAAAATTCCTGGGATCAAATTTTATATCAATTTAAACAATTGAATAGGTGGGAATTATTTGCTGCAATAGGGCTTATGTTGGTAAACTGGGGTATTGAGGCTCGCAAGTGGCAATTGCAATTAAAAGGAATTGAGCATATTGGCTTTTTTAATTCTTTCAGATCTATTTTGGCAGGGCAGGCATTGGGCTTTAATACCATCAATAGAATTGGAGAATCAGCAGGAAGGGCTGCTTTTTTAAAAGAGGGTAATCGGTTGAGAGGGGTAGCACTTTCATTTGTAGGAAGTATGGCCCAGATCATTGCAACTTTTGTTATGGGCGCCATTTCATTATTGTATATGCGTAATTTTATACTAAATGAAAATAATGAATTAAAAGGGTTAACCATCTTTTGGTTAGATGGATTGATTTACGTTATTACAGGGGGGGTAATTTTATTTACTTTGGCTTATTATAAATTAGCAAGCCTAATAGAATTGGTAGAGAAAATTCCGTTGGTAGCAAAATATCGTTTTTTGGTAGAAAAATTAGAAGAATTTCATTGGAAAGAATTAACCAATATACTTTCCTTATCTTTTATACGGTATGCCGTTTTTTTGGTGCAATATATATTGTTAATGCAGTTATTTAATGTAAATATTTTTTGGTTAGATGCTGCAGCGTTGGTAAGTGTTATGTTGCTGGTGATGTCTATGGTACCCACCATTACTTTGGCAGAACTAGGCTTTAGAGGAAAACTAAGCTTACTCTTATTTGGGTTAGTAAGTACCAATGCTGTTGGAATTATAGCAACAGCAGCCTGTATTTGGTTAATTAACTTAATCTTACCAGCAATTGCAGGTAGTTTATTTATATTAGGGGTAAGAATATTTAGGAATAGTAAATAAAGAACTGTTGAAAAATTTGTTAATACTAATTTGTTTTTTAATTATTTCCACTGGTCTATCGGCCGGGGATGATTTTTGTGGACTTAAAAATAGTGCATTTCAAGAAGGCGAAAGTATTCAATATAATGTGTATTATTCAGTAATTGGCTTATACGTAAATGCTGGCACTGCTAATTTTTCTGTAGCCTTAGACAAAATGAATAATAAGCCAGCTTATCATGTTACAGGAATTGGTTCATCAAATACTAGTTACGATTGGATTTTTAAAGTAAGGGATAAATATGAAACATATATAGATACGGCTACATTACAACCGTTAAAGTTTATTAGGCAAGTAGAAGAGGGGGGATATAAAATTAATGAGAATGTAACTTTTAATAAAGTATCCAACAGTGCTATTACAACCAAGGGGGTATTTAAAGTACCTGCTTGTATTCAAGATGTATTGAGTTCTATTTATTATGCTAGAAATATTGATTATGCTAAGTATAAAGTAGATGATAAAATTCCATTTTCAATGTTCTTAGATAACCAAATTTATAACTTGTACATAAAGTATTTAGGGAAAGAAGAAATAAAAACTAAGTACGGTAAGTTTAAAGCGATCAAGTTTAGGCCCTTGCTAGTAAAAGGAACCATCTTTTCTGGGGGCGAGAAAATGACTGTTTGGGTTACAGATGACGCTAATCATATACCAATAAGAATAGAAAGCCCCATCGTAATTGGCTCTGTAAAAGTAGATATGATGGCCTATAAAGGCTTACGTTATAAGTTAAGTTCTTTAATATCGCTTCGTTAAATATCAGCTAATTTAAAAGTTTCCTTTAATCGAATGCCCTTATCTGTTTGTTGAACAGTACAACATTCATTTACTGCATCGTGTTCAAAATACAATATATATTGTTGATCTGCGGCTTCCTGTAAAAAAGATTTTTTCTCTTGCAATGTGGTATAAGGAAAAATATCATAACCCATAATATAAGGTAAGGGAATATGGGAAACCGATGGCAAAAGATCAGCCATATACACAATGGTTTTGCCCTTGTAACTAATTTGAGGCAACATCATACTATTGGTGTGGCCGTTTACAAAACGAATGGAAATATCTTTTGTAAAATCAACTTTACCCAATAAATGATTTTCATCAAAATCGGCTTCAGGGCTGGGTACAAATTGAAGTTTACCAGTTTCTTTTATGGGTAAAATATTTTCTTTTAAAAAAGACGCTTTTTCTCTGTCATTTGGGAAAGTGGCCCAATCCCAATGTTTGGCATTACTCCAAAATTGAGCATTAGGGAAAGCTGATTTTAAAATATCTCCTTCTTTAATAATGGTACCACCACAATGATCAAAATGTAAATGCGTATGAAATACATCGGTGATATCATTTTCAGAAAAGCCATGGGCAGCAAGGGAACTGTTTAAGCTATCATTTCCGTTGAGATAGTAGTGGCTAAAGAATTTGGCATCCTGTTTATTACCCATACCTGTATCAATTAACATCAAGCGATTGTTGGTTTCAATCAATAAACTTCTCAATGCCCAATTGCATAGATTGTTTTCATCGGCAGGATTCAATTTATTCCATAGGCTTTTAGGTACAACGCCATACATGGCTCCGCCATCTAATTTAAAATAGCCCGTATTAATGCTATATAATTTCATATTGATCTGTCTTTTTTTGAAGTACTGCTGCGGAGTACAACACAATGAGCCCTAATACAAAAAATACCACCAATGCCAATACCGAATTTCTTTGTGATCCAGTAAATTCATTGATATAACCAAAACTAAACATACCAATTACAATGGCAATTTTTTCAGTTACATCATAAAAGCTAAAAAATGATGCCGTGTCTTTGGTGGCTGGCATCAATTTGGCATAAGTGCTTCTGCTAAG
>JAVHPL010000100.1:6533-14516 GCA_036170555.1 Sediminibacterium sp. | reverse complement strand
TGCTATCTTGTAAAAAACTTTTAGCTACTGCATTAATACAAACAAATAATTGTAGTACCCAAAATAAGCCGTTCCAAACCTTATCTTCTGGTTGCCCCATAGACAAATACACCACAAAAGTTGTGGAAGCTATATACAGTAATACCCCATAGAATGTATACTGCTGGCGAATTTCCAGTAATAAGTCTTTTTTAATTAGGGGTATGATGATCAATTTACTTTTCATGGATGCAGTTTCTACAACGGGGTTCGTACGTTTCTTTTTCACCTATTAAAACTTGGCCTTCTGCTGATATTTTACGGTAAGATACGTTAGCAATATTTCCACATTTCATACAAATGGCGTGTAATTTGGTAATATAATCAGCTACTGCTAATAAATTGGGCATTTGTCCAAAGGGTTTCCCCAAATAATCCATGTCTAGCCCTGCAACAATTACACGAACCCCTTTTAATGCAAGGGTTTCACAAACATGCACAATTTCTTCGTCAAAAAATTGGGCCTCATCTATCCCAACCACTTCTACATCCTGCGCCATCAATAAAATGGTTTGAGAATTATCAATGGGGGTAGATATAATGGCATTGGCATCGTGGCTTACTACATTATTGTTATCATAGCGAATATCTATTGCTGGTTTAAAAATTTCCACTTTTAAATTAGCAAACTTTGCCCTTTTAAGTCTTCTGATTAGTTCCTCGGTTTTTCCGCTGAACATACTACCGCAAATCACTTCAATCCAGCCCCTTCGTTCACCCCTTAAGTTTGGTTCTATAAACATCGAACAAAATAAATTAGTAGTTTATACGTTTGTAGTTTAATTACAATCGCTCATTTGGTTACCCCCAAAAGTATTGCTTCCTATGGAAAGAGTGGGCACTTTAATAAATAAATTGAAAGATCAGTTTGAACAACAAGCTGATACCTATAAACTGGCTCAAACTGCACAGCTCTTATTGGCCGAACTTCAATTTAAACAAACAACGGCTTCTGATAATGATGGAGTTTCCGTAGTAATGCCCTCCATTTATCCAGTTCCACAACCCGAAATTCCCGTTTTGGTGCATGCACCTACATTAACTCCAAAAAAAGAAAAGGAAAATACCAGTGGATGGCTTTTTGAAGCTCCAGTAGAAATTCCCACATTAAGCCATCAATCATTTCCCGTGGAGGAACCCATTTCTATCAACGAAATTATAGCCCCTTCCCATCCAATACTAAATGATCAATTAAAAGAACATACAATTGAAGTGGCTACCAAATTAGAGGAAACCCCCATTCGAGATCTCAGAAAAGCAATCAGTGTGAATGATCGTTATTTGTTTGCGCATATGCTGTTTAGAGGTGATGAAAGCATGTATGAACGTAGTATAAAAACCATTAATAGTTTTAGCATTTATCCAGAGGCGCAATATTGGATTCAACGAGAATTGAAAGTAAAGTTAGGTTGGGAAGATAGCAATGAAACCGTGAAACACTTTGATCAAATCATCAAAAGACGGTTTTCCTGAATATATTGTGTTACTATTTTAGTGGCCCCTGCATTTTCTTCTACATATTTTTTGGCGGATACTCCTGCCAAGCTCATCAAGTTAGGTGATTGCAATAAGTTCAATATAATTTCTTCTAATTCAACAATATCCAAAGCAGAGAATGCAGCCCCAGCTTTTATTAATTCAATAGCTTCTAGGTATTTTTCATATACAGGCCCAAACACTATAGGAACACCATAAACGGCTGCTTCCAATGTATTGTGAATGCCGCCATTGGTAAAGCCTCCCCCTATAAAAGCAATACTAGCATAATGATAAATACTACTAAGCATACCCATATTGTTAATGACCAATGTGCGAGGTTCTTTAATAGTTAGTTGGTGTTGAATGGCATATTCATATTCGGAATATAATATGGCATCAGGATAAAATTGAAGACATTCTTCAAGTCTTTCTTTTTCAATTTCATGTGGTGCAACAATCCATTTGATTTCTTTATTCGCAATGGCTAAATGGTGCAATGCTTTGTCGTCTTCACTCCAAGTACTACCCGCTACAATGATAAATGTATGGCCACAAAATTGAGCAATGGTTGCATTTTCTTTAAACGAGTTGGCAATTGTAATCACTCGGTCAAATCGGGTGTCACCAGCAACTTGAACAGGCAAATTCAACGACTTCAATAATTCTTTTGATTGTTGATCTTGAACAAAAAAATAGTGTATTTGCTTTAACATATTTCTATAAAAACCACCATACCATTTAAAAAACAATTGGTTCTGTCTAAAAATACCAGAAATCAGTAAAACAGGAATATTGCGCAACTTTAATTCCTGCAGATAATAATGCCAAAATTCATATTTAATAAAAATGGCCAGTTTAGGATGTACTATATTTAAAAATCTGGAAGCATTAGCTGCACCATCCATGGGTAAGTAACATACAAAATTGGCAACTGGATGATCTTTTCTGATAGTGTATCCCGAGGGGGAAAAAAAACTTACTAATAGTTGATGGTTGGGATATTGTATTTTTAAGGCAGTTGCTACGGGTAAACCTTGTTCAAATTCCCCTAAAGAAGCGCAGTGCATCCAAATAATTGGATCAGTAGTTTTTTGGGCAAATTCCCGTATTTGAGTAAAAGCAACGCTTCTTCCCAGTACCCATTTCTTGGCTTTTTCATTAAAAGGGGAGATTGCTTTTGCAAGCAAAGGGTAAAAGAAAAGGAACAATTGGTAAATCCACTTCATGGGTTGTAAAATTACGGCTCAATTTTAGGTAATAACATCAATGTACAAATTCTTTGCTTACCTTTTTTATGTTAAATTTGTACAATATAAAGAACGAGAGCTATGCGGCCCATTCAAATGGTAGATACCAAAACCCAGTACGAACAAATTAAGGATAAAGTAGATGCGGCCATTCACGAAGTACTGAATGCGGCTGCATACATCAATGGTAAACCCGTTCAAGAATTTACAGAAGCATTAAGTAATTATTTGCAAGTAAAACATACCATCCCTTGTGCAAATGGAACGGATGCTTTACAAATTGCCATGATGGCTTTAGATCTTCAACCAGGTGACGAAGTGATTACCCCTTCATTTACTTATATTGCTACTACCGAAGTAGTGGCACTGTTAAAGCTTAAGCCTGTATTTGTAGAAGTTAATCCCCATACTTTTTGTATAGATCCTGCTGCTATTGAAAAAGCCATTACGCCTAAAACAAAAGCGATTGTACCTGTTCATTTATATGGTCATGCTGCGCCGATGGAACAGATTATGCAAATTGCTAAAGCGCACAATTTATATGTGATCGAAGATAATGCTCAAGCCATTGGATGTGAGTATACTTTTTTGGACGGAACAACAAAAAAAACGGGTACAATTGGTACTATTGGAGCAACTTCATTTTATCCTTCTAAAAATTTAGGTGCATTTGGAGATGGAGGAGCCATTTTCACCAACGACGATAATCTTGCGCATAAATTAAAAATGATTGCCAATCATGGTCAGCAAAAAAGATATTATCATGAAGTGGTAGGATGTAATTCTAGATTGGATTCTATTCAAGCTGCTGTATTGAAAATTAAATTATCAAAATTAAATCAATACAATCAAGCAAGGCAATCCGTTGCTAGTTATTATGATCAAGCTTTTGCTAATCATCCTAAAATTGTTGTTCCTTATATTTCTCCATTTAATTCCCATGTGTATCATCAATACACACTGCAAATAATTGGGGCTAGCAGAGATGGATTAAATGAATATTTGGCTGCACAAAATATTCCTTCAATGATTTATTATCCAGTGCCTGGTCATAAACAAGCCATGTTTGCATCATTGGGGTTACCTCAAATAAATTTGCCCATTACCGATCAATTAACCAAATCAGTCATTTCATTACCTATTCATACAGAAATGGATGAAGAACAATTGAATTATATTAGTTCACATGTTTTAAAATATTTAAATCAATCATTATGAAAATCGCAGTAGTAGGAACAGGATACGTAGGTCTAGTAACTGGTACCTGTTTTTCAGAGACCGGAAATAAAGTTACCTGTATTGATATAGATCAATCGAAGGTAGATCGATTATCGAATGGGGAAATTACCATCTATGAGCCTGGGCTGGAAAAGATTTTTTTGAGAAACTTAAAGGAAGGTAGATTACAATTCACTACAAATTTAGCAGAGGGTATTAAAGAGGCCGAAATTATTTTTCTTGCCTTGCCTACTCCTCCCGGAGAAGGGGGTGCTGCCGATTTGCGTTATATATTAGGAGTAGCAAAAGACCTAGGGAAAATTCTTACCGGGTATAAAGTAATTGTAGATAAAAGTACGGTGCCAGTTGGTACGGCTCATAAAGTACATCAAGCAGTTGCTGAAAATTATAGTGGTGAATTTGATATAGTTAGTAATCCGGAATTTTTGCGAGAAGGGGTTGCTGTAGATGATTTTATGAAACCAGATAGAGTAGTGGTAGGAACAAGCTCTGAGCGTGCTAAAAAACTCATGTCCGATTTGTATGCACCATTTGTTCGTCAAGGTAATCCCGTTATTTTCATGGATGAAAAATCTGCAGAGTTAACCAAGTATGCAGCCAATTCTTTTTTAGCAACAAAGATTTCTTTCATGAATGAAATTGCCAATCTCTGCGAAAAAGTAGGAGCCGATGTAGATATGGTAAGAAGAGGTATTGGTAGTGATGATCGTATTGGTAGAAGATTCTTATTCCCAGGTATTGGATATGGGGGAAGTTGTTTTCCAAAAGATGTGCAAGCATTGATAATGTCTTCTGAAGAAGTGAATTACGATTTTAAAATTTTAAAATCGGTTGAAGAAGTAAATGAAGCGCAGAAATTACATTTGATGCCAAAGATCAATAAGTATTTTAATAATGATATTAAAGGGAAACATTTTGCACTATGGGGATTGGCATTTAAACCCAATACCGATGATATTCGGGAAGCCCCAGCTTTGTATTTGATTAATGCATTAACCGAATTAGGAGCTACTGTTTCTGCGTTTGATCCGGAAGCAATGCCCAATGTAAAAAAACTAATTGGCGACAAAATAAAATATGCGGATAGTCAATATGGAGCGCTCATTAATGCGGATGCATTAATTATTGCTACTGAGTGGAGTGAATTTAGAACTCCCGATTTTGAAGTGATCAATAGCATGTTAAAAGGCAAAGCTATTTTTGATGGAAGAAACTTATTTGATGTAAACTATATTACCAATATGGGCTATCATTATGAAAGTGTTGGTCGTAAATAAAATATAAAATCATGGGAAAGAAACGCATACTAATAACAGGAGCAGCCGGATTCTTAGGTTCACATCTTTGTGATCGTTTTAT
Organism: Sediminibacterium sp.; assembly: GCA_036170555.1. Classification (GTDB taxonomy): domain Bacteria; phylum Bacteroidota; class Bacteroidia; order Chitinophagales; family Chitinophagaceae; genus Sediminibacterium. Next base: position 9,153 of record JAVHPL010000100.1, on the reverse strand, counting down.
TAAAGAAGGATACCAGGTTGTAGGAATGGATAACCTCATTACTGGTGATCTAAGAAATATTGAGCATTTGTTTAAGTTGGAAGATTTCGAATTTTATCATCATGATGTTTCCAAGTTTATTCATGTACCTGGCAAAATAGATTATATCCTGCATTTTGCATCTCCTGCAAGCCCTATAGATTATTTAAAAATTCCCATTCAAACCCTTAAAGTAGGTGCATTGGGAACACATAACTGTTTGGGTTTGGCTAAAGCTAAAGGAGCCCGAATGTTAGTAGCTTCTACCAGTGAAGTATATGGAGATCCCATGGTACATCCACAAACAGAGGAATATTGGGGAAATGTAAATCCAGTAGGTCCTAGAGGTGTTTACGATGAGGCAAAACGTTTTATGGAATCTATTACAAGAGCTTATTATACTTTTCATGGGGTTGAAACCAGAATTATTCGCATCTTCAATACCTATGGTCCTAGAATGCGATTAAATGATGGTAGAGCACTTCCTGCTTTTATTGGTCAGGCATTACGTGGAGAAGACCTCACCGTTTTTGGAGATGGTAGCCAAACCAGAAGTTTCTGTTATGTTGATGATTTAATAGAAGGTATTTATCGGTTGCTCATGAGTGATTATACCATGCCTGTAAATATTGGCAATCCCAATGAAATTACCTTAAAGGATTTTGCGGAAGAAGTGTTGAAATTAACGGGTTCATCTGTAAAAATAATTTACAAGCCATTGCCTGTTGATGATCCCAAACAACGTAAGCCAGACATTACAAAAGCAAGAGAAATATTGGGATGGGAGCCAAAAGTAGATAGAGCCGAAGGATTGAAAAAAACCTATGATTATTTTAAATCTCTACCTAAAGAAGAATGGTCTAAACAACCTAAAGAATTTAGTTCAGGAAAATAAATTTGTATGAAACCAATTGTTGTAGTAACCGGAAAAAATGGTCAGTTAGGATGGGAACTGCAGCAATTGGCTGCTACACTAGAAAATAAATTTCATTTTATTTTTACAGATCGAGAATTACTAGATCTTTCTAAACCAGCTACCATCTCTCCGTTTTTTGAACAAACACATCCTGCCTATTTTATTAATTGTGCAGCATTTACAGCAGTTGATAAAGCTGAATCAGAAAAGGAAGCTGCTTTAGCCATTAATGGAACCGTGGTGGGTGAGATTGCAAGCTGTTGCGAAAAATACCATTGCAAGTTGATTACGATTTCTACAGATTATGTTTTTGATGGGAATGGTAGTGCACCTTACAAGCCAAATACACCCACCGATCCGGTAAATTATTATGGACATACAAAGGCTGTTGGAGAAGCATTTGTACAAAAAAATAACCCAACTGCCATTATTGTTAGAACTTCCTGGGTGTATAGTGTGCATGGGAATAATTTTGTAAAAACCATGCTTAGGTTAATGCGCGAGCGCACTGAATTAAAAGTGGTAAGTGATCAAATAGGAAGCCCCACTTATGCAGCAGATCTAGCATCCGCATTATTGAAAATAATTGAACAAGATATACAGGGTAAACATTTTTCGGGTATTTATCATTACAGCAATACTGGCGTGATATCTTGGTATGATTTTGCCGTTGCCATTAGAGATTTAGCTGGGTTGCATACCAAACTATATCCAATTCCAACAACAGATTATCCTACCCCGGCAAAACGACCTGCGTATTCGGTGATGGACATATCTACATTTGAAAAAGATTTCTGCATTGAGTTAAACAATTGGCATGCATCTCTAGAAAGATGTATGAAATTAATTTTGTAGTTAATGCATTGCAAGAATGGGCCATTAAATTTTATAACTATTTTCAATATATATGAAAAAATATTCCACATGGATTATTGGCTTATTTCTTCTTTTTGGTATGAATGCTTGTAAAAATAATTCCAAAGCCTATTTTGAAATACAAGCATATAGAGCCCAAGGTGATTCCATTAGTATTCTTTCGCAACAAACTATATTTAAAAAACTTACCAATGCTGTTGCTACTAGCGGAATTGTTGCTGCTGTTGATTACTGCTCGGTTAATGCATTGCCTATTACCGATTCTTTATCTGCGATTTCTAAAGTACAAATTCAAAGGTTAAGTAATAAAAATAGAAATAAATTGAATAAAATAATTGAAAAGCAAGACCAAGATATTTTTGACTATTTCTTAGAGCATAACAACGAGCTACCGAAAGACACTATTATTAAAGAAGGTGAAGTGTTTACCTATTACAAACCTATTAAAATTACAATGCCTACCTGTTTAAATTGCCATGGAAATTCTTCTTTAAATTTGAATGCTGATGTAGCAAAAATCATCAATAAAAAATACCCTAATGATTTAGCTACAGGGTATAAACTGGGAGACTTACGTGGAATATGGAAAATAAAATTTAAAGAGAATCTTTCACATTAATTCAGCCGTGAATACTAAATCATTGGTTACTGAAGTACATTAACTTAATTCGTTGCCTTCGGCAATCTCGATACGTTCGGATTAGCTTCGCTGATCCTACCCGCTTTGCATTACCCAAACGCCCATCGTTGCCTTCGGCAATCTCGATACGTTCGGATTAGCTTCGCTGATCCTACCCGCTTTGCATTACC